>JACQPB010000034.1 GCA_016202305.1 Candidatus Iainarchaeum sp. | reverse complement strand
TTAATGCAGATATCATCCGCAGGTATATTGAGAAACAAGGGCAAAAATACGATTCAAATCAAATGAAAATAACGGAGTTTCTAAAGTAGTGTAGTAGTAGTTCGGGGATGCCCCGCCGTCTCTGCGGCGGGGTAATTCACTTCAAGAGTATTGGATTGGCAACCTTAACCTCAACACCATTGGCTATAAGGAAATCATATATTGGGTAGCTTGTGGAACAAGCTTCCATTACACACACTGAACCACGAACACCAGCAAGAAGTTTCTCCAAACCCCCCTGAGTAGTCGGGTACCGCTCCATCAAAACAAGATTGGTATTCTCATCAACCCTATGAATTTGTACAGTTTCCTTGTGCGTATCAATACAGGTATTATCCATGGCAAAGCCACCTCCGTAGCTATTACGTCAGAGGCGACATTTCAACATGTCATCAAGCACGTTCTGCGCCCGGCAAGCGAAGAAAGCCCCCTGTGCGTGTCTATTTCCCACAACAAAAAAAACCTGCCGCGTGCGAACACATGACGAAGAAGGAAAAATCAGCCCTGCACTTCAAGACCGCCGGAAGGAAGCACGGAAACTATGTCGTCCACCGAAACCTGCGCCTCCTTCCCTGCAAATGCCCTGAACCGCGAGGCAATCTTCTTCGAAACCTCGCCTTTTGAACCCTGGCCGAACACCACCTTCAGCGAAAAAACCGCGTTTGCCGAAACCGCGGAAGACGGTCCCGAAAAAACCACGTACGAACCACCTTCTTTTTTCAGCCCGACAGAAAAATCCAGCGGGGTTTTCCTGTACCATTCACGCTCGCCGTATATCATGAACGCCCCCGTGCCTATAGACTCGCCAGTCGGAACCCTCTTGCTCACCTGCTCCGGCCTCACGGAATAGACATCCACCGCAGGAAGGTGCGAAGCCCACGCCCTCGAAAAAATCGCGGCAAAAACAGCAGCTTCACGCTTTGATGCGTCGCCGGGGGATTTTCCCGCGGTCTTTACGACAGTGTGCGGGGCGCCGTGTATATCCGCGTGGAAGTAGAGGTCGTGCTTTTCCATATATTTTTTGACGACAAGCTCGTTGCCCTTCGCGTCACGCCCGGAAATGACGAGAAACCCCTCACTAGTGAAAAACCAGTGGAACTTCTCGAACCAGCCGCGCTCGCGCTTCACGACGACTTTCTTGGCCGGAGTTTTCTCCTCCGAGGCCTTGCCGATTTTGCGCTCCAGCTCCTTTTCACCTTTCTCGAGACCCGCGAGCTTTTTCCGGTATTTTTTTGCCAACGCATAATAAGACTCCGCATTCTCGTGCAGAGACTTTGCGAAGCTCACCTCGATTTTCATCCCCACTTCAATCACGGCCCCTTGATTTCCGGACTACATGAATCAGCGAATCCGTGCGGGAATCGCTTTTATAGAACGGGTCGGTAACATAGAATATCCTCTGATCCTTGATGAATCCGTGTATACCGGGCATCTTCTCGAAATACTTCGCGTTCACGCCGGCATGATATGACTCTATGTCACTGTAAATGTGCCTCGCGAGTAGATTCCAGTTACCCGAGCCGACAAGGCCGGAAAGGAAGTAGAGATTCGGGTCAGCCCTAGCCTCCTTGAGGAACTTGGCGAGAAACCTCTTGTTCGCGAGATCCGCCTGCAGGAACGACAGCACCTCCAGTCTATACCCGAACTTCTTGAAGTCGATTTTCGGGCCGAAACCTGTAACGAGCCCTTCCTTCACGAGGAAGTCTATCGAGGACTTTATGGTCGCCTTGTGGTACCCCGTCTGCTTCTGTATCTGCCTTATGTTAGGGGAAACGCACCCGTACTTCAGCAGCGCGGCCAGAATATTCAGCCTAACTTCGTCATCAGGCTTCGGAACTATGCTCATGGCAACCGATAAATGAAATGGTACATTAATTTTATTAAGAGTGTACAATTAGCCTATGAAAAAACCCTGAGATTATATAAAGAATAACAGCAGCTATTATGATTGTATAACCAAAGGGGGAATCCAATCCTAAAAAGTGAATCAAAACCAAGCAAAAAATTGGAGCAGGACTAGGCTCACCAAGCTGCAATTGGAAAACACTTCCGGCCCTGCTCCAATCTAATTCTATCCCATGCAGTTCACCCGAAATTTTCGTGCTAATTTAAACTCTCGGCAAATCCATCAGCAGGCTCATTTGACAGCAACCGGTGCAGCGGACGATTTCACGGCCGGATTTTCAGCGGCCGCGGCCTTCGCCGCCGCCTTGGCCTTCCACTCGGCCTTTGTTTCGCATTCCGGGTCAACGCACATTTCGAAGCGATAGCGCTGGCCGAAAACCCTTATCATAGGCGTCCCGCACTTTGCACATAGCCCGCCGGTCGGGACTATTTTCCCTTTCTGCGGAAGCGGATACGTGTTGGTGCACTTCGGATAATTGGTGCACCCTAGGAAGCGCTTCCGGTTCCTGCTTATGAGAGTCCTGAGGTTCCCGTCGCAGACATCGCATTTCCCGACAATCAAGTCGCTCCTCAGCGCCACCCTGAGCTCCGAACCTATGCTGTCCTTGCTCTGAATCATCCGTTCAAGGACCGTGGAAAGAAGCTTCCTCGACTCCTCCACTACCTCGGCCTTTGACCTGGAACCTGTCGAAATCTTGTCCATCTCCTTCTCCAGCAATGAGGTCATCTCCGCCTTAACGGCATCCACATTGTGCTTCTCCAGGGAATCCACCACCGCAAAGGCAATCTTGCTCGGCTCTATTGCCTTGCTGCCCGAAAGATACTTGCGCGCGAAAAGCTTCTGTATTATAGTGTGCCTAGTACTTTTCGTCCCGATACCCATGTCCTCCATGAGTTTTATAAGAGTGGACTCGCTGTAGCGCGTAGGCGGCTGGGTCTCCTTCTCAGGCATGTCAAGGCTCTCCAGCTTCACCTTTTCCCCTTCCTCCAGCGACGGCAGTATAACCTCGGAAATCTCCGAGTAAGGGTAGACCTCTTTCCACCCGGATTCCAGTATCTTCTGGCCATGCGCAATGAAAGGCTCTTCATCGAGGCTTATTTCAACGGCCTGGTTTTCCGTCACGGCATCGTCAGAAAGCGTGGCAAGAAAACGTCTCACGATGAGCTCGTAGACCTTCCAGTCACGGTCACTGAGCTTCGCCTTCGGCACCGCGCTTACGGGATGAATCGGCGGATGGTCCTTTGTTTCCTTCTTGCCCTTTGACGGCGAAAGCGATTTGCGCGAAAGCAGCGCTTCCGCATCCCTCGAGAATTCAGGAACTTTCGATATTTCCCCCAGTATTCCCACGATGTCAAGGGTGCTGGAATATACGGTGTTGTCCGTCCTCGGGTAAGAAGTGTATCCCTGCTGGTACAGGCGCTCGGCAATCTCCATGGCCTGGCTGGCAGACAGCCCTATTGCCGTGGCCTGGCGAAGGAAGTCGGTGGTGTTGAACGGAGTTGGCTTTTTCAGCACACGCTCCGTACTCTTGATGCTTTTCACTATTCCGTAATCATGGCTGGCCGCGCTTATCCTTGCAGGCTCTTCTTTTTCCCAGAATTTTCCCTTCTTGTGCTCGGCGCTGAATTTTTTCCCGTTCTTCTCGAAAACCGCGAGCAGTTCCCAGTACTTCCTGGTTTTGAACGCAAGCCTCTCCTTTTCCCTGTTGACTAATATGGCAAGAGCCGGTGTCTGCACCCTTCCGACACTTAGGTAATCCTTGCCAAGCTGGCCGGAAACCAGGGAAAGAAACCTTGTGAGAACCGCGCCCCATATCAGGTCGATTTCACGCCTCGAATCCGCGGAGTCAGCGAAGTTATAGTCCACATCGACAAGTTTTGCAAAAGCGTCAGAGATGTCCTTCTTGGTGATGGCGGAGAAGTACGCACGCTTCACTTTTATGCCGGAGTTAGACTGCTTGATGAAGTTCAGGGCCTCGACGCCTATGCTTTCGCCTTCCCTATCGGCATCAGTTGCAATTATAACCTCCTGCGCGCCTACAGCCGACTGCTTGAGCGCCGCTATGATTGACTTTTCCGTCCCGACGTACTCTATCTCGGCGTTTATGAGCTTGCGCAGGTCGGTGCCGACCCAATAACTGTATTTCTTTGGAAATTCCACATCAGTGATGTGCCCGCGGAGCGGAACCACGATGTAATCAGCATCAGGAATGCTGAACCTGAACACAGGTGCGCCATTCAGCAATGACTGGGGAACGTCCTTCCCCGCAAGAAGCGACGCTATGTTCTTTCCCGCGATGGCTTTTTCTGAAATAACCAGTTTAAGCATAAATGCACAGTGACTTTCCTGACAAAAGAAAATTTAAACCGCACCCGGATGGCCGCAGCATTCCTGAAAATCCGGAAAATTTCATTCGAGGGTTTTCTGGAGCGAAAGCGTGGGCAGCATCTTGGATTTCTTCACCTCGGAAATCACGACCAGCGTCTTTATGTCAAGGACGCCGTCAAGCGTACCGAGGCGCTCCACGAACTTTTCCGCCGAATCAAGGTCAGGAACCACAAGCTTCGCGAAAATGTTGTACTCCCCGAGGACCTGGTGAAGCTCCAGCACATAATCCATTTCGTTCAGCTTCTTTATCACGTCACGGTTCTTTGACAATTCAGAACGTATCTGGACAAGCACCGGGTTTTCATAGCCGAGGGCCTTCAGGTTCAGGTCGGCAGTAATCGCGTTGATGATTCCGCGCCGCTTGAGGCGCTCCACCCTCTTTTTTATTGCAACATCCGTAAGGCTGACTTCATTCGCAATTGCGCTGAAAGAGGCCCGCCCATCCTCCAATAAAAGGCTCAGGATTTTATGATCAACCTTGTCAAGGACTTCCAACAAAACACCTTCCAACCGCAACCGTGCAGACGTTTCGTTCCCGGCAAAGACGAACGAAAGCGCTTTACCGGCAAAAAAACCTAAACTATTCAAACACAAAACCATTAAAAAGTTAATTTTCCGAATGAATGGCGTGTTTGTGCACGGATTAAGAAATATTTAGGCATAACGTAGGTATGGAAAACGACGCGACAATAAAGGAAACCCTGCAACAGATAGCTTCTGAGTGCGAGGAGAGCGGCGCATCCGAGTGGCAGGCACTCAAGGTAGTGCAGGCCCTGGCACAATTCGACGGCAACGAACAGCAGCTAAGGAGGAAGGCCGGAGAGATATTGGCCGGCCTGAACCCCGAGGCAGCGAAGGTTTTTCTCTCGTTCGAGAAGCTCAAGGTGTATACTTCACGCGAGAAGCTGGAGCCATTTGACCGCGGGAATATCATAAAGTCACTTCTCAAGGAAACAGGGGTAAGCAGGCACGTCGCGGAGAAAATAGGCGGGGAAGTGGAGGACAAGATAAAAGACCTCAACATAGCTTACCTGAATACCCAGCTCATACGCGAAATGGTCAACGTCAGGCTGCTGGAATATGGCCACGAATCCATACATAATGAATATGCGCGCATAGGGATACCAATCTTTGAGGTTAGGAAAAAACTCGATGCGGGGCATTTTGACAATCCTGAAATACTCCGTGAATACAACTGGCTGGCCGTGATTCCTGCAAAGGCGAGGCAGATGCATTTCGAGGGAACCATTCATGTCTTTGCCCCGGAAGACTTTTCCACGAAGCTCTTTGCATCAGCAAAATTCCTGGAAGGCGGGAAGGACAGCCTTGTGCTGGAGGCCAGCAAACTTGACATGATACTCTCGGAGCCACTTTTGCCGCGCGCATTCAATTTCTCGATTGCCGGCACAGGAAGCAAGTCCAGGAAAAAATCACAGGAGGAATGCGGTGCAGTGGACAGGCTTTTCAGGCTTAGCGGCAGGAAGAGGCAGGCCGAACTTTGCCTTTTCAACGATTTTGAATGGCGGGAGCTTTCGTCAAAGAAGAAACACGGCATAATGCTTGCCAACGAGCTGCTTTCATCGCAACTGGAATCCTTCGAAGTGTATGTTTCAGTGGACAGCAAATATCAGCTGAAGCTCCTGGATAAAGACGCCGGAAAATACTCGGTAATAGTGGCCAATAATTCGCGCGAGCGAATACTGAAGTTCGGATTCGGAGCGCTTGCCTGCGATGGCGGAACAGTCCTCCAGTTGGTGGGAGTAAATATGCAAAGGATTGCCGAAGCTTCAGGCTTTAAGGAATCGGCATTCCGCTCCATGATTTTGGAGGTTGTGGAGGAATGCGAGAAGCTGTGCGAAAGAAAGAGGGAGGCCCTTGCAACGAGGGCATACATTCCGGAGAAGCTACTGAAGGAATCGTGCAGCGCAGTGGCTTTCGCAGGGCTGGCTTCCGCATGTTCAGGCATAAACCCGGCAGAACCGGAAAAATGCGCCACGGAAGTGATAGAAACTTTCCAGAACGCGAGGTTCTCGGCACTCGAACTCGGGGCGGAAGAATCAAAAAATATTTTCGGAATACCTGGAGAAGCCACCAGGACACAGGGAATGCTCACCAAGGCGCCGGCCAAGACAAGGCGCTCTTACGGGTTCGCTTATGCCGCGGAAACAGCGAGAGAAGCGGAAACACTCCTCACCGATGTGCCATGCGTGAAATACTCGCTTTCGAAGCACACCCTATGAAAAACAACCGTTTCGTCCGAGAGTGCGCCTCGGAAGGGCGCAAGATTTGTTGGGAGCGACGGCTATCTCGGCTTGGGCCGAGATAGGCCATATAATGAAGGATTCTATGAAAAATTGGCTGGATAGTGCAGAAATGCGTCTTTTGCATACCGCCTCGAAATCAGCGGCGAGTTCATCGTGGAAGCCGCGACTCGTAGCTCCTGATGATGTCGAAACGGCTCATGTAAATCTGGGTCTTCATGGCCTCGAAGAAAGGCACGAAAACCGACAGGCAGAGAATAAGCGAAACGAATCCTCCTATGCCCGATAAATAATAGTCAGCAAGGTACTCCACTACTTGCACCAGGAATATGGCTACGATTCCGAAAACCACCACCAGCAAATAATTCCAGAAGTGAGTGAGCAGGTATTCCCATGCGGAAAGTATTGATGCGGCAAGGCCTTCCTCATCAATCACGAGCGTCTGCGGCAGGAAAATGAATGAGGATGATGCAACCAGGAGTACTATGTTTATCACTTCCACTGGGAGGCCTAACTCCAGCAAAACCGAAGATATTATCGCGGAGCCTAATGTGAAAACCGCGAGAAACCTGAAGTATTTGAACGCGAACTTTTGTATCTTCTCCCGGAGATAATAGTCGGTCTTGACACTGCTGAGGTCGCGCCTGACGGCAAGAACCATGAGGCAGACAAGGGCAGAGTAAAAGAAAAGGAACACCAATACCAGGGCAAGCAAGCCTAGAGAGTTGAATACCGGAGCCTTGAGGAAACCATAGCTTATGAACATTGTACCCGAGGAAACGAACGAATTAGAGAGCCACATGAAAGGGAAAACGAAAACGAGCAGGAGCGAAAAAGAAAGAGCCGTAGGAAAATTCCCGGCATAAACCCGGAAAGAATCGGCAAAATCGACAATGGCCATATACCCGATATACCCACTGAAAGTATTAAAACACGAATTTTATACATAAGCCATAGCGGACGACATTGTTTCTTGAGCATTTTATGGACGCCTGACAGGACAGCAAATGACTTGTTTTTTCAGTTGTTTTGCCATTGACATGTCCACGACGGCATCTTCCGCCACCGGCTCCGGGAAAAATAACCAGGGCTACAAATCCATGCCACGGACCTTCAGGGCTGAAAACGCCTTATCACCATGCGCCCTGTTAATCAAGACTTGGCCAGAAAATTGCGGCTGGATGGCCCTGCCCTCAAGGTAAGTGGCCGTTACCGCGGTGACTTCAACCTCAACAAACGAACCGCGGCAATCCTCGTTTATTATCACGGGTTTGTAGTTTGAGGACCGGCCCATGAAGCCTCCACGGACACCTTTCTCGGAAACGTAAATTCTTTCGCGCACACCCAGCATTGGCTTGTTGCGCTGAAGGGAAACAAATCTGCAGACAGGGAAAAGCCTCCTGCTCCTGGACTTTTTGCCGGAGCCGGACAACCGCCCCGGCATGCCAGCCGCCAAAGTACCGGGCCTCACACCGAAGCGCGATATGTTGGTTATGTCGGGAGCCGTTTCCTTCACCACGGAAAGAGTTTCAAGAAACTCCTTCTCAGTCTCTCCCGGAAAGCCGACTATTATGTCTGTGGCAATGGTTATGCCTGGCACGTCCCGCCGCAGCATTTCCTCCATCTCCCTGTACCGGGAAACAGTGTAACCTCTCCTCATGAGCTTCAGAATCCTGTCAGAGCCCGCCTGCAAAGGCATGTGGATAAACCTGTATAGGCGGGTGTCACTGAAGAGAGGAACAAGCCTGTGGTAAATCCGGCCCAAATGATGCGGATTCATCATGCCGATGCGTATCCGGAAGTCACCTTCTATTTCAAGAAGTGACGCGAGCAGCTCCGGAAGCGAGCTTTTTGAATCCAGGCCATAAGCGCCAGTGTCCTGACCGGTGAGCCAAAACTCCCTGATGCCCGGAAGCTCCGATTCGATGCGCCGCCTTATCTGATGTATCGGGTAACTCCTGATGTTGCCGCGCGCCAGCTTTGTCCCGCAAAACGTGCAATAGTTGGTGCAGCCACTGCAAATAGGGATTATTGACACGAAAGGATTGGAGCGCAAGGGCTCGATTGAGGGGGAAAACTGCTCGCCGGAGATGCCGAGCACGGCTGAAAGGGCCTCGAGGTCAGGCCCCATTTGAATGGCGTTACGCGCCACAGACTCGACAAGTTTCCGATTCACCTTTGGAAGGCAGCCGAACACTACGAGCTGCGAACCATTCGCGTCTGCAATTTCCCCAAGGCGCTTTATCCGGGAAAGCATCCTGAATTCCGTCTGCTCCTTGACGGCGCAAGTATTGATAACGAGGAAGTCCGCATCCTCCGGCTTTGCGGAGATTTCGAAACCGTTTTTTGCCGCGTGGCCCAGCACTGACTCGGTTTCCGCGAGATTCATGGAGCACCCATAACCCTCAACGTAAATCTTCATTCCATCACCAAGACACGGTTCAAGAAATCAAGCGCTTTTTTCAGCAGGCTTTGATTCGGAAAGCTCAAGGTGCTCCAGCACGAGCCATGAAAGCCATCCAAGCAGCCCTGCAAGCACAAAGTAAAAGAAGTGGGAATTCGCGAAAATCTGCCAGTAATCAAGCTTGAATGGCGAAACATCAAAGCACAGGAACAGGAAGCATTTTGCTTCGGCGGGAAACCCTATCCCTTGGTAAGCCAGGTATATCTGGCTCGCATAATACCAGAAAACCGATAGGGTGAAAGCTATGTAAGAGAACAACGTAAATACTATTGGGAAAATCGAAATAAACACATCGCCGAACCCCAGGCCCTGCTTGAGCCACGGCACCAGGTAATAAATGGCAAAAAAACCGAAAACCGGCACCAGAAAAAGCTCGTAATCGAGCTTCCAGAGGTCGCCTGAGAAAACCCATCTCCTGAAGCCAAAAGAATCGGGGGAAATGTTGCTGATGATGAAAATCGCTATATATGACAGCGCAAAAAGGAACAACAGCTTGAGATTCTTCGAGGCCATCTGAACCTACGGAAATTCCCGCAAAACGGTTTATAACCATTAGCCCAGACATAACTTTCATGGCGAGCCCTATAGAACTCCCATGGATAGAGAAATACCGGCCTGAAAGGCTTTCGGATGTTATTGGCCAGAAGGAAATAACCTCACGGCTGTCCAACTACGTGAAAAACAATACCATGCCCAACCTGCTTTTTGCCGGAGGCGCCGGCATTGGCAAGACGAGCTGCGCCGTGGCGCTTGCGAAGGAATTCTTCGGGGACAGCTTTTCGCAAAACTTTCTGGAGTTAAATGCCAGCAATGACCGCGGCATTGACGTTGTCCGCGACACAATCAAGAACTTCGCGCGGACGCTGGCGTTCAACCAGGGATTCAAAATCATCTTTTTGGACGAGAGCGACGCCCTTACGTTCGACGCGCAACAGGCCCTGCGCAGGACAATGGAGAGATACTCGCGAACCTGCAGATTTATTTTGAGTGCAAATTATTCAAGCAAAATCATCGAGCCCATACAATCAAGGTGCGTAATATTCCGGTTCGGGCAGCTGTCGGCCAAGGACATAGAGGAAAGGGTGGGCGACGTTGCCAAGAAGGAAAAAGTTGGCATTGATGAAAGCGCGCTCAAGGCAATAGTTTATGTGTGCCAGGGCGACATGAGGAAGGCGATCAACGTTCTGCAGGCATCGGCATCCGTAGGCGAGAAGATTACCGACAAGGTTATTTACGAGGTGAGCGCGCGTGCAAGGCCGGAGGAAATAAAGGAAATGATGAGGCTTGCCTTATCCGGGAAATTCCTGGAGGCGAGGGCGCTCCTCGACAAACTCATTTACGAGTACGGCATGTCCGGCGAGGACGTCATTGTGCAGATGCACCGCGAGCTTGTCGAAATGGACGAGAACGAAGTGCCAGGCAGGACAAAAATCGAGCTGATTGACAAAATCGGCGAATACAATTTCCGGATGGCCGAAGGGGCCAACGAGCGCGTGCAGTTGGAGGCCCTGCTGGCGCAATTCCTGAAGTACAAGAAGTGAAAGGATAGAAAATGATACTTGAGCTGAAACTATGCCGCCCAGACGCATCCTTGTTAAGACCGGAAAAATACCCAGAGACATTATAGATAAATTGCAGGATGAGCGCCACAGACCCACGCACGTGATTGGGCAAGAAGACGGCATACACTTGTCTTTGGACCACGCTAACAGGACTGTAAAATGGTTTATCCTAAACGCAAACGGAAGAGTAACGAAAGATAATGTCAGATACCCGCAGGACATCTTGGAGATTCTACAAACCAACAGAATCCCGAAAGACCCGGCAACCTTGAGGGCAGCTGGCTTTCCCCGAGAATTGTATGGCCCAATGAGGATGAATGAATTAGTAAATGCAAAAATCGAACATTACCATAAACTCGCGGAAAAAAGAACCGGCGGAAAATTCGAATCCGATTTGGCCGCAATACTCAACTCAGGATATGCCGAAAAAATACTGAGGAAAATCGTGGAGTCTAGAATCAAGACTGGTTTATTGGCTGACACTAATGGCATTACAAAGTACAGGAATTCTGCCGCAGAAGAAACCGCCAAAATTTTTGCGAATTTGGAGAGATATAAAAACGAGTAAGCAGCAGATCAAGCGAAACGACAAACACCCATATTTTTGAGCCATTAAATAAAATCACTTATCCTTCTCTGCTTCAGAATATTGTCCAGAATCGCTGACTTCTTTTTCCAGTGTTGCATTGGAATAGTTAGCTTCGTTTCAAGGTATTTCACTGCCAGATTCAAATCGGAGAATTCAAGCGGCTTGCGTTTCATCGCGTCCCTCACGCATTCCCTGCACTTCCAGACGCCCAAGCTTGGCGTTCCCGAATCGCCTATCTCCCGGAACACTATTGCCGTGGCCTGCCTGCGCGCTTGCATGAGGTACTCCGCGACTGCTATCCGGACTGCGTAATACCCTCCGGCCGTGTTGTCGGCATATGACCTGCGCCCTTCATGGAATTCGTGGTCTGCCATGAAAGTCGGCTCCTTCGACTCTAGGTTCCATGAAGCGCCGGGCCTGTAGACTTCCATGAGTTCGTAACCCCATTCGCGCGGAAGGAGGAGTATGTAAAAATAATTTTCCAGATAATTAGACTGGAAGACCTGAACCTCGGAAAGTTGCGGGAAATACCATATTTCCTCCTCAATGAAATGCTCTGAAAGGTTGCTGTCAATCGCAGTGATCGACCATCTCGTCGGGACAAATTTGCGGTTCTTTCCCACGCCGAGCATCCCTGCACTGAGGATTTTGTGCAGCTGGTTCACGCCGACACTGGCCTTGTAGAGCGCTATCATCGCGTCCATCGACTTCGCGTCAGTGTCCGAGTAATAATAATCTATTTTCCGGTTCACTTTTGGGTTTTCAGTCATGGAGAATTTCCGCAGCCCAGCCTGCGGCCCCATGGGCGCGTGGAAGTCCGAGAATGATGCGCCGCGTATGGTCGGCCTGCCGTCAAGCTGCATATCTATGCCGACAGGCCTCGCAGCCATGAGCGTTTCCTGTATTTCCGAAACCCTGTAATCCGGGTCTGAAGCACTTGAAACGTTTACGGGAATGTTTCCGCGCACAAGGTTCTCGCGGAACGCGATTATCTTTTCGGCCGGAAGCCCGAACCACTTGTCAGTGTCGTCCGAGAGCCACACATCGCCCTGCTCGAGCACCGGGGCCATGGGCGAGAGGCTGACTTTTGGGTAGCCGTGCCACGAGACGAATACGCCTGGCGGCGAATGGCTCTGGAGGCTCTTGCCGTCAACTGTGTTCACCGCGGCCCGCCGCCTCTCGAAGCGCTCGAGGATAAAGCACTTAGGCCCGCACCACAAGCGCCCCTTGCAGCGCACGCAGACCTCTGGGGAGGGCTTTACAAAACCGCCCCCTTTCGGCCCTGATTCCTGCATATGAAGCCTCATAGACAACTCTTTGTTCAGAGTATGTGAACTACCAACCGCTGAAATGGCCACGCCCTTTAGGACAGCAGCCACTGCAGCGCCGTGGTTTCTTGCTTCATCGAACTGCCTTGCCTTACAAGGGTAGAGGGCGATTCTCTTGCAAGGGCAGGTTCCCTGCCCATGAAATTAGTTAGAATGCACCCGTTTATAAGCCAGAGGAGACCTCGTTGCCGGTGCGGGTTGGCTAAAGTTTTAATTATTCAACAACATGATATATAGCATGGCCAGACTTAAAACACGGAATACCGGAGAATTCGGGGCGGAACTCGATTACCGCGCAAAGAGAATTGCCAACCTGAAGGTGGCGAAGAAAAATTTGGAAGACGGAGTAGGGCTGATTCGCCTTATTGGAGGCACACGGCTTCCGTTTCCTGAGGTTATTGGGACAACTCCTCGGGAGAGAAGGCATTTTGACTACAAAAGGCTGCAGAGAATTTCGGGGGCTGACTCTTTTAGGAAATTGCCCGAGCTACAGAGAGCCTTGATAAACCAGAAAAAGATTGTTTTGGAAGAAATGCAAAGCATTGAGCAGCTTCTGAAAAGAAATAGATATACGCCTGAGGAAATAGAGGAAATTCTTGGGAAACAAAGTATCGAAAAAGCCCGGGGTTTGCTAAAAAATGATTCCAGCGGCGAATTGCACACCGCAGTTCTCAAACTTGGCGATGCGAGAGATTACTTGAAACGTGTTGAGCAAATGATTCGCCGGAAGAGGAAGGAAGGCCGATAGGCGCCGGTGCGAATAAAATGCATGGCCCCTATTTACGTGAATATATATCCACTGCTTCCGCAACCTCGTTCAGGAGCCTTTCCGCATATCCGCCCCCACGCGCGACTATGTGGCCAAGGCCCATACCCGCACTGAATGCCTTGAGCGTCGCTACATTATTCACTTTGTCGGATTGTGTCGCCAACTTCATTTTACGGGAATGTTCTGCAATATGCGCCATATCCTCAGGAGCGCCTAACTGGCGCATGAACCTGCGAAATTTCGCCATTTTTGCATCCTCCTCCGGACTGATTCCGTTGCGAATAAGTTTTGCGGTGTGCACAACCCAGTCAAGGTTATCTCCCTCCTCAAGGAACCCGAGCAATGAAACCAGCACCCTGGACTGAGGTGGTGCGAGGCCGGATTTGCGGATTTCATTTGCGATGAGGAAGTGCGCCATTCCGCGCCTTGCCGGCTCCGGTATTTCCTGGCCGGAAATGTACGTGAAAGGGCAGACCTTCATCCAGTGGCTGGCTTCCTCGACAATCGAGTGCTCGGCAAGCCTTTCATTCAGCAGGGCAAGCAAATTGTGCGGACTGGGAAGCTGGGCGAACCTGGAAACAGCCGGGGTTGCGCCCAATTTTGCCTCTTCTGAGGAGAGATAAGCGTAACTGCGTGTAGCCCTGGCAACATTCCTCACAACCTTTCGTTTGCTAGTGCGATGCTTCCTCATAAACCCACCAACACTTATAAACAAGCAGATGTGAAAGCGTTTTTATTGCTTCCCGCCCCAAATATTAATGTAATTGCCATGGCAGGAAAAATCACACTCGAATTCCCAGACGGGACAAGGAAGGAGTTCCCGAAAGGCATAACCGCGCAGGAGATTGCGGCAGGCATAGGCCAGCGCCTCGCGAAGGACGCACTGTCGGCGAAGCTCGGCGAGCGCGTGATTGAGCTCGACCTGCCGATTGAGGAAGGCGGAAAGTTCCGCATCCTCACATGGGATGACGAGGATGGGAAGAAGAGCATGTGGCACACAGGCGCGCACGTGCTTGCCGAGGCCGTGACCTCGCTTTACAAGGATGCGAAGAATACAATAGGGCCGCCGGTAGACGAGGGATTTTACCAGGATTTTTTCGTGGAAAGGCCTTTCACTCCGGATGACCTGGCTAAAATAGAGAAGAGGATGGACGAGATACTGCATGAGAAGAAGACCATCGTGCGCGAGGTCGTGGACAAGAAAAAGGCGCTCGCGGAATTCGGGTGGAACAGCTTCAAGCAGGAGCTCATAGAGGAATTCGCGGGCGCGGGAAAGACCATAACCCTTTACAAGCAGGGAAAATTCACGGACCTCTGCAAGGGCGGCCATGTATCCGACACCGGGAAAATCGGCGCGGTAAAACTCCTGAAGGTTTCCTCCGCTTACTGGCGCGGGGACGCGAAGCGCGAGTCACTGCAGCGCATTTACGGAATTGCGTTTCCCAAGGCGGCGATGCTCGAGCAATGGGTGAAGCAGAAGGAAGAGGCGGAAAAGCGCGGCCATCTGCGCCTGGGAAAGGAGCTAGACTTGTTCTCGATGCAGCAGGAAGCTCCTGGAACAGCGTTCTTCCATAAGAACGGAACCGCAATATGGAACGAACTCATAAAGTTCGCGCGCGAAGAGCAGGGAAAGCGCGGCTACATCGAAGTCATTACCCCGCTCATAATGAAAAAGGGCCTCTGGCTGAAGAGCGGGCACTGGGAGCATTACCGCGAGAACATGTACTTCACGAACATCGATGGCGAGGAATATGCGGTAAAGCCTATGAACTGCCCCGGCCACACGCTCATTTACGCCGATTCCAAGCACTCATACAGGGAACTTCCCATAAGGATGTCCGAGTTCGGAATGGTGCACCGCCACGAACTCTCAGGAGTGCTCAACGGGCTTTTGCGAGTGAGGAAGTTCACGCAGGACGATGCGCACATATTCTGCACCCCGGAACAGATTGGCCAGGAAGTCAAGGGCACCATCGAGCTGGTAGATTACTATTACAGGACTTTCGGGTTTGAATACTCGGTTGAACTGAGCACAAGGCCGGAAAATTCCATGGGCTCGGACGACGACTGGCAGAATGCGGAAAGCGCCCTCAAAAACGCGCTTGATTCTACTGGAGTGGAATACAAAATCAATGCCGGTGACGGCGCATTCTACGGCCCGAAAATAGACTTCCACATACGCGATTCTCTGGGGAGGAGATGGCAGCTTGCCACGGTGCAGCTTGATTTCCAGATGCCGCAAAAATTCGGCCTGGCATACACAGGAAAAGACGACAAGGAAAGGCCGCCGGTGATGATTCACCGCGCAATATTCGGCGCGCTTGAGCGTTTCATGGCGATACTGATTGAGCACTACGCAGGGGCTTTCCCGCTCTGGCTCGCGCCGGTGCAGGTGAAGGTCATTTCCGTGAGCGAGAAGTATGCATCCTATGCCGGGAAGGTGCATTCCGAGCTTTCCGCCTCCGGAATAAGGAGCGAACTTGACGTGCGCCCCGAAACAGTGGGGTACAAGGTGCGCGAGGCGCAGGGCCGGAAGGTGCCGTTCATCGTGAACGTGGGCGAGAAAGAGGAACAGGCAGGCACCGTTGCGGTGAGGTCGCGGGACAACAAGGTCGAGTTCGGTGTTAAGACCGAGGAATTTGTAAAAAGGACCCTTGCACAGATAAGGGAAAGGAAATAACCCACTAAATCAGCTGACCTTGAAGTTGTCCACAATAAGCTCCTGATTTGAACTGTGACCAGAATAAGCCCACAAATCCCAATAGTAATCACTTCCCGCATTGGCAAGGGTCGTAAGGGTGACCCTGAATGTCCCGGATTCATTTGCCGCGCAAAGGAAATTGGTCATACTTTTTGTTTCCGTCGAACCGTCGGATTTTGTTGCAATGCCAGAAGTGGAATAAACATCTTCGCAGCACGGCCTTGCGTGGTCCCTAAAGCGCATGATCCAGCCAAGGCCATTTGGGGATGTTGCAGTCCTGCAAAGGTATTTGAACTCGAGATTAAATGTTTTTGAAGGCTGATTTATGCCGCTAACCCTCTGTTGCATCGTGTTGTCCCAGCCGCTTCCGGCAGGCGAGAACATATACCAGCTGTACCCTGCGCCAGGGATTGAATAGCCGGGATCGTTTCTGCGGTAAAAGCACAAATCGCCACAAGTAGTATCCGAAGGCCAGTCTGTAGCACCTGTACCTGACCCCTGCTCGAAAAAACCGTTCAGGATAAGCCCGCTCAAATTCGCCCCCGCTTCAGCCTTCTTCTGTTCAATCAAATCAAGTCTTGACATCGCAGAAGTTTTCCCGGAACTTGCAGAGCCTAGCAGGAGCACTATCACTATCGAGCCGACTACCACTGCCCCGCCAATCAAAAGGAGGTATTCGAGAGCACCTTGTGCTTTTGGTTTCATAAGAGAACAGAATGGGCTTTTCCCTAATTAAATCTTTACACACCCAAAAAAACGTGAAAAATTCCGTTTTGCTTCCTTGTTTCCGTGCTGTTGGAGCGTTGAAAAATCGCGGTGTAGAGCGGGAGAATAATTGGCCTCTTTTCACGGCTTTTTTTCCGCTGCACGTTAACAGGAAACAATTCATCATATTATATAATAGCAGATTTGTCACCAGCGCTCCCTGAAATAGGCCTTTTTTGTCACCAGCGCACATTTCCGTGTCACCAGCTCGGTTTTGCTTGTCACCAGCGCCGCTTTTTTGTCACCAGAGCCCTTGACTTGCCACCGGCTATGTTTCTCATGTCACCAGTTCACGCCCCGATGTCACCAACCCAGCCTTCGTGCTGACAGGCGGCCGTGCAACCATCATTGCCCCTGTCCTGGCCATTTTTTATGCCGCGGACACGCTCTTGCATCCTATTCATGCGTCCACCGGCCGCCGGAATTTTCCGGCAAGCCGTGGTTTCGTCCGCGGGCCAAAGCCGGCGCACTCCTCTCAGCAACCCTTTTAAAATGGAAAATGCATGTAGATAGCTGGTTTTATGGCCAATTACATGGACAGCCTTTTTGCGAAGGTAAAGGGCAAAAAGGAAGACAAGAAGCCCGCCCCGGAAAAGGCCAAGGCACCGGATAAGCCGCCTGCGAAAGAGCCGATTTCAGTGAAGACCACAGGCACGGGCATGCAGAAACCTGCTGCACCACGGGAAAAGGCCGCCGCAAAGCCCGCCGCGCCCCCGCCAGTGAAACAGGCCGTGGAACCTGCCAGCGGCGATGAAAAGCCTTTCGAGGGCCTGCCAGCGCTTGACAAGTCCGGCCTCGAAGAGATTGACAGGCTCATTGAGAGCAGGATAAAGGGCCGGAAGGGCGCGGATGAGGAAGCCAAGATTGCGGAGGAGGCCTCGAAGAAAATCGAGGAGATGAAGAAGGAGCTGCCGCCGCAGGAGAAAGTGATTTTCACCAGCCCTGAAAAGGTGCCTGTGGAGCAGAAGACGCAGATGGAGAAGGAGCTTGAGCGCAGCAGGGAAAAAATCGAGATTGACGCCTACGGCAACATCAAGATATACCGCATACCAGGCCAGCCCCTGCTCTATTACTGGACTCCGGTCGTGAGGCCTGGCAGCGGCGAAAAGGCAATCATAAACACGATAAGGGAGGCCGCGACAAGGATAATCAGCATCACGCCATACAAGATACGCGACCCGGAGCAGAGGCGTAACGTCTACTACCAAAGGATAATGGAAATAATACGCAACGCGCCCGAACTCAACATCCCCAAGACCAAGTTTGAGTTCTATGCCGACGCAGTGGTGAGGGAAATGGTGGGCTACGGCATGATAGACTTCCTGATACAGGACAACAAGCTCGAGGAAATAATGGTCATCGGGCCCAATGCGCCGGTGTACGTCTTCCACAGGAAATATGAGATGATGGTCACCAACATAGAGTTCACGTCCGACAACGAAATCCAGGACCTCATCAACAGGATTGCGAGGCAGGTCGGGAGGCGCGTGGACATCAGCAGCCCCCTGCTCGACGCGAGGCTGCCTGACGGAAGCCGCGTCAACGCCACGATGCCGCCCTCCACTGTCCAGGGCTCGACCCTCACCATAAGGAAGTTCCGCGCCGAGCCATACAACGTCATAGACCTCATCAGGAACGGCACGATGAACGTCGAGGCCGCGGCTTTCCTCTGGATGTGCACGGACGGCATGAACACGAGGCCGGCCAACATACTCATCTCCGGCGGCACAGGCTCAGGAAAGACCACCACCCTTAACGTGCTCGCGAGCTTCATACCCGAAAGCGAGCGCATAATTACAATAGAGGACACGGCAGAACTGAACCTGCCGCTCAAGCACTGGATAAGGATGGAAGCAAGGCCGCCGGGCCTCGAAGGCACGGGCGAACTTACCATGGACATCCTCACTAAAAACGCGCTGAGAATGAGGCCCGACAGGATAATAGTTGGAGAGATAAGGCATGACGAGGCGTTCACGCTCTTCACGGCGTTCAACACGGGACATGATGGCTGCCTCACTGGCGAGAGCAAGCTTGCGCTGACCACCGGAATCCGCGAAATCGGGGAATTTGTAGACTGGCAGATGTCAAAAAACCGAGCTGAAAAGAACGGCGACTGGGAAATGTGCAGCGTAAAGAATGAATACATAAACAGCATTGACGAAAGCGGCAAAATCACGAAATCAGAAATCGTCCAGGCAATGAGAAGGCCTTACACCGGAAACGTCTATCACGTGAAGCTAGCCTCCGGCAGCGAAATCACATGCACCCCGAACCACCCGTTTTATACATTGGAAAAAGGAATAGTGCAACTGCGGGCGGACAAGATGACTGAAGGCCAAAGGATAGCCACCCCGCGGAAACTTATAAGGGATGCAAATGCCAGCGAGCCTGAAACAGAGTACTGGAGCGGGATGCTGCACGGCGACGGAAGCATACTCGACAAGAAAAGGATACGGGAAAAAAATGGAAAGCTGTACACCTGCAGCGAGGGAAGAGTCAGCCTTTACAGCGAGGAGCAGGAAAGGATACCGGATTTCATCAGGTTCATGAAAGAAAAAATCCACGCCGAGCATGTTGCGATTGTAGGGCCAAGGCCGGGAAAGAACTGCTATGAGGCTCACATGAGCGGCTCCGGAAAATCGAAACAGGTGCAGGAGCTTCTTGACATCCCAAGCGGGAGCCGCGCGAAGGCGAAAATGTCCAATTCCCACTTCACCGCAAGCCTGAGGGAATTCGTTGCCGGGTTTTTCGACGCCGAAGGCTATGTTGACACCCAAAACAATGCGCTCGTGTTTACATGCGCAAATGAGAATTACATTGACTTTTTCCGGCACGCACTTCTCACTGACGGGATTGTTTCGAGGAAATATGAGTCACGCGCGTACAACAGCAGATGGTTCAGGGTGTATGTCTACGGCCTTGAGCAGGCGAGGAAATTCAGCCGTATTTTCCCCATAAGGTCGGTAGAAAAAAGAAAGAAGCTGAAGGAGATTCTCGACAAGGCTATTGAGGCAAACACCAACGTGGACCTTATCGAATGCAATGACGAGATAATAGAGCTGCTTGCAAAGGCCAGGGAAAAGGGTTTCAGCAATTCTGAAATAGCGCGAAGGGCAGGCATCACGCAGGGGCTTGTGAGCTTCTACAAGAGAAAGGAAAGGATTCCAAGCACGGAAGCGGTAAAGCGGCTTGCGGAAGCGTTCGAATCCGCGGGAATTGATTCACTAACCCTCAAGGCGCTGGGAGAAGCGGACATTTTCTGGGACAAGATAGTTGCGATACACTCGCACCCTTACAGCGGGTACGTTTACGACCTCACGCTGAACGAGAAGGAGCTTACGATGAAAAACCCGCATAATTTCGTGGTGCAGGGATTTGTTGCCGGAAACTCGCTCGGCACGGTGCACGCGAACTCCGCCGAGGAAACGATTGTGAGGGTCACGAGCCCGCCGATGAACGTGCCGGAAGTGATGCTCTCCGGCCTGAACTTCATAATAATACAGCATAGGCTGCACGACAAGAAAATCGGGACGATAAGGAGGATAACCGAAATCTCCGAGGTAACAGGCACGCTCAGGGGAAAGGCCAAGACCGAGATGATATTCAAGCGCGACGCGTTGAGCGACACCTTAAAGAGGACGGATGCTGCAATGGAATACATGGTCACGCTGCAGGACATGACCGGCATGACGAGGAAGCAGATTGAGCAGGAAATATCGCGCAGGGCGGACTTCCTCCAGAAGCTCGTTTCGGAAAAAGAAATGGCTTCGAAAGAAGTCGCGGAAAAAATACGTGATTACATGATAGGCAAGGGCGGTCTGAATGGCTTCGCTTGACTCCCTCAAGAAGAAAATAGAGAACGTGGAAAAGGGAAAGCGCGAGCCCGACGCGGAAAAGGCCGATAAGCAGCCGCAGAAGGTTGACTCCGACCAGGTGGAGAAGATAGTCGAGAGGATGAAAAGCAAGTACGTGGCCGAAGGCGTCGAGTTCGAGAAAGCAGGCGGAAAACTCGGGGAGCTGCGAGGCATAATCACGGACAACACACAGGAAAAAATAGACGTGCAGACAGTGCAGGACCTGCAGGAGTTCAGGTCTCCCCTCGTGAGGTCGCTTGGAAGGATATACCTGATTTTCAAGACGCCGATGGAAGCGATTTCCAATACGCTCAAGAAACTGCCAATAGCGTCCGACCTCAGGTATTACCTTTACTCGGCCAACATGAAGTTCTCCCTCAGCCAGTGGCTCGCCCTCACCATATCCGCGACTTTTCTTGTAGCTCTCCTCGCCTTTTCCCTGACCGCCATCCTCAGCTACCTATACGAGGCCACGCCCCTTGTCTCGGTAGCGGTGGCCGCGATTGCGGGCCTCTTCACTTTCGGGGTCATGACCCTCATCCCGAGGAGCAATGCGCAGAGGCGCGGCGAGGAAATGGGTGTCGAGCTGCCGTTCGCCCTCAGGCACATGGCAACGGAACTCAAGGCAGGGATAGGGCTCTACAAGACCATACAGACCATTGCCGTTGCGGATTACGGGCCCCTGAGCGAGGAGTTTTCGAGGACAGTGAACGAGATAGAGGAAGGCACGGACGCGAAGGACGCTCTCAGGCATTTCGCTCTGAGGACGCAGTCAAAATCGCTGAGGAATGCCCTCATGCATGTGGTGAGGGCGCTCAAGACCGGCGGCAACCTCTCCGAAGTCATGGGTGAAATAGCGGAGGACGTGAGCTTCGAGATGAGGATAAGGATAAGGGACTTCGCGGAAAAAATGAACTTCTTCGGAGTGATATATATATTCATAGCAATCGTCGCGCCCGTGTTCCTGGGCATACTCGGAGCGACGCTCAATGCGCCAGTTTCCATAGGGAACATAGGCCTTCCGCCGCTGCTAATAGCAATGACCTATGTCGTCGTGATGCCGATTGCGCTCGGATTCCTCATACTTTACATAAGCATATCCCAGCCGAGGGTGTGAATGATGGCCGTGAACCTTGTTGACAGAATCCCTTTCCTGAAGAGGAACAGGCTTTTCAGGAAGTACGCGGATTACATAGAGAGCATAGAGTTCAAGATAGACCCGCTGCTCTGGATACTGCTTTCGCTCCTGCTTTCCGCGCTGCTGGGAATAGGCACGTTCTTTGCCGTGAAGGAAATAATAGGGCTCGGGGAATACGTGCAGCTTTCCGCGCTGCTCTTCCTCGTATCGCTGGACATCCTCATCGGCTACCCTTACATCGCCGCGCTTTCAAGGATAGACAAGATAGAGGAGGACCTGCCTGACGCGCTGAGGCAAATGTCCGACACCCTGAGGAGCGGAGGCACGTACGAATACGCGCTCAAGGAAATCGCCGCAGCCGAGTACGGGCCGCTCAAGAAGGAAATGACCAATGTGCTCAGGAAACTCGAGGAAGGCGAAAACTTCGAGAACTCGCTCCTCACGCTCTCCGAGAACATCGACTCGAGGCTCGTCAAGAGGACAGTGAGGATAATAATAGACTCAGTCGCGGCCGGCGCGGGACTGGCCAGCGTGCTAGAGGAGATATCCGAGGACGCGAGGGAAACGCACAGGATACACAAGGAAAGGCGCTCGAGAACCGTGCTGCAGGTCATATTCATGTTCGTGGCAGGCGGCCTCATCGCGCCAATGATTTTCGGCTTCGTCTCCACCATATCAAGAATACTGATAAACGCATCCGCCGCGATAGTCGACGCGCAAACCAGGGGATTCGCGGCGGAATCCCTCCAGACAATAAACGACTCGATTCAGGCATACATATTCATAGAAGCCATAGCCACGGCCGTAATGATAAGCATAATGAGGGACGGCAACCTGAGCAAAAGTATTATATACATCCCAATCCTCTTATTTGTGGCTTATATGTCCTATCTCATATCAGGGCTTATATCCACAAGCCTTGTGGGAGCGGGAGCATGAAACTTCTGGCAGACGAAAAGGCACAGGTGGGCACCGAATCACTGATAGCAATAGCCATAGCAGTGGTCGCCGCAATAGGCGTCGGCTACTACCTCAAGACATTCGTGACCAACAAAGTGCAGCCGGAAGTCAACGAAAAACTTTCATAAGAGGAATATACAATTATGATTAAACCCCAAAAAAAGGGGAAACACGAAACAAAGGGAGGCAGAGACAATGGTGATGAAAAACAAGGGCCAGGGAGCGCTCGAATACCTGCTCCTAATAGGAGGAGCAATAGTAGTGGCGGTAATAGTGATAGTGCTGCTGCTCGGAACCGGACAGAGCGGAAGCGCACAGACAAATCTATCGGTCGCGGCATCATTATGCTCAAACGAGGCCTCGATAGACACTGACGCGGCAAATACATGCGCTAAGGAAACGGCAAACCTCCAGTCAACTCCTGATGATGGTAGGGATGCGATCACCGGGGTAACACCAACTGGAGCAGCAAGAAGAGTTGCAGTGGGACAGACTTGCTTTAACTGCCAAGGAGGAGCTAAGTCGGGTTGCACTGCAATAGTGACGCCTTCGGGAACCGGCCATGCGGAAGGCCAGTTCTGGAACGGAACAAACACAACTACATGCACTTAAAACCAAGAAATCGGAGCCGGCTTCTACCGGCTCCAAACCATTAACCCAAGCAGCATTTAGGGAGGCTAAAAAATGGATAGAACCGGACAAGGAGCGCTTGAGTATTTGTTGCTCATAGGAGGAGCAATAGTAGTGGCAGTAATAGTGATAGTGCTGCTTTTGGGCTCTGGCGGAAGCAGCCAGCAGCAGACTGCAAGAACATCAAGCGAATCATTGGACAAGATTATCGAGTCCGGCGCAGGCGGAAACCTGATAGCCAACGGCTCGCTAGAGGAAATGCCCGGCAACCCGCCCCCCACGTGGCCGGATGGATGGACAATAGGTAGCAGTGCAACCAAGGAAGTACTCTGCTACAATGGCTTCAACTGCGTAAAAAATCCCGTACAGCTGTATACACAGTATAAATCAGCCACCGGAAGCACGCCGTATCATGTCGCGTTCTATAAAAAAGGGGATGCGACACTCACTGCCTTTGAAAGTAATGCAGCTGACTGTAGTTCGGCAACCCAGATTTTCACCCCGGCACTCGGCAACGGAGTGAGCCCAACCAACTGGACAAAATACAGCCAAGACTTCACCACAAAAAGCACTACGAAATGCATCCAATTGAACTTGGATGGCACCGGCGGAGCATCGGCGGACATGGTCATACTCAGGAAATAACCCCCGGAACCGGCCTCGGCCGGTTCACGCCTCCTTTTTCAGTTTTCCAAATATGATTAAATACCTGAAGTGAACACTATAGTCAGAGTGGTGCAAGCATGAACCAGCGCGCGCAGGTCTCGATTGAATACCTCCTCACAATAATGTTCGGGGTGGTGCTAGTTATCGCGGTCACTATAATAGCCTTCAACATCACGAAGATTGCCAACAAGGCACAGGCCCAGATTGTTTCCAACAAGAACAGCGTGGTTTCCACGCTGATGAGCTGATGCCTTATTTCCGGGAATGGCCGTAGCAATATTACAAATTCAGGACATCCCTCTTCACAATCTCTTTTGCTTCCAGCATTGCGAGAAACAATGACACTGGTATTACCGGAACGCCGTTCTCTGTTTTGAGCGTTTCTTTGCTCAGGATATACGGCACATCAGTTCTTTTTACGCCGTATGTATCCACCCTGCTTATGTTGTCACTCCATTTCACTTCCACGCCAAGCACCTTATTCTTGATTTTCAAAACATAATCAATTTCCTTTTTGCCGTCATCGTAGAAATACACGTGGCCCAACCTGGACAAATGGCTTCCGACAACCTGCTCTGTTTTGCATGGCATAGGCAGGCTCTGGCCGGCCCAGCGCTCCGCCACCGCAACAAGCAGAGTGTCCAAAAAGAACGCCTTCTTTTCTTTTTTCCTCTCAGCCTTGAAAGGCAGCGTGACCTTATTCACTGTTCTCAAAAAAAGCTCCTCATCAACCATGCCGAGGTAGTCTATGACGGTGTTGTGAGAAGATACGGATGTTTCCTTCGCGATTGCGTGGTAAGAGAACTGGGAGCAGGCCTTTCTTATCACTGCCTGCACTATCTCCTTGGCAATGAGAGGGTTTTTTCCCCATTTTATGAAATCGCCTTCGAGCCAGCGGGCATATTTTTCCAAGGCCAATTCGCCCTTGCCGTGATTTATTGAATAGAGAAAACCGCCATGATTCAGGTAAGAAGCGAACTCCTTGTTGAGCAATAATATTTTTGAGCGGCTTTTTCTGGCGGTTTCGTAGAAAATTTTTTCGCCCAGCGGGTCGGCTGAAGGCACTTCGATGCCCTTGAGCTTCAGATAGAGCCTGAACGAGGAAGGCAGGTAAAAAAATTCGTTTCCCTCTATGCCCCTTCCCGGCAGTCTTTCCGCCCCTTTTTTCAGATCCAGTGAGCTGGAACCGGTCACGAGAACCACGTCCTCACGTTTTATATCGCCCCTGTCAACCAGCAATTTTATGCTCCTGGCCCAGTCGCTGATTGTTGTCGTTTCATCCAGGAACAAATGCCGTTTTTTCCCGGATGCAACAGTTTCGAGGTACTCGAGCACAACACCATAAACATCCTGCGGAGTGTGCAACAACTCAAAAGAATAGAAAAATATGTCCTGGGGGCTGGTTCCGTTTTCAAGCAGTTCTTTGATTTTAAGCTTTACCAGCGTTGTTTTTCCGACCTGCCTTGGGCCCCTAATCACATATACCCCGCTTGACGTTTCAAACACGGGGAAATGCTTTATGGGTTCGCTGCCGAAACGCGCAATGTCAGGGTCATTGTCTATGGCACCTGCATTTTCCCACCAGGGGTTGAAGCGAAGCAAATCCGCATACGGCACATAGTCATTATAATGACCAACTATTTATAAAGCTTTGGTCAGTTAAATTCCCAGCCCTTTTCTCTTGGCTGGAGGGCATACATCTCAAACTTTGTTTTAAACTTAACCGCTCCATAGATTTCCGGGTGCGGAATTGTTCGGGGCCTTTTATTTTGCCGTTACAGTTCTTGGCCTCGCTGCCGCCACTTACACAGACTTAAGGGAGAGGATTGTCCCCAACAGGCTCGTGTACGGCCTCGGGGCAATAGGCATTGCGGCGAAGGCCGCGGAATCCTATCTTTCAGGGAGCGCAGTGCCGGCAATTCTCGCGCTTGAGGGGGGAATAATCGCGTTTGCGCTCAGCTATGCGCTGTACAGGCTCGGAATATGGGCGGGCGGCGATGTTAAGCTCGTGACGGCAGTGTCCATCCTGAACCCCGTGAATTACAATTTCCTCGGTGAACTAGCCGGAATTGCCGGAGGGATTTTTTCCACGATAGCATTGCCGGTATTTTCGGCAAGCCTCGTGGTATATTCCGCGCTCGCGATTTTCCCGCTGGGAATGGCCATGTCCTTTTCCGTGCTCGCTGCGCGCAAGGACATACTTTCCGAAGCGCTGCAGGAAGCGCGCGCAAAAGCCGAATACGTGCTGCTTGCCGGAGCCATTGCTTCAGGGCTCAACGTGATACTCGCGCATTTCGGGATAAATGCGCTTCTTTCCATCCCGATACTCCTCTTGCTGGTGATGCAGAAGAAAAAAAAACTAAGGATTGTGGCTGTGGTAGTTTCAGCAGGAGGCGCAATTGTTTCGCTCCGCGAGTTCGTATATGGCGCGGCATGGATAGCGATTCCGGTGGCCGCGGCATACACATTATGGATACTCTATGCCAGGTGCAGGCCTGCCGCTTTCAAGGAAACCGTGAAAACTTCCCAAGCCGCTGAGGGGATGGTGCCGGATGCATACGTGGTCGAAAGGAAAGGCACCATATTCTTCGAACACGCCCCTGGCATGATAAGTGTTATAAAGCAGTTAATCGCTAATAGGACTGAAAAGCCCCTGATGGCCCTAAACCCTGAAGGCAAGGTCATTTCCGGGCCGGGAAATGCTGGTGGCCTCACTGAAAGCGAGGCAAAGCACCTCAGGGAAATGGCATCGGGAAATAAAGCCCCGAAGGAAATGGTCGTGAGGAAAACCATGGCATTCGTGCCGGCAATGCTGCTGGCTTACATATCCCTGCAACTGACGGGTGACATCATATGGAACATCCTGCTGAAATGAGGAAAAAAAACGCAACTGGGACAAGAGGCCAGGCCACTGTGGAATTCATTCTCGTGCTCCTCATTGCCGTGACATTCCTCGCGGTAATAATCCAGCCTAACGCGGACCTAGCGACAGGAGCCATGCATGACACCCAGAACCTCGCGAAACTCAGGCTTTCGGCAGACAAATTAGTGAACACGATACAATACGTTTCAGTCTCAGGGGTTGGCACGAAAGAAAGCATACAGACGGTGATACCCGTGAATGCGAGCATCACGTGCGGAACCACAGCTGGAAAAAACACGATTGTCATGAATTACACATCAACAGGCCTCAAAGGCACGGCATCGTGCCTCGTAGATGAAGACAACGCAAGCGACACTGAAGGAAAGACGTGCAAGAAGACGTTCGGCACGGGTGCTATTTTCACATGCACGCAGGACACGGTGCCAATAAAGCCTGCAACAGCATGCGGCACCAGCACCTCCCTTCCAAGCAACACAATCGCCACTTGCGACAGCAAGCTCAGCCTCTACAATGTGCTTGTCACAAAGCTCCCGGGAGGGGCAATAAGCGTTGACTTCAGCGTGGTGCAATGAGGGGACAGGCAAGCGTCGAGCTAATACTCATAGTGGCTATAACAGTGGTCCTAGGGTTCCTCGTGCTGGTGAAGTACACGAACTCGCATGAAGGCATATTCATCAACGCGACCGCAAGGCAGGCGCTCATACAGGAGATTGGCTCGCTGGACACCAAGTACACGCTGGAAAACGTGCAATCGGCCTTGTGCGGAAGCGGCCAAAACGCGGAGCTCAGGATAAGCGTGATAATGCAGCCGGGCACCAAGGCAGGAGACTGCGGCAGGATTGCCAATAAAGTCGCCACAGCGGTATCTCTCGCTTCGGGAAGGTCAGCGCAAGCTGAAAAAGTCTACTTCAACCAGCCGGAAGCGCTGAAATGCACCACCATAACACGGCAATGCCCTTAGAGCCTATACCCCACAATAGACTTGTGGCATTGCACGACAACCGCCCTGACAGCTAGTCTTTGCACAACTTCCGACCACTGGGACGTGCTCTTAGAATACGCCATGATAAGGTTGCGCCGACACTTCAAGGGCTTGCGGCAGTGACTCCATATCTACGCGGAGGTGTTCTTAATGCAAGGCAGCCATTGGCCGCGAATGGAAACGCGCATGAATAGGAATACCATGGCAAAAGGTTTTTTACCTGATTAAACAAAATAGTTTCTACATGCACCGCATAAAGAGGCAGGTACTCGAGTCAATAATAATGGCCGCGAAGAACGTTTACCCGCTTGAATTCTTCTCAATGCTCGGCGGCAGGAACAAAGTAATAGAAGAGCTTGTCGTCGTGCCGGCAACTTACGGAGAATCGTTTTCCTCCTACCGGCTTGACCTCGTGCCGTTCGACAGCAGCATAATAGGCACAGTACATTCACATCCAAGCGAGGAAAACTACCCCTCAGACGCCGACCTTGAGTCATTCTCGAAGTTCGGCGAAGTGCACCTCATTATAGGCCACCCGTATAATTTTAATACGGTCAGGGCTTTTGACAATAAGGGAAGGCATGTTACCCTGAGGGTAGTGGATGACTGAAAACGCGAAGCTCGTGCTATTGAGGCACGGCAAGACACAGTTCAACAAGGACAAAATTTTCTGCGGCTGGACAGACATAGAACTTGGTGGAGAAGGGGAAAAAGAAGCAAGGGAAGCCGGAAAGAAGCTCCTTGAAAACGGCTACTCGTTTGATTTGGCATACACTTCATACTTAAGAAGGGCCATCAAGACAACATGGGCCGTGCTTGAAGAGATGAACCTCATGTGGCTCCCGGTTTTCAAGCACTGGAGGCTCAACGAAAGGCACTATGGCGCACTGCAGGGAATCAGGCACGAGGAAATGGCCGCAAAGGCGGGCCAGGAGCAGGTGCAGAAATGGAGAAGGAGCTTTGACGTCAGGCCGCCGGCGCTCGAAAAAAACGACCCGCGCTACCCCGGCAACGAGGCAAAATACTTTGCACTGAAAAAAAGCGAGCTTCCCGCATGCGAGAGCCTCGAGGACACGATAAAGAGGGTGCTTCCATACTGGAAAAAAGAAATAGCGCCAACAATAAGGAAAGGCCGCCGCGTGCTGATATCAGCGCACGGGAACAGCCTCAGGGCACTTGTAAAACACCTTGACGGCATACCTGATGACGAAATACCGAAACTAGAGATACCTACAGGCAGGCCACTCGTGTACGAACTTGGCCCCAAACTCAGGCCAGTGAAGCACTATTACCTTGAATAATTTGGTGGATGAAAATCATGACAGCATGGAATCGCGGCCAATCAAGCATAGACCTGCTGCTTGCACTCGTCGTGGCGCTCGTGTTTTTCGCGGCATTAATGGCCTACAACCAGAACCTTGCCAACAACACCACGGACAATTCAACCATGAACGGGTTGAAGTCAATAAGGCTGGATGTTTACACGGCGGTGGCTTCCGCAAAAGCCAGCGGGACTACCATAACCTACACATCACCGCTGCTGCGGCTTGCGGAGAGCCAAGCACCAGCACCATGCACAATAACAATCGAAATCGGAGCTAGCAAAAGCATAAAAGTTTCGTCCGGAGCTAAAAGCGTTTCGTTCACTGCCATAGACACCGACATGATAACCGTGAAGAAACCTGACGGCAGTAATGTGTCAGGCCCATTCAATTGCGGCCAGAAGGTGGTGATTTCCGGATGAGGCCGAAATATGCACGAAAGTACAGCTCGGAAAAAGGCCAGCTGTTTTCCCTCGACCTGGTAATAGCCATGGGGCTTTCCGTGCTTGCAATAGGCATGCTGCTCAACTATTATGAAAGCACGACATACCAGCAGAAGGAAGCCGTCACGAGGAACGAGCTTTCCGCGATAGCGCTGAACGCAAGCAACCTCGCGCTTGACATGGCGAGATGCACCTCTGATTTCGACTCGCAAGGCTACGATAGAAGAGGGTGCGGGGACGTTGCAAAACTCAGTCCGGCAAACAAGGCACGGCTCATGATACCCGAAGGGTTCGGATGCTATGTGTATTGGGACAGGAGCACTAACAAGGAACCTATTGATGCTTCAGGCTCGGCATGTAAAGACCCGGCACCCAACACGGTGAAAGATATTGCCACGGTACAGAGGATATTCGCGGGGCCAAATACGCCCGGAAACCAATTGACCAAGGCGGTTTACCTGAAGTGCATAGAAACCGGCTGCGGCGGAAACAACAACCCATATGACACTTACACGCTTACAGTAGAGGTGTGGAGAGGATGAGCCGGGGAGTAGTGTTCAGCATCGATGCATTGCTGGCAATAGCAATAGTCATAGTGCTGCTTTCCGGTGCCGCACTGCTTGGCATTTCACAGGCCTCCGGAGGGCCATCAAGGGGCATGCTGTACGCCAAATCCTCGGACGAAGCGAACCTCTGGTTCCTCTGCGGCAACTGCACAATACCACAATCGCACGTCCAGTCACAAGGAAGCAGGAGCTGCAGCACGGTGTGGAAGTATGATGGCAGTTCCAACCCTGTGGAAGAAGGAGTGAGCAAATGCGTACCATGATAGACAGGAAGGGCTCGGTAGCGGTGCTCGCGGCCGCAGCGGCAATAGTGCTTCTCGTGTTCAGCATCAACGCGGCGAATAGCGTCCAGCGCGGCGACACTACCTTCATGAGGATGCAGGCCGCGAATGAAACCGCGCTGAGGACAGAGAACCTCGTGAGGATTCTGGACAGGGCGACTGCGGAATACTATTACAATCACAATGATTCTGCATGCAACCCAATCATCAATCTGGATGCCTTTCGGACAGCACTTGGAGATGTCAATACTGCCTTTGTAGTCAAGGCAAACATGGAAGGGTGCACACTACAAATAGCGAGCGCCGCAGGAAATCCTGTCGAGGTAAGCGGAAACCTTACGTGCAAAACACTTGCCGGAGAGCAGGAATTCAGTGAAACCAGAACCCTGAATTTCTCTAAGAAAGTGGAGAACGACGGCGGCCAATGCATAGTCAAGGACACGATTTCCAGATGCACTGAATATCCTGCATTCAGCTGCCCGTAAATCAGCCGAAAAGCTTCGACACCACTTTCTGCGTGCCGGAGCCATACTGCATGGCCTTCTTCGGCCTCGATGCGATGCTTTCCGGGATTCCGCAGAGCCTCGCGAGCCCCCTCACAGGATGCTTGCGGAGCCTGTCATCCTTCGAGAGCATCTTTTCGCCAGCGGGAAACGCCATCGCTTCCCGGAGGAACGACCGTGACATGAAAGGCAGCCTAAGCTCAAGCGACTGCGACGCAAGAATAGCGTCATCACGATGGAAGTTGCGGGACCACATGCGGGAAAGCGAAGACCATATTTCCCGACCAACAGCCTTTTGGCCAGACCTCGCCAATAAATCGGCATAACTAGAATAGCCGCAGAAGATTTCGTCGCTTCCCTGGCCGGAGAAAACCACCTTGAAGCCCTGCGGTGAAATGCGCTCCGCGCAAGCCAGCTCCGGCACCGCGAGAGCGACCTGCATCACATCAAAAAATGAAAGCATTCCCGCAGAGCGCAGCGCAAGGCGCTCGACACGCTTTTCTGAAAGCAAGATTTTTTCGAGCGGAAGGCCGAGTTCCTCGGAAGCCGACTCCGCGCTTTCGATGTCGTGGCTGCCGTCAACACCGGCAACGAAAAGCCTGGTTTTTGGCACCAACCCCGAAACTGCCTTCGCTATGAGCGATGAGTCAACGCCGCCACTGAAAAGCACGGCTGCGCGCCCAAGGCCTGCGCATTGCATTGAAACAGCGTGCCCGAAAGCCGCATGAAGGGCATTCATGGAATGTTTTTTAGGGACGGTTTTCCTGAAGTCGGTCAGCGTGTACGCCTCGGAAGCTTTCATGCGAAACCGCGAGATTTCCAGCAAATGCCCAGGAGGAAGCGGCTGTGGGAACTGGATGCCGATTTTCATCAGCGCGGCAGGCTCCGAGGCAAAAGCAAGGACAGAATCGCTCGAACCGAACCAAAGCGGTTTCTGCCCGAGAAAGTCCCTGAAGGCAAACAGCTTTTTGCCGAGAAGGGCGCCGACTGCATATTCTCCCTCGGTCCTCCTTGAAAACTCCTTGAGCGCGGAGAGAAATCCCGCGCCGGACTTTTCAAGCCGCGATGAAAAGAAGCGTGCAATCACCTCTGAATCCGAAACTGGCTGGCCGAAGCCGAGGCTGGCATTGAGTTCCTCATAATTGTATATCTGGCCATTGTGGGCAATGGAAACATTCCCGGCGGAAATCGGCTGCACGCCATAGCCTGTTGTTGAAAGTAGGCAGTGCCCAAGCACCACATCAGTTGCGGGAACCTTGAGCTCGTTCAAGGAGCGCGACTTTACCTCGCGGCCGCGGCATTTCACGCCGAAAGCCTCTGGTCCGCGATGCCGCAAGACAGACATCAGTTCAATGGCATCGTGCGAAACGTCCTCGCCATTGCGGGAGCACACGCCAATAACAGAGCACATGAATGCTGGATGCCAGGAAAAGATTAAGAAATTAGGCAAAAGGCTCAGTAAAAGGAAAATGATTTATATCCAAATGGGCAAAGTATTGCAGGTGAAACCCATGGAAAACAGGCACATCATCATAGGAGCGGTAATCGCGATTATAATAGTGGCTGGAATAGCCGCCTTTTCCGGCATCGGGAAAGAACAACAGACAGTGAATAAAAGGCCGATAGTGAACGTGAGTGATGTTTCTTACAAGGTATCGATAGGGAAGCCGGAAGTGGCGATGTTCGCTGACGCGGCGGAAGAACCCATGCCCAAAACATCCGGAGAACTCACGATATACAACCAGGACCTTGCGCTCGTGAAGGACGTGCGTGAAATGAGCCTTGAAAAGGGCGTGAACGAAGTCAAGTTCACGGATGTGCCATCGAAAATAGACGCTACAAGCGTGCTGTTCAGGGACATGGCGTTCCCGAGCACTTATGTTGTGGAGCAGAACTACGAATATGACCTCGTGAACACCCAGAAGATACTCGAAAAGTACCTCGGGAAGGAAATAAGCGTCTCAGTGAGCGAAGGAAATGAAGCGAAGCGATACGCGGGCAAGCTCCTCGGCTACTCGGATGGCATAGTGCTAGACACAGGGAATGGAATTGTTTCGCTTTCCTCCCACGACGCCGTAAGCTTCCCGCAGCTGCCGCAGGGCCTGCTAACGAAGCCCACGCTGGTGTGGAAAATATACTCCAACGACGCAGGAAAAAGGCAGACTGAAACAGCTTACCTGACAGGCGGCCTCGAATGGAAGGCGAACTATGTCGCGGTCTCCAACACAGACGACACGAAAATGGATTTTGGAGGATGGACTACCATAACAAACACGTCTGGCACGGATTACCCTGACACGAAGCTCAAGCTGGTTGCGGGAGAAGTGCACCGCGTAGAAGACGGCGCACCTTACAGGGAAGCGTACGACTATGCAGTCGCGAATAAGGCTGCCGCACCCCAACAGTTCGGCAGCCAGGCCCTCTTCGAGTATTATCTCTACACCCTGCAGGGCAGGACTACCATAAAGAACAATGAGACAAAACAGATATCACTGCTATCTGCCGAAAGCGTGCCCGTGAACAAGGAATACGTGTTTGACGGCTCCGGCGGCCAGACATATTATTATGGCGGCAGCGGCAATGGCAAGGTGGAGGTCAGGCTCAGCTTCAAGAACTCTGAAAGCCAGGGGCTAGGGGTTCCACTGCCGAAGGGCACCGTAAGGGTTTACAAGAGGGACTCCGACGGGCAACTGCAGTTCCTCGGCGAGGACAGCATGGACAATACCAAGAAGGAGGACGAAGTAAGCGTCCTGGTGGGAAACGCCTTTGACATTACGGGAGAAAGGGTGCAGGTAAGCTCTGACAACACGAGCAGAGGAGTGACAAAGGAGCAATACAGGATAACCCTTGAAAACCAAAAGGACGAGGCGGTCAAGGTAAGGGTGAAGGAACACCTCTACGGAGGAAGCTGGACAATAAGCGGCAACAGCCAGCCATACGAAAAGAAGAGTTCCACCGAAATAGACTTCATTGTGGAAGTGCCGGCAAAAGGCAAGGCCGAAGTGAGCTACACTGTAGAATACAGGCATTATTACTGAACAAAAAAAAGCGGTGCGAAAATGGGCAATTTTGTGAAAGACGGCAGTATATTCACCATTGCCGCAATCGTATTTTTTGTCACGATTGACGCCTTCGTGATTAACGGCCTGCTTGCCACCACTGACTATGGAAGCAGCGGCTTTCCACTTAAGTATTACGAAGGGTGGGGGCCATGCCAGCCGGGCGCGGCGGATGGCTGCACACGCTCAAGCACGGCGAACATGGCGCTCAACATAATAATCGCAATCGCCATTGGGTTCGGAATTTCCTACGCGAAAAACAGGAAAGACCTCGCATGATTTGGCTTTTGTGTTGAAATACATCTTACACTTGCCACCAGAGGCCCGCAGGCATCCAGAAACTATCACGGAAAATTCCCGAAAAACTATTATAGAAGTAGCAATAAGAGGATAGTATGAAATTACTCAAAAGAATCGCGGGCTTTATAACATATATTCTGGTCGCCGCAATTGTAGTGAACATAGCGTTCACATGGGAACTGGCAGACAAGACTATGCGGCTCCCTACAATAATTATCCTGGTGGCAATCGGCTTCGTGTTTCTCGTTGATTTGATGATTGAGTTAAAGAACGCCTTCAAGATTGGGCCTGTAAAAATGGAGTTGGCTCCGAACAAAATAGATTTTCACCCAGGGGAATTTATAGAGGGCTACGTGCAATTGACGGTGAGCAAGCCAATAAGTGCCCGTGCGCTTAAGGTTGGCCTAATCGCCGAAAGCGAGGTACGGACAGACAAACGGACAAAGACCATAACTTATTGCGATGTTGTGGAGGAACTGGAAGGCGAAAAAGAATACACGCCAAGCTCAGCGCCAGTTAGCTACACTTTTAAAATCCAGATACCCCCAGAGACTCTAGACAAAATACAACACGGGACAGAAAAAATAAAAGAGATGGCCGGACAAAACAAGCTCGTTTCGCTAGGATTGGATTATTTGAACTCGAAAGCCATTGGCGAGATAGAATGGCGTCTTTATGCAATTCTCGACGTTCCTATGAATCTCGATGTTTCACGCGAAATAATCCTGCGAGTAACCCCCTAACCGGGATACCTGCATTAACGATTAGCCTGTGGAATAATAGTACTCTCCACTCTTCCTCTGCTCCTGATCCATCTGGGAGCCTGGCTTGTTGACGCGCGGCCTCCCTGATTCGTGGTCCCGGCGGAATGACAATTGCAGATGCTTCAGGAAATGGTTCATGCCGTCACGCATCGCCATCGGCGCAAGGGACACGCCATGCACTGCTGGTTCGCCCTCGAAAACTATCAACCGGTCGCTCACATAATCCTGGAACAGGATGTCATGGTCTACCACCATGCAGACCTTCTTCTGCGAATCGGCAACGGAACGGATAGCGTCGGCAAGGGCCAGCCTGTCCTCCACATCAACAAAGGCGCTTGGCTCGTCAAGGAGAATGAGTTCGGAATTGTTCCTGCACAAGGCCAGCGAGACCGCCACTTTCTGCAGTTCGCCACCGCTCAGCTCGTCAAGGCGATGGTTCTCAAGCGCTGTTATGGCAAGGCGCCTGTCGACCTCGTTCCTGAAAACGCCCCTGTCAATGTCCTGCCCGGCAATGAAATCCCCGACCAAGACGCCTTTCTCCGCAGTGAGATATTGCGGCTTGTATGAAACACGCAATGAAAGCTCCGGCACTCCCATGTCCGGCTTTTCTATCCCGGCAAGCATCTTCACGAAGGTCGTTTTCCCTATGCCATTCGGGCCAAGTATGCCGATGACTTCGGCTTCCCTGAGGTCACCCTCCCGCACCGAAAGCGAGAACTCCCCGAAGGATTTTTTCATTGCAGGATAAGTGGCGATTATGCGCTTCTTCGAATAATCCGACGGCGGCTTCGCCTCGAACTTCAGCTCTGAACGCCTGAACCTCACGTTCTCGTCCTTCACGAACCCCTGCAGGAACTCATTGATGCCATTGCGCACGCTTTTCGAGTTGGAGACAATTCCGTAAACCGACTTCTTGCCGTAAAGGATATGTATGTAGTCGCTGAGGTAGTCAAGCACTGCGAGGTCGTGCTCTATGAGCATTACCTGCTTCCCCGACTCTGCAACTGAGCGTATGAGCCTTGCCGCATTCAGGCGCTCCCGCACGTCAAGGTAGGAAGAAGGCTCGTCGAAAGCGTAGAAATCAGCGTCCTTCAGCACCGCGGCCGCAATGGCAAGACGCTGCAACTCGCCGCCACTCAGGGCGGAAACATCCCGGCCAAGCACTTTTTCGAGCCCGAGGGCACTGACAACACGCTCTGCGCCGACCTCCCCGGAAACCTTCCTGATAAGGTCGCCCGCAGTGCCCTTGAAAACATTCCTTATTCCTGTGATGTCCTGCGGCTTGTATGAAACCCTGAGAGAACCCTCCTTCAATGAGCTGAAATAGCCCTGCAGCTCCCTTCCCCTGAAAAATGAAACCACCGAATCATAGCTCGCTTTTGCCTTCCAATCACCGAGATTCGGGACCAACTGGCCTGAAAGAATCCTCAGGATTGTGGACTTGCCTATCCCGTTCCTCCCTATGAGTCCGGTGACGGCACCCTTCCGCACCAGCGGAAGCCTGTACACGCGGAACGCATTTTCCCCGAAGCGCTGAACCGGCGGCTCGGCCAGCTCCTGCACAAGATTCTCTATGTAGATGCAGTCCACCGGGCACTTTATCACGCAGATGTTGCATCCGATGCAAAGCTCCTCGCTGATTACAGGTATTCTTCTGCGCGCCTCTTTCCCTGTGGCACCAGCCTCTTCCTCCGGAAGCACTATGCACTCCTTGCCGACACGATTGACGGGGCAGACATTCCCGCAGATGAAATTGCACCCATCGCCGTTGATGCAACGGTCATTCTCCAGCACAGCCACACGGACCATAGGGATATGTTCATTATAAGCGTTTTAAAATGCGAACGAAGGTTTATTAGCGGCAAAAAAAACAATATAGACCTACAAAAAGCAAAAGGCAGTTCTTCTAACCTCGTGGAACTGACGATTGCGACAGGTTCATTTCAACAGACGGCTATGCGACAAAGCTCCCAAAACAAACCCTTAAATATAACCAAACGTATAATTATACAGGTGGTCTAATATGGCTGAGAAGATGGTCGTGGTCAGGAAATGGGGCAATTCAGTAGGGGTGGCCTTTCCCGCGGATTTTGCAAAGAAGGAAGGCATAAGGCCGAATGACAGTGTGATTGTGAGCGTAAAGAAGGTGGTGCCGCTGCGCGAACTCTTCGGCAGCCTGAAGACGAAAAAGCCGACCGAAGAAATAATGAAGGAGATAAGGAAAGGCTGGGATTGAATGGCCACATATTTCGCGGACACGTATGCCATGGTAGAATACTTCAAAGGAAACAGCGGCTACACCAAATATTTCGAGAAACACAGTATAATCACGAGCAGGCTAAACCTCATGGAACTATACTATTGGACGCTAAAGGATGAAGGCGAGGAGCTCGCGGAAAAGTATTTCCAGTCGTTCCTTTCGGATGCTGTCGGCTTTGATGACAGCACCATAAAAAACGCGATGAAGTTCAGGCTCGCCAACAGGGGAAAAAGCCTCTCTTACGTTGACTCGATTGGCTACCAGGCGGCGCTCGAAAACAACGTGAAGTTCCTCACTGGCGACAGGGCATTTGCGGGAATGCCAAATGTTGAACACGTAAAATAAATGTTGCGCAATCACTGGCACACTGAATACCCGCAAAAGCGCAAACCGTGAAATGCCCCAACTTTTTAAACATTTATAAGATAAATTTGTTACATGCAAATCCTGAAAGTCGACAGGAAGAACAACATGTTCGAGGCCATACCCGACTCCTTTGACGACCTCTGGCACCTCGAGCGCCTGATAGAGCCAGGGGACCTGGTCAGCGGAATATCGGAGAGGAAAATAAAGGCCGAGAACGAGGGCGACAAGGCTTTCAGGCAGACCATATTCGTGGAGGTGGAAGTTGAGAAAACCATTTTCCACGATGTTTCCCGCCAGCTCAGGATACAGGGCATTGTCACGGCAGCCAGCCCTGAGGAACTGGTGCCGCTCAAGGCACACCACACCATCGAAGCTGAACCCGGAAGGAAAATCATTGTGAGGAAGAAGGCGCTCAGGAATTTCCATATTGAAAGGCTTGAGAGAGCCAAGAATTCCGACGGACGAGAGAAAGTCCTGCTCGTCGTGATGGACGACGAGGAAGCCGAGCTCGCTTTCCTGAAGGACACCGGAATCGAGGTCAAGGCCCGCATACGCGCAGAAAGGGAAGGCAAGAGGTTCAAGGGCGAGAAGCGGAAGGGCAATCCTTATTTTGAGGAGATTTTCGGCAAAATGCAGGGCCTCGGAGGTGGAAAAGCCGTGGTTGCCGGCCCCGGATTCGAGAAGCAGAACTTCGAGAAATTCCTGAAGGGAAAAAAAACCGGAACCGAAATAGTGTTCGAGTCAACAAACTCTGTCGGAACCACCGGCCTGAACGAGCTGATAAAGTCCGGGAGAATAGACCGGATCATAGGAGGGTTCCATTCTGCCGAGGAGGCGAAAGCCGTGGAGAGGGTGCTGGCAGGCATTCCCGGCGGACTCGCCGCGATAGGCATGAGCGAAGTCAGGCAATCGGCCGAATCAGGAGCAGCGGCCGAAATAGCGATCCTGGAAACAATGATGACAGACAATAGGAAGGAATCGATGGACGTGCTTGACGCCGCGGAGAAACACAACACTAAAACGAGGTTCGTGGACCCGGAGAGCGAGGCAGGAAAAAAGCTCGAAGGCATAGGCGGGATTGCCGCTGTTCTGAGGTACAAGGTTAAGTGGGATTCCTGAAGAGTGAAAAGGCCGCAACACTTCATTTCAAGCGCTGCTCGAACCACTCCACTTTACCTTTTTCCACTAGCTCCCTTATGCGCCTCTGCTTCTGCGAGAGCTGGGATGAAGCCGCCTTGAATTCCGCGAAAACTATTCGGTCATCCTCGAAAACGATGCCGTCAACTGGATTGCCTATGAACCTGAAGTTTTCCGGGCTGAAAGGGAAGTCCTTGGTGAATGGCATGAAGTGCTCGGTCATCTTGCCATACTTCACGCTCTGCGACGCCTTGGAGAACTGCAGTATGGAAAGCGCACTCTCGAGCGAGGAAAGACGTGCAAGAAGATAAAGCACTACCGCAAAAAGGGCGAGAGTGGCGATGACAACCGCGAGGAACAGGAAATCAGCCATGCAAGAGATTGGCCGTTGCGGAATAAAAGTCTTCCCTTCAACCGCCAGAATGCCGATAATGCTTCGCGCCTTCACGGAGGCAGCCACTATCATGAAACCTATTTTCTTTTTCTCGAGCGCGGCAAGCACTGCGAAAAAAATCTTTAATATTGCCCCCTGACTGAGGAATAAACCCGTATAAAATAGGCACAACAGCCAAAATGGCGCATTTTGTCTTTTTTGCCTCGGAAAAAACCACGGTATTCCTCGGAATAAAAACCTTTCCGCCACAGGGCCTTAGTATGGAAGCCCCTGTGAAAAAGTTCTGCAAAAAAGTGATTGAAGAAGTCGAAAGCGGCAGGGTTAAAGGAAAGGCCGAACTTGAAATACTAAAGCTCAGTGTTGCCAAAAGCATCCATGCTGCCGCAGGAACCGCCATCATCCGGGAAATGCCATCAAACCCGGACATACTTTCAAATGCAAAGAATCCCTCCAGGAAGCTGTTGGAAATGCTCTCCATAAAGCCGCTGAGGACACTTTCAGGCGTGGCGCCGGTCGCGATTATGACAAGGCCGGATAGATGCCCGCACGGGACATGCATATATTGCCCCGGCGGCCCCGGAAGCCCTTTTGGCAATGTGCCACAGTCGTATACCGGGCATGAACCGGCCACGATGCGGGGCATAAGCAACAATTATGACCCGTATGCGCAGACAATCAGCAGGATTGAGCAATACTATGCCACCGCCCACAACCCGGAGAAAATTGAGCTCATAATAATGGGCGGAACATTTCCCGCCACCCCGAGGCAATACCAGGAAGAGTTCATAGAAGGGGCTTTCAGGGCGGCAAACGATTTCCCGGAAAAGTTCTTCGAGCACGGAATGTCCATGCCCCACAAATTCTATGCCCGAGCGGAAAGAGGAAGCAAGGAACCTCACCCCGCACCGCAGACACCGCACGGAAACCTTGAGAGAGAACAGGCACGGAACGAAGAAGCGCGAATCAGGATTGTGACAATGTGCATAGAGACGAAACCCGACTGGTGCAAGGAACCGCACATAAATGAAATGCTGCACCTCGGCGCTACGCGCGTGGAACTCGGCGCACAAAGCCTTTACGACGAGGTGCTCGCCTTCACCCATCGCGGCCATACACTCGATGACACCATTGAAGCAACAAGGCTGCTGAAGGATTCTGGCCTGAAAGTGACGTACCACATGATGCCCGGACAGCCGATGAGCTCACACAGTAAAGACATTGAAATGTTCCGCGAGGCTTTCGGGAACGATGACTTCAGGCCTGACGGGCTGAAGATATACCCCTGCATGGTGATGCCTGGAACTGCGCTTGCAAAAATCTATGAGCAGGGAAAATTCAGCCCGCTGAGCACCGCGGAGGCCGCGGAAATAATAGCGGAAGCGAAGCGTTTTTTCCCGGAATGGACAAGAGTGCACAGAGTGCAGCGTGATATACCGGTGAAGCTTGCTCTCGGAGGCATAGACAAGAACAACCTCAGGCAGCTTGTGGAGCAGAAATGCGAAGAAAAAGGAGCCAGGTGCAGGTGCATCCGGTGCAGGGAATCAGGAATCAACACAGGGAAAGGCGCGAGCATAGATTATTCCAATATCAGCCTCGTGGAAAGGGAATACACTGCAAGCAAAGGGAAGGAGGTTTTCATATCTTTTGAGGACATGACGAATGACCTCCTGCTAGGATTCTGCAGGCTTCGGATGCCGCATGCGCCCTTCAGGAAGGAATTCACTGGGAGCACTTCATGCATAAGGGAGCTTCACGTCTTCGGAGCGCAACTCGGCCTCGGAGAGAAGAAAGACACCAGCCAGCAGCACCGGGGCTTCGGGCACAGGCTCCTGAGCCGCGCCGAGGAAATAGCAAAGGAAAGGTTCGGAGCGGACAAGATGCTGGTGACCAGCGGGGTAGGCGCACGGGAATATTACAGGAGAAAGCACGCATACTCACGCGAAGGCGCATATATGGCAAAGGAATTGTGAAAAATGTAGAAAAATTCATTGGAATAAAATCCCGAGGAAAGAATTGAATAGCTGGAAAGGCAGCATGGAAAACGTGAAGAACGGGAAACCAGAATTCGGTGAGCCGAGTTCTCCCCTGAATGTCGGCTTCACATCAACTTCTGATGAAAAAGTCTTCACGATGTCGCCTTTCTGCCCGGCGAATCCCTGAAAAAAGAACTCTTTTCTCCCGGAAGTCTGCGGCGTCACGACAAGGTTTATGTCCTGCGTGCTCTGCGGGCCCACCGTAACAGATTTCTCGCGGTACCAGTTTCCGGGAAGGGTTGACGACAGCCTGACACTGGCAGGCGCTATTGAAGAGTTGCTTATCGTGGCGGTATAAATTATTTTGCCGCCGACAAGGTAGAACTCGTCAGCGGACTTCTTTACGAATGACACTTCAATGAGGTTACGCTTCACCTCGATAGAAACGCCTACCTGCTCAGAAACACCAGCGCCGCCTGCAAGGGCTGCCTTGAACGAATACCTTCCATGCTTCTCAAAATCAGGCACCTTTATTGTCGCGGAAAGGGATGCGTCTGTCTTTTCGTTCGAAACCAGCTGCCAACCACTTGGAAGCCCGGAAATGGAAAGTGAATCCCAGGTCTGCCCATTGCCCGCATTATCCGAAAACGCGACAGGAAACGACTGGCCCGGAGACACAAAGCCTGCTTCAATGCCGGAGCCGCCAGCAACCTGGACATGAGAAGGATAGCTCATGCTGACAACACCAAACCCTGCCGATGAAAGCATGACAATGAACACTGCAGAAAGCCCAAGACCCTTCATCACAACACTGTAAAGAATGGGGCAGCAGAAGGATAAAAAAATAGTCGGTTAAACTGCCTTTAAGGGCCTTAATTGGTAATAGGCGTACATGGGGGGAGGATACCTTATTATGCAAAAATTGGCTAAATCTCGGTTTTCCATGATAAAAGAGAGGCACGGGAAAACATTTGAAACCGCCCTCTCGCAAGGGAAAGTGGACGAGCAGATGGAGAGCCTGTGCAGGTTCATCTCCGGGACGAAAGGATACTATACGTCCAGTTGCTGCAGCGGCCGCATAATGCTCCTTGAGAAGCGCGGCGATAGGAAAAAGGACAATCTTTTCCACAGGAAGTGGCACAGGGAAGTGTCCCTGGAAGAGCTATTGGAAGGCCTCAGGGAGAATACCCGTGGCGAACTATGGTTCAAGCTTGAGCCGTTCATACTCCATATAGGATGCGCAAACCTCCGGGATTCCGTCAAGGTACTGGGTGCAATGAAGAATGCCGGAGTGAAACGCGGCGGGATAATTGTCGCAGAAAAGGAAAAATTCCTTATAGAGCTCCAGGGAACCGAGAGAATGAGCTTCCGGGTGAAAATCTCCGGCCGTGCGATGGTCGGGGAGGACTACATAGATTCGATATTTCCAATGGCCAACAGGATGCTGGCGAAGAACTACTCACGGCTTGAAAGGCTTGAAAGTGAATTCAGGAAGACGCTTCGGTGAAATGATGAGGCTGTTTGTTGCGGTTCGGCTGCCGGAGGAAGTGAAAACAAATATAAGCAGAAAACTGGTTGCACTGGTACCGGAAGAAGCATTCAAGCACGTGGAAAAGGAAAATCTCCACATAACCATTTGCTTCATCGGGGAAGTGCTTCCGGAAGACGCGGAAAATCTAAAGGCCGGATTTGAAAAAGCGGAACTTCAGGATGTTGCCCAATTCACTGTTTGTTGCACCGGAATAGGAAGCTTCGGGAAGAATGTGCTGTGGCTCGGCATAACCGAAGGAGCCGAAGAACTCGGCAAAATTGCAGGAATCGTATCACGCGGATTAGGCATCGTTAATCCTGATTTCCACGCCCACATAACGCTCGCCAGGAACAGAAATGCTTCATTCGAGGAGGCCAAGGAAATTACTGAAAAGCTTTCCAAAACGAATTTTTCAGCCGAGTTCCCCGCAAACTCTGTTTGCCTCATGGCCTCTGAGCTTTCCCGTTCAGGACCGCACTATGAAGTGGTGTCTGAGAGGACTTTTGCAAGTATTTCGTCGGGATTGTAATAATACTGCTGAATCAGGAGCTCCACTTCAGGCTGTGCAGTAAGGCCATTCCTGAGCATCCATTCCAATACGCGCCTTCTCACGCCGATTTCCTGCTCTATTTCCTTTTTCGTGCGGAGCGTCTTCTGGGAAAGCAGGTCAAGCAGGGCTATTGGCACACTGGTCCTTGAAAGCGCATCCTCTTTCCCATTCCACTCGTAGGCATTGCTTAACAACGGCCTGCTTTCCATGGAGCTTACCTCGGTCACTGAAATGACGCGCCTGACGATGCCCTTGCCGTTTATCCTGAGGCGGGACTGGACGACCACGAGATTAAGGAGAGAGAGCAGCGGCTCCGGCACGGACATGGGCTCGGACTTCAGGCGAAGCAGCATCTCTTTCGCGGAGTTGCCATGCAGAGTCCCAAGACACCCTTTATGGCCGGTATCCATTGCGACAAACATCACCTGAGCCTCGGAACCGCGCACCTCCCCCACTATTAGCCTGTCAGGCCTCATCCTCATGGCGTTCCTGAGCAGGTCATCCATATACACGCCTTCCTGCACGCCTATCCTCGGTCTTGCCTCCATCTGCACCCAGTTCTCGCGCCCGCGGAGCTGAAGCTCAAGAGTGTCCTCTATGGAAACTATGCGCTCCGGAAAACGTATGAAGGATGCGAGGGCATTAAGGGTAGTTGTCTTCCCGGAGCTGGAACCCCCAGTGACTATGATGTTCATGGGCTCGACGCCCAAACCCTCCACCATCACCCAGAGAAATGCCGCAACTTCGCTGGAAAGCGTGTTGTTGGATATGAGGTCCACTATGCTCAATGGCACGCCGGTGAATTTCCGTATAGTGAGGCTCGGACCGAATGGAGTCACGAAAGTATAAGTGGCGTTTGCACGGTTGCCGTCGGGAAGGCGCGCATCGAGCAGAGGCGAGTCGGCGTCGAGCTTCTTGCCAACCGTCCTCGCGATTTTCTGCACCAGGGAATCCAGGTCCTTGCGTGACAAAAACCTGAGGTTCGTCTTGCAGTGGCCGTACTTGCGATGGTAGATGAATATGTCCCTTTCATAACCGTTGACCATTATTTCCTCGAGATTCTCGTCAAGCATCAACGCGGATATTTTGCCGTACCCTATCGAATCCCCGAAAACCAGCTCCGCGAGAAGCGCGGGATTCTTCACGAAATGCAGGTGCTCCGACACAAGCGCAAGAAACGATGAAGAAATGGCCGAGTAATCCTCGGATGGCAGTATGAATTCCAGCGCCTGGCCATAAGTGATTGGCTTCAGTATTTTCTCCCTGAAACCCTCCACAAACGCCTTCGGGAGAGACTTGCCCTTAGAGCCCTGCGCCTCATCAAAGCCCATCCTGCCGGAAATTATCGAAACGAGGGCATCGTAAACCGCCGCTTCCTCCGCCGAGAATGCATGGCCTGAAACCTCATAGTAGAAAAACGGGAACCCCTCATATATGGAAACCCTAGCGTATGAATCTACCAGCCTGCCTTTTTTCTCTGGGAAAAAATCACCCATCCTGAACACCCAAACAAGGTTATTTTATATTGAATTCAAGAGTATATAAACAATGGCAATCCAGGCGGAAAAATGGAAAAAATACTAGACAAGGTCATTTGGAAAATAACGCCCACAAGAGAAGAAATCGTGCGCGAAAAAAAGTTCGCCGAAAAAATAATCGGCGCGATAGGCAGTGTGCGAGGCAAGCACCTGAGAGCTGAGCTTGTTGGCAGCATGGCGCGCAACACGCATCTTCGCGGCGACAACGACCTCGACATCTTCGTTTTCTTCCCGGAGAATCTCTCGCGCGAGGAATTCGAAAAAGAAGGGCTGCACACAGCCATGTCAGTGTTCCGCGGCCACAAATGGGAAAAGGCATATTCGGAGCACCCCTATATACGGGGAAAAATAAACGGCTTTGAGGTTGAAATAGTGCCTGCTTACGACGTAGCGTCTGCGGAAAACCTGAAAAGCGCAGTGGACAGGAGCGCGTTCCACAACAAGTACCTTTTGCGCGAAATGAAGCCCGGGCACGAGAGGGAAATCAGGCTCCTCAAGCAGTTCATGAAGGGGGTAAAGTGCTACGGCGCCGACCTGAGCACGAACAGCTTCCCGGGGTATGTTGCAGAAATACTCGTGCTGAAATACGGCAGTTTCGCCAACACCCTCAAAGCAGCTTCCGGATGGAAACCCGGCGAAGTGGTAGATGTAGAAGGCCATTTGGGCGCTGAAGAGGCACGCGGGAAATTCGGCTCGCATTTCGTGGTCATCGACCCTGTGGATAGAAACAGGAATGTAGCGGCCGCGCTTTCGCAGAACCAGTATGCGCGGTTCATCGCCGCCGCAAGGGCATTCCTGCAAAAGCCTTCAATGAATTTCTTTTTCCCGAAACCCCATAGGGCATGGAGCGTGGAAAAACTGAAGCGGTTCCTCAGGAAGACCGAACTCGTCGCCATAGCGACTGGCTACCCAAAAGGCATTGTGGAAGACATCATGTGGGGCCAGCTGAGGAGAGTGGGAAGAAAAATGGCGGCCATGTGCGAAGCACAGGGGTTCGCGGTCAAGCGCTCAGCAGAGTGGCTCGAGCACGCAAGGCACATGTTCATCTTGCTTGAAGTGGAGTCCACGCAACTGCAGAAAGCGAAGATTCTCCGCGGCCCCGAAGCCACTGACCGAATGAACTCTGAAGCATTCCTCCGGGCGCACCCGAACCCGTTATCCGGGCCGCGCATAGAGAACAGCAGATGGGTCCTTGAGGTCGAAAGGAAGTATACGCACGTGGAACCGTTCATAAAGGACGCCCTCAAAAAACTGAAGACCGAGGAGAAAGGGGGCATCAGGAAGGCGCTGAACAAGCGCGCAAAAATAATGCATGAAAATGAGATAATCGCACTTTACAGGAAAAATGCCGGGTTCAGGCAGTTCCTGACAGGGTATCTGAAAGGCGAGGAAGAGTTCCTCGGGTATTAGCCTTCACTTCTTCGATAGATTCCAGAAAGTTTTGAAAAACTTCATATATACCTTTGAAACTGCCTTGCTGCGGATTCTTACTATTGTGAGTTCCTCTCCGCGGATGAACAAAACCACGTATTCACCGTATACCCAGGTGGAGGCAGGCAGATTGAATTCTGACGGGATGTAGCGCACCTTTACCAATGGCTGGCCATCGTAAAGCCCACGCTTGTCCTCAGTTGCGAGAAGCCAGCGCTTTAACCCAGCTGCGGCCATTCTTGCCTGATAATTCCGGTAAAAAACAGGCAACATGTCGAAAAGGACGCCGGTTATAGGGAAAACGTGATTATCACGGCCAACTTCGAAAACATGGTTCAGGATGGTCTTTGCACCTTCCGGGCCTTTGAATACCTCAACTTCAATGCCCTCATGCTTCTGCTTCAGGCTCTCAAGCTCCGGAATCAATTGCGAAATCTCCTCGCGTTTGCCGTCAAGATTCCGCTTCTGCTCGTCAATGTAATTCAGCAGGTTTTTTGGGGAAATCACGCTGAAGTATTTCCTGTTTTCCCTGATTACGTAGCTCGCCGTGCCCTTCTCAACAAGCTTCTGTATCAGCTCGTAGGTGTGCGTCCTGTTTATGCCAGTGTCGGCAGAAACCCTGCTCGCGAGGCACGGGCCGTTCTTCAGGAGAGAAACGTAAACGTCTATTTCGCTATCTAATAGGCCAATCCCCCTAAGGGCATCCTTGCGCACGAAGCTATCAGGGGGGAAGTTATATATAAATGTTGTCTGTATTACAGACAACAAAACTATAATAGCCGCTGGAAACCCTATTTGTCCGGTGGGAAGGTGTTAGTTGAGATAATCCAGAGGGCTCTCTACCTTGATGCAGGATATTTCATCGGCCTTGTAGCCGGGGCGCCTTTCTGGGTTTTCGCGTTCGTTGCGGCAGGTTATTTTTTCGGAAACGGCCAAAAAGTGCTGCTGAACTTCATGGTGATTACTGGCCTGCTCCTTGGCTTTGCAGACCTCCTCAGAGCCCACGACCTGGTTTTCTATACCGCACCCGCACTAATGGTACTTTACTTTGCCAGGCTCTCAGTGCTCACCGCACTGGAAAAAACAAAGGACTGGCAAAAGCACGTACCGCTGGCTTTTTCACTGACCACTTATGCGGTGCTGTTCTACTATAACTTCTTCATGCTGTGAGGCGGACACATGGCTTTCGTGCTGAAAAATATCGTTTACTCGTTGTTTGCCGCCACGGCCTTCTACATAGTATTGTTAGGAGGGGACACGCTCGGGTTCAGACAGATTTCGGAGAAAAGCTTTAGCGTTGTTTCCATACTTATAACACTGATAACATTCAACTTCTCAGTAGCGAACATCAGGATAAAGTGAACGCAGGCTATCCTCTTTTTGCGTCGGATTTTTCTCTTTTAGACGGAAAGAAAAAGGCGGGCCCGGTGGGATTCGAACCCACGATCGCTCCGTCCGAAGCGGAGAATTTTGTCCTGGCTAAACTACGGGCCCTGAGGACAAGAATGGTGTAAAATCGGTTTTAATAGGTTGCCTGGGGGTTCTGCCCAGAATTAAAGGTTTATAAAGCTTCCCAGGAAGAGAATAGTAATTGGTGTCCTGATGATAAAGCGATGCATAACGACGAACAAGATAGTCACTAATGACTTCGTAGAGTTCCACTGCCCGCAATGCAAGGAGCGCATAACAAGGAGCCTTGAGGCAAGGGCCAAGAGCCTCGCCTACAAGTGCCCAGGCTGCGGATTCACCGGCCCTTGAATGGAAAAGCGGCTTCACGGTTTTCGGCTGGTTGGTATGCCTGACAAGACACTCCTCATAATAAGGATAAACGCCAAGGACATGGAAAAACTTGACGAAACAGTGGCGGCCGTGAAAGGCATAAAATCTGGCGCAGTCAAGGACGTGCGCCGCGAACCTATAGGCTTCGGAGTAGAGGTCATCAAGGCAGGCATCCTGATAGACTCCAAGGACGAAAGCCTCCCTGACAGGGTTATTTCCGAGATTTCCGCGCTCGAGGAAGTGGAGGACGCGGAAATAGAGGGAATGACGCTGCTGTAGAAACCGCCACAAAAACGCACTCCGAATTGCCCGTATATTTTTAGCTCTATTGCCCCAGAGTGTGAAGCCGTTTTAACCTTTTGGCGGCCTAATTCTTTTTGCATGATTAAGAGCATAAGACTGCAGAACTGGAAAACCCACCTCGACAGCACGTTCGAGTTCGTCAGGGGCACCAATGTAATCGTGGGGCACATGGGCAGCGGAAAGTCGAGCCTCATGGACGCGATTTCCTTCGCGTTGTACGGAACATTCCCCTCGCAGGCGGCGCGCAAAGTGAGCCTGGAGGAAACCATAATGGCAAAGCCCATAAAGCAGGAAAAGGGCACCGTGACACTTTCATTCGAATATGCAGGAAAGGACTACGAGGTAGAAAGGACCGTGAAGCGCAACGGCATCAGTGAAGCCTACCTCCGGGAGGGCACAAGGATAATTTCCGGCCCTAAGATGACGGAAGTCACGAAAAAAATCGAGGAAACTCTCGAGGCCACGTATGACCTGTTCAGCCGCGCCATTTATTCCGAGCAGAACCAGATAGATTATTTCCTCAAGCTGTCAGCCGCCCAGAGGAAGGAGAAGCTCGACGAACTGCTTGGGCTGGACAAGTACGAAAGAGTGAGGGCCAACAGCGTCACGCTGTCAAACAGGCTCAGGAAAACGGCGGATGACAGGAAAGCATTCCTCGCGGAGCAAAAAAAGAAGGTGGACCCTAAGTCTCTTGCAGAATATGAAAAAAGGGCACTGGAAAAAAAGCACGAACTCGGGAAAAATGCGGAAGAGCTTGCAAGGCTACAGGAAGAAGGGAAGGCGGCAACCGCACGCCTGAAGGCAATGGAGGAGAAGCAAAAACTTCACAACAAGCTCCATGAAGCCCTGATAACGGCAAAGTCTAGGCAAGAAAGCCTTTCCGAACAGCTCGCAAAGCTGAAGCGGAAGCTTGACCGCACAGGCCACGAAAAGGCAAAGGAAAGCATTGCGGAAACAGAGAAAAAACTGGCATTACTCACGCACCTGAAGAAGGAACTCGCCACTGAAAAGGAACACGCTGAAAAAGACATTGCCATTGCAAGGGAAGGCCTCGCAGTGCAAAAGAATACCCTTGAAAACGCCGGCAAAAGCCTGCGCAACGCAGAAACTATTAGCGGCAAGTGCCCCGTATGCAAGAGGCCTATGGATAAGCATGACCGTGAAAAACTGGGGGAGGAACTCGAGGAAGAGTCGGAGAAAGCACGGAAATCTATAGCAGAGCTGGAAAAGAAGCTCTCCGCCGCGCAAAAAAATGCCCGTGAATTGCAGGAAAAAACCGGGAAGCTTGATGCCGAAAAGGAAACCATGCAAGGCTCGCTACTGGAACTGAGGCACGCAATGGAGGCAACAGAAGAGGCGGAGCGCTGCAAGAAGCAACTGGAAGAGCTTGATGCAAAGACCAATGAAACCAACGCGCAAATAAGGAAACTCGGCTTCGACGAAAATGGGCTTGCCAAGGAACGCGCCGCTTTCTATTCAGTCTCGGAAAGAACAGCAAAACTGAAATCAGAGCTGAAAGCCGCGGAGGAACTCCTCAAGGAAATCGAATCATCCGCGAAAATCATGCGCGAAGCCGGAGAGCGGGTAAAGACGCTTGAAGGCCAGGTGGCCGCCACTGAGAAGGCACTGGAGAAGCTAGCGATATTTGCCTCCGCCCTCAGGTCAACCCAGGCGGAGATGAGAGGCGCGATGATACAGACAATAAACGAGGCCATGGACGAGATATGGCCCAACGTGTATCCTTACGAGGACTTCACGAGCGTGAGGATTTCAGTGGAAGAGGGTAGCTACGAGATAATGGTGAGGCAGCTGAACGGCGAATGGGTGAGGGTAGACGGCATACTTTCAGGCGGGGAGAGGAGCGCTGCCGCGCTCACGATAAGGATTGCCACTTCGCTCGTGCTCACGCAAAACCTCGGGTGGATAATACTCGACGAGCCGACGCACAACCTCGACGCGAATGCGGTGAAGGAGCTTGCAGGCATGCTAGGGGGCAGACTGCCAGCGCTCATAGAACAGGTGTTCATAATCACGCATGACAAGGAGATGGAAAACGCCGCAAGCGGAAAACTTTACGTGCTGGAACGCGAGAAGAGCAAGGACGGCGTGACAAAAGTTGTTTCAGAATGAAAACCAGCGCGGAAAATGAAATGCGGTTTCAGGCGGCTTTGGCCTTTATCTTCATTCGGGTGAGGAATCCCGCTACCAGGTTGCGCTCTGTCATGCTGAGAGGCATGTCAAAAGTGTCCACGAATTTCTTGTTGGATTCGAAGTCTTCACTTACCTGCTCAGGATAAGCCGCAAACAGGGCCTTTGCCTTGCTCTTGACCTTCTGTGGAACCGCCTTGCCCATTGCAACACCAGCAACTCAATTGACGTCTATTTTTTCCACGTGGCCATCGGGAAACTCGCGAAGAACGGCAAGCGGAATTACCCGCTTCTCGAACTCCAGCCTTGCGATGTCAAGCGGCACATCGCCTTTATGGGCCTTGACAAGCGCCGGCGCGCCCAAGGAAATCTGCAACGCCCTGGCACTTATAAGGCGCGTCACCTCAAAACGAGTCAAATTCGGCATAAAAACACTTTAAAACGAGCGAAGGATAGTAACACTCTTTCCCAGCAAAGAATTAAAAAGGCCGCCCTATGAATTTGACCTGATGCCCAACAATGGCATTTCCACATTATATAACTCGGAAAACCGCTTTGCGAGCGTCATTATCGAGGCCTTATCCACGACGGCCCTGGAAAAACACGGGAAAATCACCCTTTCACAGCCGTTTATGACCGAATCCTCGAAATCACGGGCGATGCCGCCATTAAGCGCTTCCAGCGCCATCGCGACATTTTTCGAGAAAAACCTGCCACCTGGAGTTATGAGCTGCGCAGGCAGCGAGGAAAGCAGCGCGGAAACCACGCCCTTGAGCGCCTTGCGATAGAAAAACTCCGGGCTGCTCCCGATTGCCTGCGAAAAGAAAAGCCCGTTGGAAGCGGCCACCTTCGCGCCCTCGGAATGTATGAGAGATTCAAGCGATGACAGGCAACGCAGGAGAGAATTCACCTCGCGGGAAAGGGAGCCTTCATTGACCGTGCAAAACCATGCGGGAGAGTAGTCCCGGAGCACTTCCACAAAACCCTGCCTCTCCAGGGAAACAGCGTCAATCAGCATAACGAATCCTTCGGAGCCCCTGCTGAAAGGCCCCGCAGGCGGAACCTGATGGCAGTACTCCCTCATCCGCGATTCACGCAGTTCCCTGAAAGGCATTGATTCATGGAACTCGTGCGCCCAAACCATGGAAAAAGGACTGAAGTAAAAGCCCTCACGCAGGAACCTGACTTTTACGAGACCGGAAGGAAGAATGTTCCGCGCATCCGGGGAAGAAGGCCTGCAGCACTGGCAGTTCATTGTTTCAAACCCTATGTTGCTGAACGGCCTCGACGACAGCATGGCAACCAGGCGTGAAAAGTCAATCTCGCCCTTTCCCGGAAAAAAATTAATACGACCGGAAGGCGACGATGCACCTACAGGCAGAGGCATGCCAGCCGTGAAAAAAATGTTTTCGAGCAAAATTTCCACAGGAGGGTCGCCAGCCTCGCGCCCCATTAGAGGAACACGGAGAATGCGGGACAGCGCGGCCTTTGAAAGCAGGTCGTTTGCAAGCGCATCATTGCTCCGGAGCAGTTCTGTGACGGTTTCCTTGAAAGCGGCTGAAAGGAACGGGAGATTGACATCGGGGAAATCGAACCTCTCCAGCCTGTGCACGCCCTCTGAATCCCTGGAGAAAGAATCGAAATAATTCCAGCCACGCTCCATGAGGAACTGCCTCTCCGGCTCCACTATATTGCACCTGGAGCCAAAGCACTTTCCAAGGAAATTGTTCAGAGCCTTCAAGTCGGAGAAGCTTGCCGCAAAAACGGATGCCACTCCGTCATTCACAGTCACCTTGAACTTCTGCGGGGCAAAACCTGCCACTACAGCCCTGAAATCCGCCTCTGGAATAGCGCCTAGCTGGAAAAAAAATTTGGGGAAGAACTGGTGCCTCTGGGAAACCCTCTCACAGCGGTTTGAAAACTCGACTATTATCTGCCGCTTCTCCGAAGAGTATGATACGCGTGAAAGGTACAGCGTGCTTGGGAGCATGACAGAGTTTCGTAACCCGCTTTAAAAAGCCTTGGGAGACACCTCATTGCCGGTGCCAACTCCGCGTCAGCGCCCTCCCCTATTTTTCAGCCTTTTCAGGAACTCCATCACTATAGGGACGGTAGTTACCAGGACAATTGCAATGACAATGTAGGCTATCAGGTTTCCGGATTCCGGGAATGCACGGCCGAGGAAGTATCCGGCCAGCACGAAAACAACGGACCAAAGCACCCCGCCCAAGACATTGTATGAAACGAACGTCCGATAATCCATGTGCGCCATGCCGGCGACAATCGGGGCGAAAGTCCTCACCGCAGGAACAAACCTCGCCAGCACGATTGTCTTCTTGCCGTGCCTCGCATAGAAAGCCTCGGCGTCCTCTATGTGCCTCGGATTGAAGAATATGGAGTCAGGCCTGTTGAAGAAACCCCTGCCGAATTTCGAGCCCATCCAGTAGCCGACCTGGTCACCGAGGATAGCCGAAACCGCGACACCGACCAGAACGATTTTAACGTCAAAGAGGCCCTGTGAAGCCATGAGGCCGGCCGTGAACAGCAACGAATCGCCTGGAAGGAAAAAACCGAAGAAAAGACCCGACTCCGCGAATACAATGGCGAAAAGCGCAGTGTACCCAAAGCCCAGGAGAAGGTCCTGCACCTTGCCGAAGAGGTCGAACATGGAACCGTATCCATTCTATATGAATACATTTAAGGCTTTGCCGAGAGGAATACCCTCACTTCACCTGCGCTGGCTCACATCCGCGAACAGCGAGCCTTTCCGAGAATCAGAGAAGGTCCTCGATGTCCTTCCTTGAAGCGTCACGCGACTCCTCGAAATCGACAGCGGCCTTCTCAAGCGTGGCCTCGCGCCCCGAGTCCTGCGAAAGCTTCTTCCTCACTTTGAAGAAGACGGGGTAATTCACGGCTTCCCCTACAATTATGCCCTCGCCGGTGCGCAGCGAAGTTATCATCTCAAGGGTGCGCTGGTCTATGCCCTCGCTCGTCTGCTTGATATGGTCAAGGTCATAAGGGTTGGTGACACGCAGGATAATATGGGTGCCGCATTGCGACAAAGCCGTAGTGGACAGGTTCACGGGCCTCTGCGAAATCAGGCATATGCCCGCGCCGAACTTCCTCCCTTCGCGCGCTATTGTTTCTATCACATGCTTGCTTATCGAACCCTCCTTTGATACATTTTCAGGGGCCAGCTGGTGGGCTTCCTCGCATATGAGCGTGAAGGGCGGAACCTTGTTGCGCCTTCGCTCATCAAAGAGCTTGCGCGCATAGTAAGCCACGATAATCTGCTTCTTCTTCAGCTCAATCACGTCGCTGAGGTCAATCACTGTAAGCTGGCCCGGCCTTACGAGGTCGGCTATGCCGGGATTGTCGGTCTTGCCGAAGAGGCCCAATTGCTCGAGCGACATTATCCAGCCGATGAGCGCATCCTTTGTCGCACCCTTTATGTCCTCATCATTCAAAACTTCGGATTTCACCGCGTTGAAATCGAAAGGGCCGAGGCCACCCTTCATCTCCGCCCTGAGCTTGTCAATCACCCTCGCAAGGTCGCGCTTCTGCGGCGCGGAGAGGCCGGGAATGAGAGCCGCGAACAGCCCGATGGAGAGCTTTGGGACGCCAATCTGCACATCGGTTGCGCGCACAAACTTTGTCTTTGATGAAAAGTCAACGCTTTTCCCGTCGCGCACCGGCTCGGCGAATGCACGGTACTCGCCGTGCGCATCCATCACCACGACTCCGATACGGCCGTTTTCTTTTTTCCTCTGGAGCAGTTCCTCAATAATCACTGCGGACAAAACCGATTTTCCCGCGCCGGACATCGCCAAAATGGCAAGGTGCTTTTGCAAAAGGCGTGACAAATTTATTTTCACCAGAGTATTGTGGTGCTCAATCTCCCCGAGGTGCAGGCCTTTCTCCGAATCCAAGCCCAGGAACTTTTCAAGCGTCTCGCGTGCCGCGACCCTCACTTTCGTCCCGGGTGATGGCGGGAAAGTGGAGCGCTTCACGAGCCCCTCACTGAACACGCCAAGCGGCCTTGTCATTGCGACGAGGTACTCCCACTCGTGCGTCGGGAACTGCTCGAAGAGCTTCCTGCCGGAGCTTTCGTACTCTTTCACGGATTCGAAGCGCTCGAAGTACTTGTTGCTCTTCAGGACATTGTTCACGAGGCAGACGAGCGTGCCCTGCGCATAATCCATTTCAACGAACTGGCCGCGATGGAGTATGCCTGCATTCACTATGAGGTCCACACTGTTCGGCGAAGGGCCCTCGGGCGAACTTATCACTGTGCCGATTTCCTCCCCTTGTTTTTCAGACAACAACAACACCAAAGCCAACAAAATTACATCAATCCAACAGGTGCCGGCCCCTCATACCCGCAGTTGGGGCACCTGTACTGGCGGCCCTTCAGGTCAGGGGCCTCCTTCATCATCCTCGAGCGGCAGCGCGGGCAGGTCATGAAATCTCCTCACACAACCCTCACTTTCGCCTCTTTCACGCCGAGCCATGCTTTGTCGCAGGTGATTATTTCGGCAGCATTGTCAATCCCAAGCTGGATAATGAAGGCATCGGCAGAAGAAAGCCCCAGATGCCGGTACCGCAGCCTCAGATTGGCCGAGTTGACGGCGTCTTTGCTGTCTTGCGGCACAAACTTCAATACCTCTTCAAAATATGAAACAGCGGAAGCCGTTGCCTTCAAATCGCTGCGGCCGACTGACCAGACAAGCTCATGAATGCTCAGAATGCTCGCCAAACACCTCGTGCGACCGACAGCCGAAGCCAAGATTGTGGAAACTGATTCGTGTCCGGCCTCATTCTTGAGCAGTTTGAGCATTGCGGAAGTGTCAAATACCAAAGAGTTTTTCCCTTCTTTTGTCATCCTCTCTCCTCATCTTTTTTATGTCTGCTGAAGAAATATCCAAGTGGCTTGCAAGGCCTGAAAGAGCCTTTAGCGGATTTTTCGGAATTTCTATCAGCTCGTACCCGAAAGGCGTAGGGAAAACCTTGAATTTTGTGCCGGGCCGCTGCTTCCTTTCGGCACGCGCCTTTGCGGGCAGCACCAACTGCCCTTTTGATGAAAGGGTTGTTTCATACATCTTACATCACATATACAATATCTTACTTTTCAATATAAAAATCTTACCTCAGAATGGCCTGTTCTCCCTGCGCATCCTGAGCCTCACGCCGGCGCCGAGCTTGTCCATTATCTTGTTGTACACTATGTCTATTTCGTCCCCGCTGAGCTTCGCGCGCAGGTCGGCCTCTATCAGCACAGAAGGATAGGCATACTCGCGGTGCATCGAGCTGAGGGCCATCGCGACGGAAGCTATCTCGTCCGCTTTTTCGGCGACGTCCCCGTGGCATATGAACTCGCAGCGCAGCGGCCTGTCAAGCGGCGCGGGCTTGAGGTAGAGGCCATGAATCGAGCCGGCCCACTTCGAGTTGAAGTCCTGCAGCACCGGGTGCTTCTCGATGTCCTTTGTGTATGTGAAGGCGCAGGTGCGCTCCCCGACATCAAGGTAATAATCCAGGAATGACGGGTCGAGCATCGCCGCGACTGGCGAGCCTGCGAGGCCGGAGAGGAGCTCCATGAAGCGCCTGCCCCTGCTGTCCTCCACCGTGGCAATGAGCGTGCATGCATTCTTTTCAGCGAGCGCATACAACGAATCGAAGCCGGAAACGAGGTCTGCGTACTTTCCCGTCAGCGCGGACTCGCGCCTCGGCTTGTCCTGGTACTGCGGCACGATGCTGCCATCGAGGAAGAGGTATTTCGGCGAGTGCTTTTCTATGAGCTTTTTCGCGGCCCCGAGCTCCTCGTGCAGGCGCAACAGGCTCTTGCTCTGCTCGACCTCGTCCTGCTCCAGAGCCGGAAAGCTCAGGTGTGGCTCCGGGAACCGGAAATAGCCCGGATGGTAGCTGGCGGACGCAAGGACGCCTTTGCTGTAATCAAAGACCACCCCCATTGCCCTGACGAGCACAAGATCAACAGATGCGAGGCGCTTCGCCACAAAACCCGAGTCGACGCCAGCAATCCTGCAGTCAGGAACCCAGCCCCGCACTTTTGAAACGAGCCTTTCCTCCCGCATCTCTGCGGAAATTTCGAATGCGCGGCCCTTGAGCGGCAAAAGCCTTTCGGCCATGGCCTTCTTCCCCTGCTCCGAGGAATGAATCGCGTTGACCGTTTCCTGTATGACCGCTGAAACCGTCATGAAATAATGTGTGTTCCCGGCCTTTTAAAGGAGAGGGGAGCTCATTGCCGGTGCGGGAAACTAACATTAATGAACATGGCGCTGCAAAAATCATGCATGAGCTATGCCATCCTTGCCGCTTTCGCCGTGATGCTGCTATGGGGCGCGGCCGACTACCTCATACAGAAGCTATGCAGGATAATCGGCAACCTCGAGACGCTGCTCCTGATTGACCTTACCGCGGCCGTGCTGCTGCTCCCGCTCGTGCTGCACGACATCGCCAGCCTGACCACCGCAAGCATCCCGCTGATGCTAACGCTCGGCGCGATAGGATGGCTGAGCGGCATCGTGAGCTTCGAGGCCCTCAGGGCGGGCAAGCTCTCCGTGATTGACGCCGTGCTCGTGATGGAGCTGCCGTTCACTATAATCCTCGGCATCATGTTCTTCGGGGACGCCATAGGCACTGCACAGTGGGCGCTCATAGCCGCGGTCATTGCAGGAACGGCCCTCGTGTCCCTCGAAACCCTCGATGCGCGCAGGATTTTCGGCAAAGTCGAGAAAGGCGCGGCGCTCGCGCTCCTCGCCGCCCTCATATTCGCGGCCATGAACTTCCTCACGGCCGCAGCCTCGCGGCAGGCCTCGCCCGCAATCGCGATATGGTTCCCTTGGACCGTGAGCGCACTGCTGTCAGGCGCGCTCCTGTGGAGGCAGAAGCGCCTGCAAGCCATGCCAGCAAAGGTTGCGTCAAGCATGAAGCTCTCGGCCGCAACAGCCCTGACCGCGGTCCTCGGCTGGCTCCTCTACGCGGCCGCGGTTTCCGGCGGCGAACTCTCTATAATAACAGCCATAACCGAAGGGTATGTTGCGGTAGCCGTCCTCCTCGGAGTCTCGGCAAACCGCGAAAAACTGGCCAGGCACCAGGCACTGGCAGCAGCGGCCGTGATAGCCGCAACCATAGGGCTCGCGATGACGGCATGAGGAAAATACATAACAAGCCGAGGCTCCAGAAAACTATTTATACTTCCCTGCACTTACTTTTTCCATGAAAGCAGTTTTCCAGATAACCACGCTTGAGAACGACTGGCGGCCTCCGTTCAGGAAGACCAAGGAAACCCTCGAATTCGAGGTTTCTGACGGCGACGAATTCGACAGGATAGTAGGCAACGGCAACGACGAGGCGGTTTTCCAGCTCCTGCAGGCCATGGGCGACAGGGCGAAGCTGAGGTACAGCAGGCTGTTCACACTCAAGGAGCCCATGGAACTCGGAGGCAGGGAAAAAACAGTCGTGCTCCCGAAAGGAACGGAGGCGACACTCACCTACCTCTGGGGAGAGAAAGGGATTACAAAAAAGATAGCCTACACCGGAATCACGAGCGGAAAACCGGAAACTGATTCGGAAGAAGAGGAAGAAGACGAAGATGAGGATTCCGAAGACGAAGACACTGAAGAAGAGCCCTCCGAAACAGGGCAGGAAGAGGCACCCGGAGAGGGCACTGAAGATTCCCCGGAACCTGGGCCTGACGAGCCGCAGGATAAATGAATCACGGAAAAACCTGAATTTTCACCGTGGCTGTTGCACTATGACAGAAAGGCTTTATCTCTCTGACTCATACATGCGCGAATGCGAAGCGAAAGTCCTGAAAGCTGAAGGCAGGTTCATCGAGCTCGACAGGACGGTTTTCTACGCGCAGGGCGGAGGGCAGCCATGCGACACCGGAAAAATGGCCACGCAGGACGGGCAGGAATACAAGGTCGTTTCGGTGAAAAATTCCGCGGAAGAGGTTTCGCACGAGGTCGACCATGAAGGGCTACGCGCTGGAGACAAGGTGAAATGCGTGCTCGACTGGGAGAAACGCTACAAGCACATGCGCATGCACACGTCCGCGCACATAATGGCCGCGGTGGTACACAAAGAGTATGGGGCGCTCATTACCGGCAACCAGCTCGGCGAGCAGCAAACCCGCATGGATTTTGACGCGCCGCAGTTCACCAAGGAAAAAATACCGGAAGTCGAGGCAAAGGCGAACGAGGTGATTGCGAGGGACTTGCCGGTTTCAATCGCTTTCGAGGAGCGCGAAAAAGCGCTGGCAAGGGCCGAGCTGTTCAGGCTCAAGGACGTGCTGCCAAAAGACCTGAAAGTGTTCCGCATCCTCTCCATCGGGGATTTTGACGTGCAGGCCGACGGCGGCACGCACGTGAAGAGCACGAAAGAAATCGGCAGAGTGAAGATTGTTGACATGAAGAACAAAGGCGCGGAGAACCGGAGAATTTATTGGGAGCTTGAGTGAACATGCCGCCGCGCATAAGGCCAAGTCCTACAGCAAGAGTTGAGATGAGCCCAAGTCACAGGGAAGTCCTCTGGTATAAACGGCCACGCGAAGCACTTGTAAAAGCAAGCATTAAGGAAAAAACCGCCGAAGTGACAACAGCACGGCTGCCTAAAAAGAAAGAAACTTTACAGGTCCATACACACAATCATGCCCGGAATGAGAGGCAGTTTGTTCTTCCAAGCACCACTGACTTAAAATGGATATTGGGCCATCCAAAGAAAACTATCGCCATTGCAGTCCGCGAAGGAAAACCCGCGTTAGGATATACGTTTGTGAAAATGAGGCGGCCGAATAAGACAAGGAAATTAAAAAAGCTTGTCAATCGGGAACCCCGGCCATATTTAAAATACCAAAGCCAGCCCAGCACGCCTTTCAGCGATCCGAAAGACCAGAAAAAGTTCACAAAGCAAATAAGAAAATCGGTAAACAAAATGGAAAAAGCCGGGCTTAAATTGCGGTTTGTCGCAAATAGGAAAAGAGAGTATGTTTTTGACCCAAAAACCATGCAATTTGTGAGGAAGTGAGGCTTTGAAAATCATCGACCTCACGATGCCAATTGACGCTCGCACCCCTGTCTACCCCGGAGACCCCAGGCCGCGCATCTGGCAGAAGAGCATGGTTGGAAAAGACGGGTTTAACACGAAAGGCCTTGAGATAAGCTCGCATTTTGGCACACACGTTGACGCGCCTTTCCACATATTGCAGGGAGGCAAAAAGCTGGAAGATTTTCCCCTCTCAACATTCATCGGAAATGCGGTTGTGCTGGATGCGCGCAAAAGCAATGAAAGGAAGGAGATAATTGCCGACACTTCGAAGGCCGACGGCGCGGATTTTGTCTTGTTCTGCACGGGCAACTCGAAGAACTGCCATTCCGAAAACTACTTCGGGAACAGCACATCGATTTCACTGCAAACCGCCAAGGAATTGGTCGCCAAAAAAGTGAAGATTGTTGGAATCGATTGTCTCTCGCCGGACAATGAGCCTTTCGCCACGCACAGGGAGCTTTTGGGCAATGGTGTGCTGATTCTTGAAAACCTCGTGAATCTCGAAGGCCTCATAGGCAAAAAGTTCGAGTGCACCATAATGCCGCTCAGAATAGCCGATGCCGACGGCGCGCCGTGCAGGGTGATATGCCTAACCGATTAATTCTATGTGGCTATAGCCCATAGTTCTCAGTTCCGCATACAACGGAATGAAGACTTTGTCAATTATATCGAGGCGTTCTTCGGCTGACCAAAACTTTGAATATGCCGCATCTAAGTCTTTTTCTTTCAAGCCAAGTTCCTTACGCCTATGATAATTAAAATAGTTAAAAGTGAAGTTGGCAAGTTCCTCTTTGGCTTTCCGAAATTTTTCCATGGCATCAGCATCCAGGCGGAGTTTTCTTATGGCGGAATCCGCATTGCGTATTATCGGTTTGTTTAAGGGCTCCCCTCGCGGCCCAAAGCGCCTATAAGCTCTAGGCAAAAGCCCATGGAAGTTGTTAAAGAATCTACTTCGGCGCTGATAGAGCGGCGTACCTTTGCGCCTCTGGCAATTTGCATACTCCAATACTTCCCGCGTGACATCCGCGACTGTTACGACTGGTGAACGCCTGCCTCTCGGCGGCTGGGTTTTGCCAGCACCCGGCATTTTGCGTTTCCTTGCCCCCGTATTTGCGGAGGGCTTTTCGGCGTTCAAAATCGCCCCTTTTGCCTTTGGGCCAGGAAATTGGGATGTGCGCAAAAACCCGTATCTTTGCCTTGTGTATTTAGCCACATTGTAATAGGGGGTTGCAGGCTTTTAATGTTTAGTGCTTTTCCATCTGGCGCATTAAACTTCAAAGTTGATTTCCGTTAAACCAAACATTTAAATCTAATTAGACACCTAATTAGTCAGTGATTCTATGCCACAGATAGTTTTATTCATGGATGATAACCATGATAAAAAACTGCGAAAACTGGCAAAGGATATGTATGGAGACAAAAAGGGCGCAATCTCAAATACCGCCGAGGACGCCGTAGACCTTCTTGAAAGGGAAAAATCAAGGAAGGAAGCCTTCGGCCGGATCCTTAAAATGGCAAAAAACGCAAAGAACCTCGGCATTGGGAAATTTTCAAGGGCTGAGGCCTATGAGTGACTTTCTAGTGGATACAAATATACTGGTTTATGCAATCGACACAAAGGAACCGGAAAAGCAGGCTGTAACAAATGCATGGCTAAGTGGCATAGAGAATGATGGCAACAGGTATTTCCTCTCTCTCCAGAACATCAGGGAATTCATTTCTGTGTGCCTGAAGAAAAAAATTGAAGCAAAAAAAATACACGAAGCCGCAGAGAATTTTGCAAATGGATTCCACCTCATTCAGGACAATTACACTGATTCGGTACTGGCACTTAAAATAAGTGCAGAGCACAGAATACCATTCTGGGACGCGTTGCTGATTGCCACCATGGAAAGGAATGGGGTCACATCGATTGTGACAGAGGACACAGGCAGCTTTGAAAGACACCCCGAAATAACCGCAGCCAATATTTTTGAAGGTTTTTTGGGGTAGTATTAAATTCCGGTTGCTCCATTTTTTGTCCATGCAGTTCAAGCAGGCGATAGTAGTGCGCTCAGACCTCAAGATGGGCAAGGGCAAAATCGCGGCCCAATGCAGCCACGCTTCCCTGGACGCTTACGAGAAATCCTTGAGGGTGAACCCGCGATGGGTGGAGGAATGGAAGGCCACGGGGACAGCCAAGGTCGTGCTCAAGGCGGGCAGCGAGAAGGAACTGCTCGAGATTTTCGAGAAAGCGAAAAAGGCGCTCCCTACAGCACTCGTCAAGGACGCGGGAAGGACGCAGCTGGAATCCGGGACAATCACGTGCATTGCTATTGGCCCCGCACCGGAAAGCGAGATAGACGGGTTCACGAAGCACCTCAAGCTGCTCTGACACGCGGCCAGAAAATTGGTTTTTATGCAGCCCGGAAAGCTCACCCTGATTGCCGTTGGAACAGGGTGCGCGCTGGCGGCTCTCGTGCTGCTCTCCTTCGCCGGGGCCGCACTCGGCTTCCTGAAGGAAGCATCGCTTTTCTCCGAAGCCAGCCCCATAGGCATTTTCGCGGTCTTCCTCGCGGTGGTCTTTGCAGGCACCTATTTTTTCAAGGCCGCGGGGCACATAATAAAGGAGACCATAAAGTGAACATTCGCTTTCGGGTGGATTTATGGGTTACTGGGACATGGTAAAGAGAATAGTGATGGACGCCAGCGTAGTGGTGGAGGTTATTGACTCGCGCTTCCCGGCAAAGACAAGGATTCCGGAGCTCGAGAACCTGGTGGCGCGCGAAGGCAAGAAACTGCTAATCGTGATAAACAAGGCTGACATGATTTCAAAGCGCGAGGCGGAGAGGGAGAAACTCGGCATGGGCACTGAATGCGTCTTCGTCTCGGCGAAGAAAAGGCAGGGAGTCACGCGCCTCCGGATGGCCATAGCGAGACTCGCCGGGGGAGAAGAGGCAAAGGTCGCGGTTGTCGGGTACCCCAATACAGGAAAGAGCAGCGTCATCAACATGCTCAAGGGAAGGAAGGCCGCGCGCACCTCGAGCATAGCCGGCTTCACGAAGGGCAAGCAGTTCGTCAGGGCCGGCAGCAAGCTTCTCCTGATAGACTCGCCCGGCATCATACCAATAGATGTAAAGGACGAAACGCTGATGGTGCTGCTTTCGGTGAAGAACTTCCAGCACCTCAAGGACCTCGAAGGCACTGCAATGGATGTCGCGGACTATCTCTTGAGGACACAGCGCAGCGAGATTGTTGCGGCATACGGCATTGATGCGCGCGACGGCGAGGAACTGCTGGAGAAACTCGCTTTTTCACGCAAAAAACTGGTCCGCGGGGGGAGGCCCGACATCAACGCGGCGGCACGCATACTCATAATGGACTTCCAGGAAGGCAAGATCAGGTTCGCGCCGGAAAACGTCGGGAAACAGGCCGGAACCGCAGGGCGCCCCACATGAGGCCTGAGGGCCATAGAGGATGCCACGCCAATAAAGCTTAAAAGAACCAAAAACCCAAGCTTAGGGATGCTTCACAGGAAGAAATCCACGACGCCGCTCATGATACTCATAATAGTCTACTTCGTGTTCATGGCGATTTTCGCGTACATACTTTTGTTCAGCGCCGAAATAAGGATAATAGACGAGAAGGACGCCTCGGGCGCAAGGGTATTTTACATAGAAAACTCCACCGACCTGCAACTCGAGGACGTGACAGTGAAGTACCGCACAGGAAACGGCGAAGCCAAGGACCTGGGCCGTTTCAGCACCCTTCAGCCGAAGGAAAGGAAACTCCTGAACTTCGAAGGAATCGCCCCTGGAGAAGTCACAATCATCGCGGAACTGCCACTCCAGAAGACTTTCCAGCGCACGGTGGTGATTGAAAGGAAGCCGCCCTTCACATTCAGGATGAACCCGGCAGGCAAGCTCGAAGCCGGCAAGGAATTCACGCTGGCGGCCGAGATATGCAACGCCACGGAAAGCGAGATGAACATGATGGTACAAGAAACGCACCAGTACGGGTTCTTCAGGGAAGAGCCCAACATGGACGATAACGAGGCCATATCAGCCGGAAACTGCGCAACTGTGCGGTATAGCCTGACGCCGCTGCAAAAGGGCGAGACCACAATCTATTTTAACGTGACAGGCGCAAATACTACAGAACAATACGCCGAGCCTTTGAAGGTGGAATGAATGGCCAGGGAACCTAGCATCATAGACACTATTGACCAGATGGTGCGCGACGGTGAAAGCGAGGATAAAATACTCAGCACGCTCCGCGACCTCGGAGTAAGCATGGACAAGGCCAAGAAACTCCTGCTTCTCGCGCAGGCAGACACCTTCAACCTCCTCAAGGCCGAACTCAAGAAGATAGTCGAGGACCAGATAGAGAGCCAGAGGCCGGCTATTTCCCAGGCGATAAAAGAAGAGGCCTCCAACGCCACACAGGACCTCAGGCACCAGATAACCAAGACGATAATCGGCAACATCAAGGAAACCGGCCCGGGACTCCCATCCGAGGACCAGATACAGCAAATCAACGACACGGTGAGGAGCGAGCTAGAGAAGGAGATGCCGAACCTCGTCCAGCAGGTCAAGGAAGAGGCAATCAACATCACCGAGGACCTCAGGCACCAGATAACCAAGAACTTCATCACCAACATCAAGGACTACCAAAAAAGCACCTCCGACCAGAACAAGTCGCTCCAGAACCAGGTGCTCGAACTCAAGAGGTCCCTCAAGGACGTCAGCGTGCAAAGCAAGCTCGCGCAGGACCAGGTCATAGACATACAGCGCACACTCAAGATGGAGATACAGAAAGAGCTGCCGAACGTCACGCAGCAGGTCAAGGAAGAAGCCATGTCGGCAACCGAGGACCTGAGACAGCAGCTCGCCAAGACTATAAGGGACCTCAACGGCCAGGCCAAGACAAACCAGGACCAGCTGCTGGAACTCGTGCTCGAGATAAAGCAGATTGCAAAACAGGAAACCGAAAAGCAGAAGCCGGAAATAGAGGCGATTGTGAAGCGCGAGTCGGAAAGCACCGCAGAGGAGCTGAAGCAGCGCATGATGGAAACCGCGCTCGACCAGGCAAGCCAGCTGAGGAAGCAGATAAAGCAGGAAATAGAGAAGCAGAAGCCTGAGTTCGAGCAGACCATAAAGCAAGAGGCCATGGCAGTGGCGGAGCAACTCAAGCAGGAAACGAAGTATGCGACCGAGGACATCAGGAAGCAGTTCACAAAAGCGGCTGAAGAGCAGTTCCAGCACATAAAAGGCGAAATCGGGCCAGCGCAGGAAATGCGCCAGCAGGTCGCGAAGGCGCTCATGGATGCCCAGCAAATCAGGCAGGAAAGCCTGAGGGCGGCAGAGGAAACAAAGCAGCAGTTCGCGCGCGCAGTCGAGGACATAAGGAACCAGAAACTGAACCCCGAACAGATAACCCAGATTGTAAGGCGCGAGTACGCCGCGAGCGCGCAGGAGCTCAGGGCACAGGCGCTCAAAGCCTCGCAGGAAATAACCACCCTGAGGCAGGAAATCGAGAGGCAGAAGCCACAGATAGCGCAACTGGTGAAGCAGGAGACCAGCGCACCAGTGAAGGAGCTCAGGCAGGAAATTTCCACAGCAATGCACGAAGTGGAGCGCCTGCGCAATGAAACGGCCAAGGCAAACGAAGAGGCCAAGGAACAACTGCTGAATGCCGCAAAGGAAATGAGCTCGCAGAAGCTTAACGCCGAACAGGTGCTGCAGATAGTGAGGCGCGAATTCGGCAACCCATCTGAGTTCAAGAGCAATGTAGCCAAGGCGGCACAGGACATACAGCTGCTAAGGCAGGAAATGGAAAAGCAGAAGCCGCAGATAGCGCAGATGCTCAGGCAGGAAGCCACGGCAGCTGTACAGGAGCTCAAGAGTCAGCTCTCCAAGACAAACCAGGACCAGATGCAGCAGCTGAAGCAGGAATTGGAAAGGCAAAAGCCGCTGCTCACGCAATTCATGAAGCAGGAGGCAGCATCCACGAGCCAGGGGCTGCGCAACAGCATAGTGAAGACTACCCAGGAAGAGCTCACGCAGCTAAGGCAGGAAATCGAGAGGCAGAAGCCGCTGCTCGCACAGCTCTCGAAGCAGGAAGCCTCAAGAATCACCCAGGACACCCGCAACCAGATAATGAAATTTGTACAGGAAGAACTGACGGCCGCAAAACAGGAAACCAGCGAGGCTTCCGAGGAGCTCAGGAACAGCCTCATGAAGCTTACGCGCCAGGAGATAGATACCGCAAGACAGGAAATGGAAAAGCAAAAATCGCAGACTGCGCAGATTACGAGGCAGGAAGCGGCCCGCACAATCGAGGAAATGAAGCGCAACATGCCAAAACTCAACCATGAGCAGCTCAGGCTGCTGGTGAAGGACGAGACACCGGCACTCGTGAAGGAAGTCCAGAATGAGCTTACAAAATCGCTTAAGGAATTCAACACCCAGCAGAAGGAAGTTCCTGAGCGCATAAGGCAGGCAGTGAAGCAGGAATCCGCAAAAACCGCGGAGGAAATGAAGGGCGAAATCGTGAAGCTTACGCAGACGGAACTCGCTGAACTGCGCATGGAACTCGAAAGGCAGAAGCCACAGCTTACGCAACTCGTGAAGGCCGAATCTGCAAACACCGCGCAATCGCTGAAAGGTCAGTTAACTAAGATGTCGCAGGAATACTCCCAGCAGACAAAGAAGGAGACGGAGAGCCTCAGAGAGCAGATGATGCGCATACTCGGCGAGCAACTGCAGGGCGCAAGGCAGGAAGCGGAAAAGCAGCGCACGCAGTTCTCGCAGATGCTCCAGCTCAGCAGGGAACACGTCCAGACAACCAAACAGGAAATAGAGAACCAGAAGAGCGCAAGCACACAGCTTCTCAAGAGCGGGAAGGAGGAGCTTGCGAGCATGAAACGGGAAATCGAGGCACAGAAGCCCCAGATAGTACAACTTTCCAGGCTCGCACAGGAACAGCTTGCGGCCACGAGGCAGGAAATTGAGAAGCAGAAGCCGGAACTCCTCCAGCTCGTGAGGCGCGAAAATTCCAGCCTCGCAGGAGAGCTGAAGACACAGCTCGTGAAGCTCACAAGGGACGAATTGCAATCAGCACGAAAGGAAACCGAGAAAGGCGTACAGGACATACGCTCGAGCGTCGAAAAGATGGCCAAGCAGGAAATACAGCTCACAAGGCAGGAAATGGAAAAACAGAAAGAGCAGGCCGTGCAGCTCGCGAGACAGGAAGCAGTGCGCACGATTGAAGGCCTCAAGAGCCAGCTGCCAAGGCTCAACCCGGAACAGCTCAGGCAGATTGTGAAGCAGGAAACCCCGGCCGCGGTAGAGGAAATCAAGAAAGACCTCGGAAAGTCCGTCATAGAGCTCGGCATACAGCAGAGGTCGGCCTACGAGCAGGTGAGGCAGTTGCTCAAGGAGGAGTCCCAGAAGTCCGGCACCGAAATAGGCAAGCTCGCGAAGTCGCTCAAGGAAATAGCCGAGCTGCAAAGGGTCACGCCTGAGCAGGCAAGGCAACTCGCGAGGCAGGAAAATGCGGCAACGGCCCAGCAGGTCCAGCAGCAGCTCACCCAGAACATACTTGTCACAAGACAGGAAATGCAGAAACTCAAGCAGGAAACCAACACAATCATCCTGAACAGGTTCGGGAACCTGCAGAAATCCCTGCCGAACGAAGAGGACCTCGAGGAAATAGCCGAGTCGATACAGCAGGTGAGGCAGGACCTCGAAAAGACAGGGATGAAGAACGTAGTGAAAAGAAGCTCAGTGATAGCTAACGTGCTCTGGCTGCTTGGCGTGGTTTTCGGAATCGGCACGCTTTACCTGCTCTTCGCAAACTTCGGCAAGCCGATAAGCATATTCTCGCTCGTATACCTGGCCGTGATGGCACTGATAACCATAACCATGCTGTTTGCGGCTACAGTGATGTGAAGCCGCTTTGGAAGCCAGCACCAGTTTTTAAACCATTTCGGGGAACATTCTATCGGTCCGCATGATAGAGTTCGAACTCGTTATCAGGGAAGTCGAAAAGCTCAGGGAAAAGGAGAAGGGCCTGAGGGCGCGGATACACCTCGAGAACGCGCTCCGGGAACTCAACGAATACGGCAAGGCCCTATCTTCCAGATGATGGCTGCGCTTGCTTTTTTTGCCCGGAAGGACTTGATTCGGCAGTATCGCGGAGCCGGCTCTGCTCGCCGAGCAGTATTTCGAGTGTCGCGCCCTTGCGCTGCGCTTCCGTGAATGAAATCGAGTAATGCTTGTTCTTGCGGAAATCCCGGGGCCTTATGAAGAACCACCCCTTGTTGGGGTACTTCCACGCGACATAAACCTCGGCATTTGCCAGCTCATGCCACTTGAAGAGCTCCTGCATCTGCCCGTCCAGTATCGTGAGATTGTTCGCGCGCCAAGCCTTGGCCTCGATGACTATCGACCGGCCCTTGCCCATGACTATGAGGTCCGGCATCGGGAGGGCATTCTTGCCGGAACCCGCAATCCGCGCGATGGCAAAGCCCTTGCCCCAGAAAAGCCGCACTAATTCGCGCTCGGCATTGGCGCCCTTGTTGTAATGGGCCATGCATGAAAGAGGAATGGCGGATTTAATAAGTGGTACGGGCATTTGCCCACAATAAAAAGCCTTCTTTCGCCATTTTAAGGCATTTTAACGGTTTTTATGGGCCCTGAACGGGAACCAAGAGGTTAATATACTTTTCACAGGGCAATTGTTAGTAATGCCTTATTACGGCAGATTGCGCTTAAACTCAGGTTTTGGCGGCAAAGCATTGGTTTACGTTTGACAGCATGAAACAATGAGCACAGCGAAACAATCAGTTGAACTCGGACTGGAAGTGATTCCAAATTCGAAAAAGTTCGCTGTAATGGGTTTCAACCCGTGGACGAAAGCTCTCAGAGTCAAGGTTTCCGCGAAAGCCCTCAAGGGCGGAGCGAACATGGAAATCATTGAAGAGCTTGGAAAGCTGTTTCATGCCAAGACGCGGATAGTTTCCGGCGGAAAAAGCAGGCAGAAAATAATCCTGCTCGAAGGGATTTCGATGCCGGAAATAACAGAGATAATATCCCGCAACCCCAAAACCTGATTTTATATGCAGCAATGAAACGCAGCGCGGGGCAGGAAATGCACCGCACGAAATGCGTTGGAAGCCAGTTACGGAGTGATGACAATGGCAAAGACTTACATAAACGCCGTGAAGTACATGGTGAAAATAAAATTCGAGATAGACGGGATAGTTGACAAACCCGACATAGTCGGCGCGATTTTCGGGCAGAGCGAAGGCCTGCTCGGCGATGAAATGGACCTCAAGGAGCTCCAGAAGAACGGGAAGCTCGGCCGCATAGAGATAATCCTGAATACATCAATGGGAAGGACGAAGGGCGAGGTCCTCGTGCCGAGTTCCATGGACATGGCGGAGACCAGCCTGCTCGGGGCAAGCATCGAGAGCGTTGACAAGGTCGGGCCATGCGAAGCCAAGCTCGAGATAGTGGACATAGAGGACACGCGCTCGGACAAGAGGAAAGAGATAAAGGACAGGGCAAAGGAACTGCTCAAGCGGCTAATGGACAAGAGCTCGCCGGAAACACAGATGCTGAGCGAGGAAATACGCGAGGACGCACGCGCCGCGGACATATGCGAGTACGGCCCGGACAAGCTGCCGGCCGGCCCGGACATAGAATCCAGCGCCGAAGTTATAGTAGTGGAGGGAAGGGCAGACGTCCTAAACCTCCTCAGGAACCAGATAAGGAACGTCATCGGCATGAACGGCTCCAACATACCCCAGACGATAATAGACCTCAGCAAGCGCAAGCAGATAACGGCCTTCGTCGACGGGGACCGCGGAGGCTCCCTCAATGCAAGGAAGCTTGCGCAGATTGCGCGCATTGAATACATAGCCAAGGCACCGGACGGCAAGGAAGTGGAGGAACTCGCAAGGAAAGAAATACTCCAGTCACTGAAGAGGAGAGTGAAGGCAATTGAAGAGCTTGCGGCAGAAACACACTTCAGGCCGCGGGAATTCAGGCCCGAACGCGAAAGCGGCTTTCCGAGGCGCGGGTTCCGGGAAGGCCCCCCAAGGCTGCACGGACACGACGGGCGTGAAAGGCACGGAAGGCGCGGCACGAGGCCCCCGTGGAGAGGCGAAGGCGCACCGCATGAACGCCAGGGCGGCGGCAGGATGTTCGAGGTCACGCCGTTTTCACAGGACGGCCCCATAGGCCAGGGAATGCCGGTGCCGCAGCCACAGGAAATGCTTTCCCCCGAAGAGGAATCAGCCTACAAGCCCATGCTGCAGGAACTCAAGGGCACCATGAACGCCAGAATCCTGGACCAGGAAAACAAAGTGATGAAGGAAGTCAAGGTCAAGGACCTGGTCGCGGAAGTTGGCAAGGCAAAAAGTCCGCACGCCGTCATCTTCGATGGAGTGGTGACAAAAAGGCTCGTCGAAGCCGCGGAGAAGGCAGGCGCTAAGTATGTCATAGGCGCAAGGAAAGGCAAAGTGGAAAGCATGAAAGGAGTGAAGGCGACCGCGCTATGAGCGGTTGCTTTCCGAATAATATTTCCGTGAAAAACGCGGGCTATTTCCTGCCCTTCGGCGCAAACTTCCTCACTGGCCCGGAAAACGGAGCCACCCCAGAAGAACCGAAACTCCCGCCAATCGGCAGGTACACCCTGTCGCTCCTGTAAAGAAGATAACCGAGGAACAGGACCGCGAGCCAGAAAAGCAGTGAGGCCATGGGTGCAAGCAGGCCAACGGAGAACTGGCGGAGCGTCAGGAAAGGATGGTCAGGCCTCACAACAATGCCGGTAGCCTCGCGGAGTATGCCGGCACAAAAACCGAACTGCGACTTATAATAATCCGGCGTCTGGTTGCTGCTTATGCCGAGGACGCACGAATCATAATACTTCATTATGTCCCACGAATCGAACATCTGCGAGGAAGACTGAACGAACATCAGGGCCGCCCCGAAAATGATGAAGGCGCCGACAAGCTTGACTATATGCACATCCCTTCCCGCGACCCTGAAATGCACTAACCGGCCCATGCAAACCCAACCTAATTACACTAAGGGACTATTTAAAGATAGCGCGAATCGGGCCATGATTCATGCCCGCATCCGACATTTTTCAATCTTTTCCGCCTCCGTCAATGCTTTAACCATTTGCCTTTCTTTTCTTTTCGGCCGGATTCGTTCTTTTTCCGCCAAAGAAAAAGAAAAGCCGGGCCGGTGGTCTAGCGGCTATGACACATCGTTTACACCGATGAGGTCGCAGGTTCGAATCCTGCCCGGCCCATGACAAAAAAATAAAGTTATAGTGGCGGACACTTGAATGGAAACAAGGGCCTGCAGAAATCACGCCCAAAGGACATCGGGGCATGGCCGTATGGCCAAGGCATTGTTTCCTTTTTGTCCTTTGCTATTAAATACAAGGTAGGCAATAATATTATCCGTGTGGAGTTGATTGAATGGGGCTTGTTGAAACAATAGGACTTCTGATAATAGGAATAATAGCAATAGCAGTAATCTGGCTTGTGCTGGCGTACAACGGGTTCGTCACGCTCAGGAACAGGATAGAGAACTCGTGGAGCCAAATAGACGTCCAGCTCAAGAGAAGGTACGACCTCGTTCCCAACCTCATCGAAACCGTGAAAGGCTACACCAAGCACGAAAAAGAAACCCTGAAAATGGTCACGGAGGCAAGGGCCGCAATAACAAAGGCAGGAAGCCCTAAGGAAAAAATGGCCGCGGAGAACATGCTCTCCGGCGCGCTAAAAAGCCTGTTCGCGGTTTCGGAAGCCTACCCTGACCTCAAGGCCAACCAGAATTTCCTCATGCTGCAGGAAGAGCTATCCGGCATCGAGTCGAAGCTCGCCTACACGCGCCAGTTCTACAACGACACCGTACTGGCATTCAACACCAAAGTGGAAACCCTGCCGGACAGCATAATCGCGTCAGCGTTCGGGTTCAGGAAGAACGAATATTTCCGCATAGAGGAAGCTGCACGGGAAAACGTGAAAGTCCAGTTCTGAAAACACCGGCATGACCACAGGATTCCGGGCGGGTGCGTATGTACGAACAGATAGGGGAAAACAAGCGCAACACCATAATCCTCGTGGCGGCATTCTCCATTTTCATAATAGTGCTTGCGTGGCTGCTCGGCAGGATAGTGTTCGGCATAGGCAGCTTCGGCCTCGCAATCGGCGGAATATTCGTAATCGTCTATTCGCTGGTGAACTACTTTTACTCCGACAGGATTGTCCTGGCGATAAGCGGAGCCCGCGAAGTGAAGAAGGATGAGCACCCGTACCTTTTCAACGTCATCGACGGCCTTTCTGTCGCCGCCGGAATATCCAAGCCGAAAGCGTACGTGATAAACGACACCGCACTGAACGCGTTTGCAACCGGCAGGGACCCGGAGCACGGAATCGTGGTGGTCACCACAGGAATCCTCCAGAAGCTCGACAGGCAGGAACTCGAAGGCGTCATCGCCCACGAGATGAGCCACATAAAGAACTACGACATCAGGCTATCCACTATAGTCTCGGTGCTTGTAGGCGTTACCGCACTGCTGAGCGACGTGCTGCTGAGGGCAACGCTCTGGGGGCACAGGGACAGGGAGCAGGGCCGCATGGGCCTCGTCCTCCTCCTCGCTGGAGTGGCTCTCGCAGTGCTCACGCCTTTCATCGCGGCAATAATCAACATGGCAATTTCAAGGCAGCGCGAATACCTCGCGGACGCCTCGGCCGCACTGCTCACGAGAAACCCTAACGGCCTTGCGAGCGCGCTGGCGAAAATCGGCGGGGACAAGGAAGTCCTAGAGGCCGCGAACAAGGCTACAGCGCACATGTACATAGACAACCCCCTCAAGAACAGGCGCAGCTTTTTCGACGGCATGTTCAGCACGCACCCACCGATTGCCGACAGGATAGCGAGGCTCAGGAACATGTAGACCAATGCATGGCCAAAGACGAAGCACTGGCCGTATGCGAAATTCAATGGCAAAAATTATGCAGAAAATGATTGCTGTCTGTGGCGGGAAAAAAGCCGGGAGAAAGGCGCTAAAATCCTGTGAAGAGCTTGGCCGGGCCATAGCGCTCGGCGGGTTTCACCTTGTCACAGGCGCTACCATTGGCGCAAGCCATGCAGCGGCGCAAGGTGCAAGGAAAGCGGGCGGGAAAACCCTCGGCATTTCCCCTGCAAAAAGCGCAGAGGAGCACGTTCTCGAATATGGATATCCTGTCGAAGGGTTTGATGAGATAATATTCACCGGAAAAGGTTTCGTTGGCAGGAACATAGAACTCGTAAAAGCTTCTGATGCAGTAGTGTTCGCCTCTGGCGGAATAGGCACGCTTAATGAATTCACACTTGCGATAATGATGAAGAAACCCATCGGGATACTTTCAGGGACCGGCGGATTTTCCTCAAGCGCAAAAGCAATCATGAAATCAATCGGCGAAAAATATGCGAAAGTATGCTACAGCAGAAAGCCGGCAAAGATAATCCAGAAACTCCGGAAGTGGATTCGGGGAATGATGGTTTAAAAGGATTTGCAGGGAAAATTCCTTCAAAGCGACCGTGGTCTAACGGTTATGATTGGGCCTTGCCACACTTTTTTCTTTTCGGTGTACGAAAAGAAAAACGCTGATTAGAAGGAAAAGCGCGTAATCAGCAAAGCTGTAATCAGGCTCAGACCCGGGTTCAATTCCCGGCGGTCGCAATCAGTTTTTCAAGCGTGGCATTGATTTCGCCCCTCACATCACGGATGCTGCGGGAAGCGTCTACAACGACAATATTTTCCTCCGGAATGGCGCGCTTCAGCGACAGGAAGCCCTGCCTCACCTTTTCCATGAACCCTATTTCCTCGAACACCTCGCGCCTCTTCCTGCGGGAAATCCTCTCCAATGCGGTTTCTGCGGGAAGGTCTAGTATGAAGGTTATGTCGGGCACTGGCATGCCGGCATGAAGCCCGCGTATTTTCTCCAGAGGGATGCCCTGCAGGCCCTGATAGACGAAAGTGCTGTACTTGTAGCGGTCACAGAGAATTATTTTTCCAGCGGAGATGGCCGGAAGTATTTCACTTTCCGTGTGCTCCTTCCTGTCGGCAATGTAGAGGTCGAGGAACTGCCGCGCATTCACTTCCGGGTTCACCTGCTGGGAAAGCATTTCCCTCAGCTTCTTTCCGTGAAGGCCGCCTGTTGGTTCGGCAGTCACTAGCATTTTTTCCTCCGGAATCCCTTTTGCGATAAGGAACGACCTCGCGCCGCGCAATGCGGTGCCTTTTCCCGCGCCATCGAGCCCATCGAAGACGATGAACAGTCCACGCATGAGGAGATTACTGGCAAATAGTATTTAAGGCAGGTGCGGAAAACAACGATTTAAAATAATGGTTTAGAGGAAATTAGGTTTGCGCACCTGTGGGGTAACGGCAGCCTAGGAGCCCTCCAAGCTCTTGGTCCGGGTTCAAATCCCGGCGGGTGCACCATCCGCGCACATCCGGAAACGGGCCTGCGGCGACAAGGCGATTTGTCAGGGCGAAATATTCTTGCATTGACTATTCTTGCATTGACTTTGCACAGGCAGAAACTCGCTATAGCAAACAAAGAAAATAATTCGGCAAAAGCTTGACATAAATCAATTCTTCGAGGCCGAAAAAATAGTTTTGGAAATTGGTGGAGCCCCCCAACGAGGGCCCCGGTTGAACATTGTAACACCTCCTGAAAAAGTTGCTTCGGAAACATTCCTGTCAGCCCATGCGCCCCCTCCCGCCGAGCTTGACCAAGGACGGCGCGCCATTCACATAAATTATTACGCCATCACCGTATGTGTCAAGGAGGCTTTTCTTCCTCCCGGCCATTTCTTTTTTGTGAAACTTCATGACAGTATATCCGCTGCGATATTAATAAGGCTCACGGCCAAGAAAAGCCGAAATGATGGGTTTTATTGTGTTTAAAGCCCGATTTGGAAAAAAAATCTTGTTTGCGCGGATAAATTTTAGCCAAAACCCAAAAAGACCGATTCTTTACAAAAATAACCAAAAACGACCAAAAACTTGCATTTTTACATTAAAATGTTATATTTTTAAATCTTATGTAAGTTTTTTGTTATTTATGGGGAGAAACGGCGACAACGGACACTCATTGTCTGAAGCGGTAAGGCATGAGATAGACACAATGCCCCATGTCAAGTCAGCGCTGAGCGACGGCATCGTCAATTACTCCGCCCTTGCAAGGAGCATGCTGCAGCCGCTCGGCGAGAAACTCGGGAAAAGCCCTAATGAAGAATCCGTAATAGTCGCCATCAAGCGCTATGCCGACGAGCTCGAAAAACAGGAGCACCCGAACTTCGCCAGCCTCTTTTCGGAAGCGGAAATAACGCTGCAGGACAACATGGCATACGCGCACTTCAAGAAGAGGCCCCATGTCGTGGAGAAAGTGGAGAAACTCTTCGGCCACGGCGACTGGAGGCTCGGAGAGATGCGCGTGCTGCTGCAGGGCGCCGACCAGGTCATGGTGATAATGAAGGACAACAGGCTGCACGACCTCGTGGAGGAGCTTTCCGATGACGTTGTACATTCGTTCCGGAACAGCGCAATGCTGACATTCAGGATGCCGCTGCAGTCATTCAGCACCTATGGCGTGCTCGCCGAAATAACATCCCACCTGGCCAAGAAGGGGATAAGCATAGAGCTTCTCAGCTCCCCGCCGGACATACACTTCATTGTCGACGAAACGAACGCGGAGCGCGCATACAACGTGCTCAAGCACCTCATAAACGAATCGAAGAAAACCGTTGAAGAAAACAGCACAAAATGATTTCTTGGAGCGCCGCAGCAGTGAACGCGTGCCACCGGAAGTGCCTGTGAACATACCGGATAGCCTCTTTGTTCGCGGCAAAATGGCGTCGGCACAAATACAGCCACTGATTCGCACCCGATGCGAAACCGCAAAATCCCCCTCGACAACCCTTTTAACCGTTTGCGGCACAATATTGGAATGAAGCACGCGAAAATGCAGGAGCTCGGCACGGAGCGCATCTGGAGGCTCTTCGAGCTGGCTGAGCATGAATTCGGCGCACACCCGGAGAGGAGCAAAAGATACGTCGAAATCGCGCGGGGCGTCTCAAAAAAACTGCGCGCAAGGATTCCTGATACGCTTAAGACGAAATTCTGCAAAAAATGCGGGGCATTTTTCGGGCAGGGAAACTCCAAGATAACAAGGACGGCCACATGGGCCGTTGTCAAGTGCCTGGAGTGCGGGCATGAGAGGAAGACCGGGAGAAAGCCAAATACAAACAAATAAATTAGCGGAAGAATATGGTATCAAGCATGAACAAGGGGCAAGGCGCGCTCGAATACCTGCTCCTCATAGGCGGCGCAGTCGTAATCGGCTCAATAGTGATTGTGCTGCTCCTCAGCACATCGCAAGCCAGCTCGGGGCAGACAAAAAGCGGCCTGTACACGATACAAGTAAAGCAGCTGATGGTTACGAATGGTGCTGGCTACTGGAAGCTGGACGACACGGCTTATTCCGACTCATCGGGCAAAGGGAACAACGGGGCCGGCTTTGGCGGAGCCACGATTGTAGGTGACACCACGCGCGGAAATGTGGCAAGCTTTAACGGCACTAGCAGTTACATAAAAGTAAATCCTACTCCTGCATTCAGCAACATGAGCCAGATAACAATTGCGGCGTGGATAAAATTCAACGCAAGCCCTTCCGGAACCACGCAGGAGGTTTCGCAGAAATGGCGAGGGTGGACATTTGGTTACAATAGCACAGGGTGGTGGCTGGAACTCTACCCTTCCGACACGAGCGGTACTGGCCCTTGCGGCAACGAGTACATAGCGTGCTATACAGACCCTTGGTCCCCGCAGCCAGGCCGATGGTATCATGTGGCCAGCACTTATGACGGCACAACGGCAAAGACCTATACCAATGGCACCCTGCTCGCCAGCCACCCAGAAGCGCTTGACGGCAAGACAATCTGGAACGACCCGGGCACATCAATCATGGCTATAGGTGCGGGTGGATGGGACGACCCACCCCGAGTAGATGGTAGGTATTTCAACGGACAGATTGACGAGCTCATCATCCTGAACCGCGCCCTGAGCGACAGCGAAATCAAGGGCCTGGCAGGCGGATGAGCACGAAATTAGCTTTATAAGGCTTTGGCAGGCGGATTAAGTTACTTCTGATTCTCCGAATCGGGGGTTCGTCCCTTTTGGGGCTGGAACATTTCAGTTTTCTCCGCAAGGAGGATAAAAAACTGGAGCCGGAATTAATATGGTTTTTACGGAAAAGGTGGATTGATGGGAATCTATGACGTTCCCGCGGGAATGCTGATAAGCGAGGTCGCGAAGGACCTCAAGGCGAAGCTCAAGAAGCCGGCTTTCACGGAGCACGTGAAGACCGGAGCGCACCGCGAAAGGCAGCCCAACGACCCGGACTGGTTCTACACGAGGGCCGCAAGCGTGCTCTATAGGGTGTACAAGGAAGGCGGAACAGGCACAGGCACACTGCGCACCTATTATGGCGGCAGGAAAAATCGCGGCGTGAAGCCCGAGGAGAAGCGCAAGGCATCGGGAAAGATAATCAGGACATGCCTGCAGATGCTGGAAAAGGAAGGCCTGCTCAAGAAAGAGAAGAAAGGCAGGAGCGTCAGCGGAAAAGGCGAAAAATACCTCTTCGAAAAAGCCAAGACGGCACAGGCAACATTTGACGCTTCCGTGAAAGCCAAGGAGCAGAAATACTCGGAGGAAGCCGCGAAGCGCGTCGAGGCAAGGGCGAAGGCGGAACAGCAGAGGCAGGCGGCACAGGCGCAGAAAGACGCGAAGCCGCAAGGAGTTGCTCCACAGAAGCCCGCCGCGGGAAAAGAAGGCACGCCACCGGAGCACGGACACGGCCAGGCGAAAGCCCATGAGCACGCGAAGCCCGGGCATGCCGGCAAACCCGCACAGGCGAAGCCTGAGGACAAGGCGCATGACGAGAAGAAGCAATATGCGCCTGCCGGATGAATGGTGAGGAGCGTGGACGAGGAACAGCTCAGGCAGAAGAAGCTCGAGGAATTGCAGCAGCTATACGCGAAACAGAAGGAGGAACAGGAAAAACAGGCGGAGGCAGAACAGAAAGCCCAGCAGATGCTGAAGAGGCTCCTAGAAGAAAGGGCCCTTGAGCGCCTGAACAATGTGAAGCTCGTGAACAAGGAACTTTACGGAAAGGCATTCCAGGCAGTGATGGGGCTTGTGCAAAGGGGTTATGTCAAGGAAAAGCTGAACGAGGAGCAGGTAAAGCAGATACTGATGCAGTTGAGGAACGAAAGGGAGACGAAAATTGAAGTGAAGAGGAAGTGAAAAACAACCATTTCGGCGGTTGGGAGCGACCCGGCGCCCATTGGGCACTGGGCCTCGCAGAGCTTGGCTCTGCAAGGCGGCTATCTCGGCTCGGGCCGGGATAGGCCATATAACGAAGGATTACTATAAAAAAACGGTGTTCTTATGGGAAGGAAATCGCAGGAAGAAAAGGAATTCCTCATATCATCGAGGAAGAAGATAGGCCCCGGCGTGACAAATGCGCCGGTGTGGGTTTTGCAGAAGGCGGGCCGCAGGATATGGAACAAGAAAGCGAAGAGGCACTGGCGCGAAACAGGCCTCGGCAGGGCCTTCAAGAAGAAGCTCAAGGAGCAGGGCAAGACCGGGAAGAAGGTCAGGAGCGGCAAGAAGTACAAGAGCAGGATGTTCAAGACCAAAGGGCAAAGGAAGGGATATGAATGAAGGGCGAGCAGGCGAATTACACGATTCCGCTGAAGAAAGCGTTCCTTTTCCCGCCGAGGGTGAGGATAAGGAAGGCAATCGCGGAAATAAGGGACTTCGTGAAGAAGCACACGCGCTTCAAAAAATACGCGCTGAGCAACGAGGTCAACGCATTCCTGCACAAGAACTCCAAGAACATACCGCACAGGATACCTGCAGTGCTCCTCAAGGAGCAGGACAGGATAGCAGTGTTCCTGCAGGGCGGCAAGGAAATGGAAACTTATATCAAGCAGCGCGAGGAAGCAAAGAAAAGGAAGGAACAGAAGAAAACTTCCGCCAAGAAAGGGGCAAAAGAGGAAAAAAGCGCGGAAGCAATTGCTGAAAGCAAGGAAGCTGAAGACGAAAAGCGGAAGAAACTCGAGGACAAGAAGGCCAAGGAAGAAGCCGCAAAAGCGGCAGAAATGAAGCGGGGAACGGCATGAACCTGCTTTTCCCGCCGGGATTGAGATGAATTTCACAAAGGGCACCATCAGGGGTTCGCCCTATATAGGCATATTCTGCACCTCCACGGAAGAAATAGCCATGGTCCCGCACTCGATTGAGGCCAGGGAACTCAAGGCAATAGAGAATGCACTCGACGTGGAAGTGATGAAGGCCAGCCTCGGCAACAGCCCCCTCATAGGAGCCCTGTCCAGAGCACACGCCAGGAAAATAGCCGTTTCCGTGATAGCCGAAAAGCACGAAATAAAGGCGCTTGAAAGCCACGGCATGGAAGTTTTCGTGCTGAAAGGATACGAATGCACCGGAAACCTCATAGCCATCAACAGGAACGCGGGAATAGCGAGCAGCCTCCTGCAGGAGGACGAAGTAAAGGAACTCGAGAGGTTCTTCGGCGTGAAATTCGGCACAATGCGGATTGCTGGCTCGGACTTGGCCGGCGCCTGCCTAACAGTAACAAATAAAGGGCTTATCTGCCACCCAGATATCAGCAAGGAGGATTTTGCCGAAGTGACTGAGAAGTTCAAGGTCAATGGAAGGCCCACAACGGCGAACTATGGGGATGTCTTCGTCGGAAACAGCGTCATCGCCAACACCAAGGGCGCAGTCGCCGGCGCGAGCACATCAGGAATAGAAATGAGCAAAATAGACGAGGGATTGAGGGGAGATTAGCATGGAAACGAAAATTTACCAGATAAAGGGAACCTACGCCGCAGATGGGCAGGAGCACCAGTTCGAAAAAGAAATAGAGGCGCACAGCGAGAACTTCGCGAAGGAAAAGACGCTCTCGCTCATGGGCTCCAAGCACAAGCTCAAGAGGAACGCCGTAAAAATAGGCGAAGTGAAGGAAAAGAAGTGATTCCATGGAAGATAAAACCGTGAGGCTCAACGGCCAGCAGATAGCGCAGCTCGTGCAGCAGGAACGCGACAAGCTCGGCGAGACAAACAGGAGAATCGCCTCCTTCCAGAACTTCAGGACGGAAATGTACGGCGCACGCGACGCACTTGCGGAACTCGGGAAGAACGGGAAAGGGGAAAAAATGCTCGTGAATCTCGGCGCAGGCATTTTCGTGCACGCCATCATTGACGACACCGAGAAAGGCATCGCCTCCCTCACTGGGAACGTCTTCAGGGAAACCGACAGGAAAGAACTGGAAAAAATGCTCGAGCAGAGGATTGCCGAAATAGACAAGGCGACAGAGAAAGCCGCGCAGGAACAGCAGCACACGCTCGCAAGGCTCACACAGCTAGAGCAGGTGCTATCCGCGGGAATGCAGTACATGCAAAGGCAGCAGAAGTGAAGCCACGGCTTTGCGGCGATTCATTCTTATGTTTGACTTCCTGAAGAAAAAAATATCGGGCTTCACGGAAAAGCTCAAGGAAACACTGCAGGCCAAAAGGCCGAACGAAAATCCGGCCGATGCAGGCCGGGAAGAAAAGCCTGCGGAAGCGGCAACCGCAACCACGCCCCCTGAAAGCGTGCCACAGCCACCGAAAATAAAATCCATAGAGACACCCGCCGCACCGGAACAGGAAAAAACCAAGGAAGAGCCGCAGGCGCCTGAAGAGAAGCCTGCACGGAAAGAGAGGGGCCGCGCACGGAAAATAACTTCCGCCGCAAAAGAGCCGAAAACGGAAGAAGCGCCGGAGGAAGAAGCCGCCGTGGCCGAAAATGAAACCGGCGCGGAAGGAAAGGCAGCACCGGAAAAAATCCGCGAAGGGAAAGAGGACGGAAAGCGCGAACTCAGGGCACGCACAGGCATACTGACTAAAATCGGCGGCTTCCTCGGGGGAAAAATAAAAGTCACGGAGCCGGAAACCCGCGAATTCTTCGACGAGTTCGAGCTGAGCCTGCTCGAATCGGATGTCGAGCAGGACACCGCAAACGCGATTGTCAAGGAACTCAGGGAAAGGCTCGTGGGAAAGGAAATACCGGCGAGCGCCGACCTCACAAAATTCCTGAAACAGGAGATAAGGGCCTCGCTTGAAAAAATAATGGAAACCCCGCACATTGACCTGCTCGCTGCAGGCAAAAGGCCCACGAAAGTGCTCTTCCTCGGCCCGAACGGCGCGGGCAAGACCACCACAATCGCCAAAATCGCGAAAATGCTGATGACAAGAGGCAGGACATGCATCCTCGCGGCAGGGGACACATTCAGGGCCGCGAGCATCGAACAGCTAGAAACGCATGCCGCACGCCTCGGCATCAAGGTGGTGAAGCACCAGTACGGCTCGGACCCCGCGGCAGTCGCCTTTGACGCCGTGAAGGCCGCACAGGCCAAGGGAATAGACTTCGTGCTCATCGACACTGCAGGAAGGCAGGAAACGAACACGAACCTCCTCGGCGAACTCAGGAAAATCGTGCGCGTGGTACAGCCCGACATGAAGATATATGTCGGCGAAGCTTACACCGGGCAGGCACTCCTGGAGCAGGCATCGGAGTTCGACGCCGCAATAGGGATAGACGGCTTCGTGCTCACGAAGATTGACACCGACGCCAAGGGCGGCACCGCTATTTCGCTCCTCCACAAGCTGCACAAGCCCATACTCTACATCGGCACGGGACAGGGCCACGATGACCTGCTGGAGTTCAGGCCGGGATTCATAATAGACAGGATAATATGATACCAAGAGCGAAGACCTTGGGGCACAGAAAAACGAGCTACTGCTCAAAGCCCTATGCTTTAACATCGTGCAGGTAATACAAGAAACAAATGAATTGACAATAAAAGATTTATCCCCCTAAAGTATATTGTGCTAAAAATAGAAGATGCAACAAATATGTGTGATTTTGCAATAGAGCTTATCACAAATGTAAAAACAATTCTTGAAGTGCGTAATCCTGAAACTCGAAGATACATGATAGAGAGAATTGCAATAGTTCAACTTGACCATGCAACTGAGCTTTTAATGAAAGCTTTTTTAGTCGAGAAAGGATTCATAATTGAGTTTATTGAAAAGAGTGTTCTTAAAGATGGGCTTAAAATAACCAAGTCTGAGGAGGAAACTAGAACAATTGATTATGGGGATTGCCTGAAAATAGTCTTGAGAAATCTTCGTTTAGAAGAGGATGAGAAAACAGAATTACAGGAGGCAATTACTAAATTTCACAAATTACGAAACGAAATACAACACAGAGCAACTAATATTCCATTAGATAAAATGGAAAAGATAACTGACTTTTATCCACAACTTAAAAAATTGTTTGAGAAAATGTTTCCGAACAAAATTAATAAATTTCCAGATTTCCTGTCTGTGTAAATATTCAAATTTCTGTGCAAGTAATGCTCCATTTTAGGATTTACTTGCACAAAGCCCTTGCAGCCAAAAAGTATAAATAACAGTTATACCAAAGTATTCCTGTAGGTGGTACTCATGGCGGAAGTCCTAATCAGCGTCGGGCCTAAGGGGCAGGTGCTCATACCAAAGAGCATGCGGGATGAATATGGCATATCGCCCTACGGGAAAGTTGCGGCCAGAAAAGAGAAGAACGGCGTGCTCATTTCAAGGCCGAGGTCTGATGAGGTGATAGAATCTTTCAGGAGAATAGCCTTTTCCGGGAAAAAAATCAAGGTCAGCCCTAGCAAACTCAAGAAGCAGTTTGTGGAAGGGTTCCCAAAGGCGTTTCCATGACGAGATATTACCTCGAGACAACCGTTTTCGCGTACCTTGCCCTGAGCATGGACGAAAGATGGCATCACGCCGCGGCAATCATAAAAGCGATGCAGGAAGGGGCTTTCGTTGGTGTCACAAGCTTTGTTACTTTCGAGGAACTTGTGTTTCTGGTGCTGAAAAACAAGGGGCGGGAAGCGGCCATGGAAGCTGGCAGGAATTTCCTGATGATGGGAAACCTCGAAATTGTGAATGCCACAAGGGACACTGCAAACCTGACTGTTGAAGCAATGGAGCAAGTAAGGTTAATGCCAAGGGATGCCATCCATTACGCTGTTGCCAAGGAGCGCGGCTTGGAGGCAATGGTGACGGAAGACCGGGACTTTAACAAGGCAAGGGAAATCAGGAAATACGGCATGAAAGCGTTCGTGGAGAAGATTGGGGTAGATACGAAGGCAGGGCCGTGACGGCTGTAAGGGTTTGGGATAGGCATGTCCGACAAACAAATAATCCTGTTTTTTGGAGGCAAAGTGTTTCATTTATAAGCATTTTCTGGGCGAAGTTTTAGAGTGATTTGATGAAGGTCGCTGAACTAAGGGCCAATACGCCTGTCCCGGAAATGACGCTTGAAGTGGTTTCGAAGGAAGAGCCGCGCAAGTACGCGAATGACAGGGGCTCCGGCACGGTGTGCAACTGCGCAGGAAAGGATGAGGACGGCCAGGAAGTGCGCGTCACTCTCTGGAACGAGCAGTGCGAGCAGGTCAACGAGGGCAACACCATCCAGATTACGGAAGGCTGGTGCTCCGAGTTCAGGGGACAACTCCAGGTCTCGACTGGCAAGAAAGGCCAGCTCAAAATCGTGAAATAAAGCTCTTCTTTTAAGGCACTTTCCCTATTCAGTATAAACGCGCTTTGGCGGGCAAAACATGCTGACTTCTACATAATAAGGGCTATTTGGAGGGCCTCTCCACCAACCCCGCGCTTATTGCCAACCCATGGGCTACAGAGCCATATGGCCTATTTAACGGCGTTTACGGGATTCCTGGCGTTTTGGCATGGCCCCGACTGCTGGGGCCTTTGTAAATCGTCTACTTTAAATATGACTTGCGCAGCATATATGTAGGATTGGATTTTCGGCAAATACCTTTTTCTACAGGGCCTTACGCGCTTCAAAAAAAGGTGCTTGCCGCGTCCGCATCGTTACAGGAGGAGTGAATAAACATGATGGGAAACGACAGGAGGCCGGGCAACAGGTTCGGCGACATACCCGTGAAGGAAGGCGAATCCTATGATGTCGAGATTGAGGGCATTGGGGAGAAGGGTGATGGCATAGCGAAGATAGAGGGTTATGTCATAATAGTGCCGAATGTCCAGAAGGGCGACAAGGTGAAGGTCAAGGTCAATGCCGTCCGCGGAAAGGTGAGCTTCGGAGAGGTAATTGGCGAGGCAGAGCCCAAGGACAAGGAGCCTTCGGAAGAGGAATCGGGAGACGAATCCGAGGAAGATGCGGAAGAAGACGAGGACATGGGAGACGAATCCGTGGACTCGGAAGAAGAGAAATAAAGTCTTGGTTTTGCAACTCAAAGGGGGATTGGAAAATGGCGAGTCTCGATGAACTCATAGGACTGGAGTCCAGCGAACAGCTGCGCGTCAAGTTCCTGAAGCAGGAATTCAAACTCAGGAAGAAGCAGCCGGAAGCATGGACAAAGACCAAGTACAGGCCATACGCGAATTTCAGGACGAAGAAAAAGGAAGACCTCTTCGACGCGACGGCAGGCACAAAACAGGTCCAAGTAGTGAAGGCATGAATAAGGCAAATACCGGCGGCGCAAGCCTGCCGGGAAAACTATTTAAAAGCAGGATAACACAAAAACCATAAAATGCGGTAAAGGGCAAGTGTTGAAGAAAAAATAGCCCAAATAGGCGGCGGTAAATTACATTTCTTGCGAACTACCCACACCCCAACAGCAGTTGTGAATAGGGAGTTATTCAGCCAGAATCCACATCTATCAGCCACATACTTCGCACCGATTCGCGCCTTTGCAAAGCCCGTAGGGTTATAGCGGCCGGCGAGCTAAAATTAGAATATTTGTAAAGTTAGTGAATATTTATAAACATTTCTAACTGTGTAAACAATATGGTAAAAATCATCAGGTACAACCCTTTTAATCCACAAGTACCCGCACTGCCAGAGTTCTTTGTCGGAAGAAACAAGGAATTGGAGGAATTCCAAAAAAATCTGGCACAGACAATGCACGGTTCACCGATGAACATGAGCATCACCGGCAATAGAGGGATGGGGAAAACTTCTATTCTTGCGAAAATGGAGGATTTGGCGAGGAAAAACCGCTGCCTCGTATTCAGGATGTCAAACTATGAAGGAAGTGTAAGCGACATACCTACACTAACTGATTATCTAGTTCTGGGAATAAAGCAAGAAATGCTCTCGAATTCCATGCTCATGGAGAAAATTTCCGGGATTGGAGACTGGATTAAGACATTGAAGCCAGAATTTTCTTACAAGGAATTCAGCCTTAGGATAGAAGAGAAAAAAATCGCGGCGCAATCCATCCTGAGGAAAAATTTTGTCGGAATTTGGAATAAAGTCAGGGATGACTACTCAGCCATAGTTGTGCTAATAGACGAAGCTGAAGCTTTGGAGCGGGTGGAAGGCGCATTGGAATTCTTGCGTGAAACATTCCAGAGACTGGCGAGCGAGGCAAAATACAGCATAGTCCTGTCAGGCAAACTCAACTTTCCTGAAAGAATGTCAGAATCGTTCTCACCACTCAACAGGTTTTTCCCGACATCAGCGCTTGAAAATTTCACAAAGCATGAAATATCGCAATATATAGACAGAAAACTTTCCACCGTAGGCGTGCACTGCGACGAGTCCGTGAAAATGAAAATTTTCGAAAAGAGCGAGGGCCACCCTTATGTTGTCGTCTCGATGTGCGCCCATGTCTTTGACCAGCTGAAAGAGAACGAAAACCGGCTTACCGAATCACATTATGGCATGGCCAGCCCAAGAATTCTTTTCCAGCTGGAAAAAGATTTTTTTAACCCGATGTTCCACCCGATATCCCCAAAAGCTAAAAAAGTCATTATCAAAGTTGCAAAAAGCGTGAAGCGGAAAGAATTCCTTTTCAAAGATGTGGTTGGAGCATTACATATGAAAAGCACCGAGGTGGCACCATATATCCAGGAAGCTGTCAGAAAAGGAATTTTGAATAAGCCTAGGAGGGCCAATTACCATTTTTTCCATGGACTGTTCATGGAATTTGTGAAGGGCAAAAATGAAGATGATTTTTAGGGCGATTTGATGGGCTTTGGCGAATCGTTGAGGAAGGCGATGGAGAGGCTGAGGAACAGCGCCTCGCTTGACAAAGCCTCGGTCAAGGAAGCGGTGAAGGAACTCCAGCGCGCGCTGATTTCAGCCGACGTCGAACTGGCGCTCGTGCTCAAGCTCAGCAAGGACATAGAGGAAGACGCATTTAAGGACCTTCCCCCCGGAATCAGCCGGCGCGAGCACGTGATAAAGGCCACGCACGACAGGCTGGCGCAAATGCTGGGAGGCCGCTCCGCACCGCCGGAAAAACCCCGGAGGATTCTGCTCATCGGGCTAAACGGGAATGGCAAAACGACAACATGCGGCAAGCTCGCGAAGTGGTACTCGAAGCGCGGCATGAAAGTGGGCCTCCTTGCAGCCGACGTTTTCAGGCCGGCCGCAGTAGAGCAGCTGCGAACGCTAGCGGAGAAGACAGGCTCGGAATTCTACGGCGACGAGAAGGAAAAGGACGCGGGCAAGGCCGTGCGCAAGGGGCTCGCGGCCCTCGTGGCATGCGACCTCGTGATATGCGATTCCGCCGGCAGGAGCGCCCTTGACACGGAGCTTTCAAAAGAGCTGAAGACCATAGACCGAGAATTCGGCGCGACGGAGAAATGGCTTGTCATAGGGGCGGATGTCGGACAGGTAGCGAAGAAGCAGGCACAGGCTTTCCACGCGCTCGTGGGAATGAACGGCGTCGTCCTTACTAGAATGGACGGCTCGGCCAAGGGCGGAGGCGCGCTCGCTGCATGCGCTGCAACCGGGGCCAAGGTATATTTCCTCGGCACAGGAGAGAAAGCCGAGGACCTACAGGAGTTCGACGCCGTGCGCTACCTGAGCAGGATAATGGGATACGGCGATTTGCAGGCGCTCCTTGAGAAGGCGCAGGAAATACAGGAAGAAGAATGGCTTGACGCCGAGGACGTGCTGGGCGAAAACTTCAGCCTCCAGACATTCTACCAGCAGATGAAGGCCGCTCGGAAGATGGGGCCGCTCGGCAAGGTGCTCGACATGATGGGCATTGGGGCGCAGATGCCTAAGGAGTTCGCGGAGATGGGGGAGCAGAAGCTTGACAAGTTCGGGCACATCATAGACTCGATGACCGCGAAGGAAAGGTCCGACCCGGAAACCCTCAACAAAAGCAGGATAGCCAGGATTGCGCGTGGCTCCGGCACCACGCAGGAGCAGGTGCGCGAGCTCCTCAAGAGCTTCAAGAAAATGAGGAAAGTGTTCAGCAAGTTCAGCGCGATGGACGCGGAGAAGCTAGGGAAGGGAGACGGCGTGGACATGAAGAAGCTGCAGAAAATGTTCGCCAAGAAAAAGAAGTTCAGGATAAGGTGAATTTCCCAGTAAGTGAACCAAGGATGATGATATGCCTATTTATGACCCCAGAAGAAAGGTAGGGAGGTTGCCGACTACATTTAGAAGAGGGGTAGACTCTAAAGGCAGGCCTCAAAGTGAAATTATGGAGCGATATTGGGGCTGGCCGATTGAATTTACAAAATTTACTAAAATACGCAGGACGTTCCAAAGAATTTTTGGCAAAGACGATTTCTTGCTAAAGCGGTTTGATGCGACCGGGAAAAAACAAATACTCCTTGACTGGGGTTGCGGTGGAGGGGCCATGGTTAGAGAGGCGACATCGTTTTATGGAAACAGGGCCACGGTTTTGGGGTATTCTGTAGACTCTTATAAGGAATGGGATAAAATAAAAAATGTGAAATTTATCCAGTGCGACAGCAATGATTTGGATAGATATCTCAGATTGGGCAATATCAGACCAGATTGTATTGTTTCACATCTTGGCCTATCTCATTTACTTGGAGAATCTGACAAGCCAAAACATATGGCACAGCTAGAAAAATTCCGAAAACTATATGAATGCATGCAGGACGGCGGTGTTATGGCGTTCAATATTCCCAACGCCCGCATAAGAAATTTTCTTTTAAGATTAACTTCATGGATTAAGCCTGTAGGATACTTGTGGACAGAAGAAACACTTATGGGACAATTCAAAGAATTGCTTCCAGACGCAAAAATATCGCTTGAGCGTCGAGTTGTTTATATAAAAAAGCCGGAGAGATGAATCATGCAGGAAATTTTGCTAAGGGAAGCCGCCGTCCTTATCGCGTCAGCGGCTGGCGCCTACACGGATTTCAAGACAGGGTATATTTATGACTGGGTGACGCTCCCGCTGATTGCGCTTGGCCTGCTCGCTGACATATACGAGCAGCAATTCACCGGCATAGCTCTCGGGGCAATCGTGTTCGGACTCGGATACGCGCTCTACTACACAGGCAAGCTCGGCGGGGGCGATGTGAAGCTTTACACCGGGATTGCGCTCATCATGCCCTCCTATGGAGGCGGACTCTTCATCCTTTCGGCCGCGTTCCTCGGCGGCCTTTGCGCAGTGGTGTTCTTCTCCGCGTATTATGTCACGGGCTACGCGAGGAAAGGCATTGACACGCAATACAATTCCAAGGGAATCCTGCGCTCCGCGCTGCTGCTTGTTTTCATAGCGGCGTATTTTTACGCGCTGTACTCTTACGGCTTCATCTCGCCGCAGTACGCAGCCACACTGGGCGTTCCAATGCTGTTCGGACTCGCTTTCGCGGCGCTTGAGAAAGGCATCAGGAAGGAATTCTTCGTGAAGAGAATCAGGGTTTCCGAGCTCGAGGACGACGAGCTACTTGCACATGATTTCATGCGCGAAGAGGAGAGGAAGGCGGTGCAGGAAAAGGCCGGACTCGGGCTCAAGGCAGTCATAGGGGAAAGCGAGAAGGCGAAGCTTTACGGCGCAGGCATTATTGAAGTCGCGGTCTACAGGAACCTGCCGAGGTTCGGGCCGTTCATATTCCTCGGCGTCCTGCTCGCGCTCGCGATGCCGGGCTTCCCCCAGATAATGACGGGCGGAATCTGAATGGGCAGGAAAAGCCTAGCGTCGGCCCGCGGGAAAGCCACCGGGAAAAATGCGCGGCACGCTGCACACGTGAAATTCATGCTGGAGGCCATAAGGCTGGCGGAGCGCGGCATTGGAAAGGTTTCGCCGAACCCGATGGTAGGGGCTGTGGTGGTGAAAGGAGGAAAGGTCGTCGGAAGGGGCTGGCACGGATTCTTCGGGGGAAAACACGCCGAGTTTAACGCGCTTGAAAAAGCCGGGAAAAAGGCACAAGGCGCCGACTTATATGTCACGCTGGAGCCATGCAACCACCACGGAAAGCAGCCGCCATGCACAAAAGAGATACTCCACGCAGGAATAAGGCGGGTTTTTGCCGCGTGCCCAGACCCAAACAAGGCATCGAAAAACGGGGCAAAAGCGCTTAGAAAAGCGGGCGTGGAAACGAAATTCGGGCTCTGCAGGAAAGAAGCGGAAAAACAGAACGAATTCTACATAAAAAGCGTGCTTTCCGGCAGGCCATTCATAACAATAAAGACAGCCATGTCGAGCGATGGATTCATCACGTACGGGGATGGCCGCGCAAAAAGGATTAGCGGAAGAAAGGATTTCAGTTACACGCAGGAACTCCGGCTGAGGCATGACGCCATACTCGTGGGCGTGAACACCGTGCTGAAGGACAATCCGAAGCTCACGTACAGGCGCGACAAAAGCCTCAGTCCGACGAGGATTGTCCTTGACCCGCGCGCGAGGACGCCGCCAAACGCAAGGGTCGTTTCTCAGGGCGGAGAAACACTGATAATCTGCACGCGCGACGCACCCCGCGCAAGGGCCGGAAGGCTCGCTATGAAGGGGGCTGAAATACTCGTGGCCCGCAGCAGGGCCGGAAGGATAGACCTGAGGGCGATGCTTGCCTCGCTGCATTCGCTTGGCATAAGGTCAGTGCTCGTGGAAGGCGGGGCCTTCACTGCGAGCAGGTTCCTCGAGGAAAGGCTTTTTGACAGGTTGGTGATAATAATTGCAAGCATGAAAATCCGAAAGGGCCTCGAGGCGTTCAAAATCGGCAGGCGCGTAAGGGCCAGGATAGCCGAAACTAAAAAAATCGGCAATGATGAGGTCATTGTCGCGGAAAAATGAAGGGCGTGCGATTGATGAGGGTTGCTGTCACCGGAAGCGAGGGTTTTCTCGGAAAAATCGTGTGCAAAAAGCTCGTGGAGCGCGGGCATAAAGTGACGGCCTGCACCATGGAAAACTGCAACGTGCTTGACAAGGCAAAGCTCGGAAAAGCGTTCAGCAACGCGGAAGCTGTCGTGCACCTCGCTGCAATCCTGGATGAGGAAGCGCAAGACCTTTACGAAGTGAACGTGAAAGGGACGGAGAATGCGCTGGAGGCATGCGCAGCTAATTCGGTGCAGCAGTTCATTCTCGTGAGCACGGCAGGAGTTTACGGCTCTCTCCCGGGCATGAAGGGCGAGGAAACCCCGCCTGCGCCTGAAACCCAGTACGAGAGGAGCAAGCTTGACGCTGAAAGGAAGGCCCTCTCTTACCAGGAAGTCTTCCACGTGACTATACTGCGCCTCGCGCTCGTCCTCGGGCCGAATGAATACTGGCGCCAGATAGCCGAGACAGTGCAGAAAGGCTTTCCGCTGATAGGAAGCGGAAGCAACCGCTGGCAGCTTGTCGCGGCCGAGGACGCGGCCGAAGCGATTGCATTCTGCATCGGGAAGGAGGAGTGCTACGGCGAAACATTCATCGCGGCGGAGAAGGACGCGCTAACATTGGAGGAAACCGTGAACCTCATCCGCGCATCGCTCGGCATGAAAGGCAATACGATGAAGGTCCCGCTCTGGCTCGGAAACATCATCGTGGCCCTGAACTCGGTGCTGAAGTTCAACAAGCTCCTGAAGCCGGAATACGTGAAGCGCCTGCAGGCCGACAGGATTTACTCCACCAGAAAGCTGGAAGCGGCAGGATGGAAGGCCGGGCTCTCAACAAGGAACTACCTGCCCGAAGTCGTGAAGGAAATGACCGCGAATGAAAAGGCCGGGGAAGAAAAACAATGAATGCGGCAGGAAGAGTTCTTCGGCGAGGTCTACATAAGTTTAAATATAGTGAATAATGGCGCCGGAAATGCGGAAACTCTAAAGAGTTAAATATTCAGGTGATTTTACTTGTTCATGAAGTTTATTGCGATTGTTACTTTAGCATTAATACTTACTATTTTTTTGTCAGGGTGCATTAATGACCCAACGGTTCTAGTTGAGGTTCGGGTAGTAGATAAGTTTGGAAATCCTGTTGAGGGCGCTAGCCTGAGTGCTTTCTCGAACTATTCATTTGAAAGCGGAGCACAAGGCAACTGGATGAAAATAAACGGCACGATAGACCAAATTGCTCTGACAGGAAAAGATGGTAAAGCGGCGATGCAATTGCTGCCGGGAAATTATGCCATTAAAGTGAGCAAGGGAACTGCTTCAAATGGAAAAGAAGTTTTTATTTCTTCACCGGTCTCAAATATTGTTCTTGTTATAAAAACACAAGAAAATGGCGATTTACAAGCCTGTAATGAAATGGGCGGCGTTTTATGCTCTGGAAATCAGGTGTGCCTTTGGGACACATTGCAAACCTCAGGCAGATGTTGTTTTCATTTTATGACATTTGACGGGTATCAACCAAATTATTTTGCCTGCGGACAAACTTGTGCGGAATGTCTAAGCAGCTCGTGTTTCAAGGCATATAACACCTGTTTCGAAAAAGAAACAAACGTTATAATGAGCTTGTTAACTGCTAATCTAAGAATTGGAGCGGAATGCCCAAATGATACGCCGACAGTTTCAATCGCTGGAGGGGCCAAGGAATCTGCATTAGAAATACAGCTTGAAGGAAAACCAATTGGCACATATTATCTGGTTGACCTTATTCAAAACGCCTCAGTAGTTTATGACCCTAATAATTCAATAAGCCTGAATAGCATTCCAAACATTGTTTGCGCAAAAAAAATCAAGTTTTTAATTCCAAACGAAACCCCTATTGCAGATGCAAAACTCCTTCCAAATCAGACGACCGTCCTAAATTATAAGATTGTCAAAAAAAGCACCACGCTATCTTCATATTTTATTGCAACTGAAAATTCAAAAATTGACTTTGACGGGGTGCAGAAAAACGCTGAAAACATAAAGTCGAAGTATAGTGCCATTACTGGGCTCAACAGAAACGTTTCTGCAATTTATGGACCCAGAACAATCATGATTGTTTTAGGTGCTGAAGGCAATCTAGGTTTTGGTGATTCTGTTTCAATCAACTACGGGGACGAAGAAACCTATAAAACTTTAGGGGTAAAAATACTTGTTCAGGAATTTGCCCACGAATATGCGCATTCACTCCAAACAAACATGGTACAAAAGTACAAAGGTGACAGTGGTTGGCTAATCGAAGGCTCTGCTGATGGGCTGGCCATTTACTCTGGCTTTAGGTCATTCCAAGATGTTGGGTTTAACGAAGCCCCTATTCCAGCAGGTTGCCAGAATCTGCCTTTTAGAACTATGGTTGGACATGATTTAGGCAGATGTATTTTCAAGCATTTACAACAATCTGATTATCTCTCTGATGAATTTTTCAAAAAAGTATATAATCCAGAGCCGGAATTCGATTTTTCCAATTGCAGCCTAGAGTTAACTGATGTCAAGTGCACAAAGCCACTTAAGGAATTCCTGCAATATGCAACAGGAAAAGATATGGGCGATTTTATGCAAACCGAGCTTGGCATAAAATCCAACTGAAAGTGGCAGGAAATGTTTATTCAGGAAATCTTTGTTGTGACATATGGGCCGACAAATACTCTCTGCGAGAAGTGTTCTTCGGCGAGATATTTTTTAAAGGGCCGCTCACGCCTTGGGCCTCTTTTCCCTTCCGGCCCTTTTCACCGCGTCGGCAATTTTCTGCATCACCGATTTCGCCTTGGCGAAGTTGTCCGATTCGTTCTCCACGGCCGTGCCGACATGCACGATGTCGCCGCCAGCCTTTATGCAATCATAGGCGTATTTCTCGTTGCGCACGCCGCCGGCAATCAGCAGCGGCACGTCAATCATTTTCCGCGTATAGGCAATCATTTCCTGGGGCGCCGGCGAATCGGCACCGCCGCCGGACTCGAGTATGACAAGGTGCGAGCCCATGTACTGGCCCGCGAGCGCGGTTATGCCAGCGAGGTAGTGCAGGTTGCGCGGAACGGGCTGCGCGCGGCCTACCCAGCCAACGGCCCTTCCCGGCTCCACGATAACGTAGGATGTCGGAATCACCTCGAGGCCCGTGCGCTTGACAGGGGCCGACGCGGCAATCTGGGCGCCGGTTATATAGTAAGGGTCGAGGCTGTTCAGCATCGACATGAAGTAAATAGCGTCCGCGTGCTTGCTCATGCTCGCAATGTTGCCGGGGAAAAGTATGACCGGCAGCGAACAGTTCTCCTTCACCTGCAGTATCGTGTGGTCAAGGAGCTCGCCCTGCGCGCCGACGCTCCCGCCCACGGCAATAGCGTCAATGCCAGCTTCCTGCGCCATTTTGGCGATTTTCCCGGCAACGACAGGCTCCTGATTAGGAGGGTCTATCACGGTAAAAGCGAGGCCGCCCTTCTCCTCTATCCCCTTCAGAATCTGCTTATACACCTTGCCGAAGTGATTCATCAAAACCAGCCATGAATAGAAGGATTTGAAAGCTATAAAAAGGTTTGTCGAACCGCTTTTCCGGGCACCTGGCCGCGCAATAACCCCTGCTTCATCACTCCAGAAGCGACCCTCAAGACGCGGCTTCCGCCCCTGCGAAACCTCGATGATTTGGCCGGTAAGGGTTTTATACTTAAGCGCTTTCCATTATTCGACAGGCATGGATTCGGAGCACGAGAGAATCATGGGCGAGATAGCCCGCGGCACGGGCAGGACACAGGACGACATAAGGCAGATGGTGGAAGCGAAGAAAGGCAAGTTCTCCGGCCTGCTCACCGACACAGGCGCTGCCATAATGGTCGCGAAAGAACTCGGCGTCCGCACGGGCAGCGCCTCCGCGGAAACCACCAGGATTTCTGACCTCAAGGAAGGCATGAACAACATAGATGTGGTCGCGCGGATAAAAACTCTGTTCCCGCCGAGACAGTTCGACAGGAACGGGAGAAAGGGCCAGCTCCAGAACGCGCTCCTCTGGGACGGCAGCGGCGAAGTGCGCGCCACATTCTGGAACTCCGACGTGGAAAAGTTCGGCCTTGCAAAGGCCGGCAGCAGCGACGTCATCAGGCTGGAGAACTGCGCAGTTTCCTCATACAACGGAGCGCTACAACTCAGCCTCAACTACAACAGCAGGGTCACGCTGGCAAAAAACGAGGACGCGCCACGGATTGAAAAGAGGCAATCGAAGCTGGAGGAGCTAGAGCACGGCATGAACGACGTGTGCGTGGAAGTCACGGTGAAGAAAATATTCCCCGCAAAGGAATTCGAGAACGAGCGCGGAAAAGGCAAGGTCATGAACTTCATCATAGCGCAGGGCCTTGAGGAAATGCGCGCGACAGCGTGGGCCGAGATGTGCGACACCATAGAGGAAATAGGGGAAGGGGCCAAGGTGCGCATCGAGGGCGCGTACGTGAAGGAAAACCGCGGCGAAAACGAGCTGCACCTTGGCCGCAACGCGAGGGCGGAGAAGGGAATCGAGGGATGAAGCGGGGTTTTGCATCACAATTTCGTATAATATATAGTCTTCGCCCCGTGAGCGGAGTCTATTTCCCTTTCATATCCCCCGCCCTTGGCCCTGTACTGGCGATAGCTTGTCTTTATGCCTTCAAGGTTTTTGTGGGGGCCCAAATCAGGGCTGTTGCCCTCTATTAGCTGGCCTTCCTTCTTGAAAATCGGCGGGCTGTTTATGGCGTCTATCCGCTGTTCAATGTCCGCGTAAGACAGCGGAAGGCGATAGGAGTCCTGGCCGTTTTTCGAGTTTATGTACAGCCCGTTGAATTTTTCGGAAAGAATTATTCGGTCGATGTCCTTCAGGTATATTGCACATACAGTGTTGTTGTCCATTGACAGCACTATTTTTTCCGCGTCTATTTCCAGCGACCCGGCGCTTTTCTCCGGAAAAATGGCCAGCATGATGACCCCGAATGTCCTTGCGAGGAAAAGAAAGAACAGCACGAAGGCCGCTGGATAGAGGACAACCAAGAAAACAAAGCCGTAGGAAAAAGATTCGAGATTCACCTGCACGACGACTATGCCCGCTATTGCCCCGAGGAGAGCGAGAAAAGAAATGGCCCATTCCCTCATCAGCCATTGAGGTTTTGTCTTCTCCTTTGAGGGCGCCGGCATGAAATAACTATGTCCATGTACTGATTAACATCCTTTCGATTTTCTGGCAAAGCAATCCCGCACCGGCAATGAACCCTCCTTGTATTTATAAAGCAAAGGTGCATTTCTTAATGAAGCATCGGGCAATGCGGGGCCCCCGGCCAAGGGGGCGAATCCGTGGAAAGCCCGCTAATGCAGGAGGAATCAATATGGCCAAGGAGATAAGGACTATAGAGGACTTGCCCGGCATAGGGCCGCAAGCGGCGGAGAAGCTGATAAGCGCCGGGTACAAGACGCTCGAGAACATTGCAACGGCTTCCGCGGCAGAGCTGCAGGAAGCAGCCGGTTTGGGGGAAGGAACAGCTGAAAAAGCAGTCAAGGCGGCGCGCGATGCACTTGAAATTGGGTACGAAACTGCCGCGGTGCTGGCTGAAAAAAGGAAGCTTGTTGGGAGACTCACCACGGGGAGCAAGGCTGTTGATGAGCTATTGAATGGGGGGATAGAAACCCAATCAATCACGGAAATCTATGGGAAATATGCCTCGGGAAAAACTCAATGGTGCTTCCAGACAGCGGTAATGGTGCAATTGCCGAAAGAAAAAGGCGGCCTTGAAGGCAACTGTCTCTACATTGACTCTGAAAACAGCTTCAGGCCGGAGAGGGTTGCTGCAATAGCGGAGGCACAGGGGCTAAACACGGAAGAGGTAATGAAGAACATCCATGTGGCGCGCGCATATAACTCCGAACACCAGATTCTTTTGGCGGAAAAAGCCGCAGACATGATAAAGGAAAAAAACATAAAATTGCTCATAGTTGATTCGCTCACCTCACAATTCAGGGCGGAATTCATAGGAAGGGGCACGCTTGCCGACAGGCAGCAGAAACTCAATGTGCACATGAGAACCCTCATGAAGCTTGCCGAGGCAAACAACATAGCGGTGTTAGTCACTAATCAAGTGATGGAAAGGCCGGACATATTGTTCGGCGACCCGACAGCGCCAATCGGGGGGAACATAGTCGCCCACAATTCCAAAACTAGATTATACCTGCGCAAGAGCAAGGAAGACAAGCGTGTTGCAAAGCTCGTGGACTCGCCATCGCTGCCGGACGGAGAGGCGATTTACCGCGTGACTGAAACAGGTATAGTGGATGTGGAAGAATAGGTGCATGAGGCCCTATTTTCCAAAAACTATCTCCAGCACGTCCAGCTCGTCGCAATGGCACTCGATTCCGAGAAGGGATGAAACGCTCGGCCTTGTCCTGCCGTTGTCACCGGAAACGAACTCCTTTATGTAGAGCCCGTGTGAAGCGAGTATTTCCACATGGAAAGAGCCGCTGGCAAGCAGTTCCGCCTTGGATATTTGCGCGGATTTTTCACGATCCTTCATTGCGCGGCGCTTCTCCACCCTTTCAGGAGTCTGCTGCAATACATGGAATTGCTTTCCCACAAGCCCGGCGAGCGCCTCCCGCGAAACCGGTTTTTTGGCCGAGCATTTTGTGGAGTAGATTTTGCCGAACTCCGTGTTTTTCAGCTCCGCTACCCTTTCCTTTTTGCAGTACTTGAGGCCATGCACCTGCACTTTTCCAAGAAATACGGAATTTACGATGTTTTCAAGAGGCCGAAGCGCCAATGAGCGCTTTTGCGGCTCTATAACCTCGAACACGAAAGGCCTGCCTTTTCCCAGCATGAGGACATCTGCATCCTCGCGCCCGCAGCCGTGGAACCTCGATTCGCGGGAGCCGAAAGCCGACAGGAGAACGGAATCGATGGCTTCCTGCACGGACAACTCTGAAAGCTTGCCTTTCCCGGAGCAGAACGTGCAACCCCTGCCCTTGCACTTGTAGCAGTAGTGGAAAGTCTGCGCTATTCCTCGCTTGAGCTTGTTGTACGCACCCTCCACGAAAACAGATTGCGGGATTGCCTCGACAAACCCGTTTTCGGCGTCCACGAGAATGCAAACGTCAGGACTCCCGTTAGGAACGTACTCGTGGCCGGAGCTTTCGAGGAAAGAAACCGTTTCGCGGCGCAGGGAGAGCTTCTTCGCCTCATCCCGCGAATGGACGCCTGCCTCGAATGACTTGAATTCGATGCCGGAAACCGCCGACAGAATAGCTTCAGTCAGCTGATTGCCCGAAAACCCGCCGAACTTTGCCCTAACCATATTAAGAGTGCTTGAGGGAAAAGGCAGAAAACGGTTCCGGTCACCTGATGTCTTCCGGGGAACGACCTTCCATCCTGATGCTGCAAGCGAGCTTAGGGTTTATGCCGTTGTCGCGCAGACCCTTGACAAGCTCGTCTGACTCAGCACCGGGATTGAGGATGACGCTCTTTACGCCAGCCTGCAAAAGCTCCGGAATTATAGAAATGGTAACGTGCGGCGGCAGGTATATCGAGACCCTGTCAGCCTGCGAGGGAATCTCGGAAATGGAGTTGTAGCACTTGAGGCCTTCAATTTCGGAATCCTTCGGATTTACTGGAAAAACCACCCACCCAAGCGACTTGTAGAGGCGGACGCACTTGTTGCTGAATTTCTCGCGGTTGGCAGAAGCGCCGATTATAGCGATTGCAGGCAAACGAACACCTCGAATGTCACTTTCCCTTCTTGACTGCGGGAGCATTTATGTCCTCGTACGCGGAGAACGCGGCCACGACACCCTCGGCAGCGCCCGTGATGGCCTGCTTGAAGTGCCTGTTGGCTACATCTCCGGCAGCATAAACCCCCGGCACATTAGTGCGGCTGGCCTCGTCGATTATTATCTCGCCGTTCACATCCGCTTTCACACCAATCTTCTTCGCCAAATCGGAATTGGCGGTGGCGCCGATTTCTATGAACACGCCGTCAAGACTGAGTTGCCCGCCCTCCTTGAACTTCACTCCCTTCACGAACTTCTCGCCGAAAATCTGCGACACGTTTTTGTTCAGCACCAGCTCTATTTTCCTGTTGGCCTTAACGCGCTCGCCATTGATTGGCTCCGGCCTTATCTTGTCCCCACGGTGGATGATGTAGACCTTGCTTGCATGCTCGGCAAGGAAGAGGGCCTCCTTCGCGGCGCTGTCGCTGCCGCCGATGACGGCAACAACTTTATTCTTGAACAATACCCCATCACAAACTGCACACCAGCTCACGCCCTTGCCATCGAATTCCTTCTCGCCCGGAATATTGAGCTTTTTTCGAGAGGTACCGGTTGCAAACAAAATGGTTTTTGCCTTGAACACCTTCCCTTCAGCGGTCTTCACGATGAAAAAGAAATCACCCTTCTTTTCCACAGAAACGACCTTGTCCGTGAGCACCTCAACACCATTGGCATTCACATGTTTCATGAGCGTATCCATCAGGTCGAGGCCGGTAGCGGAAATCACGCCGGGCCAGTTCTCCACAACATGTGTCTGCGTGATTGTGCCGCCGGGAAGCTCGCCAATCACGAGGGTTTTGAGCCTGAAGCGCGCAGCGTAAATCGCGGCCGGAAGGCCAGCGGAACCGGCACCGATTATGAGGAAATCATATTCTTCCATAAGAACAAGCCCCTGCAAAAACTTTATCAATAAAGCCTAAAGGCCAGAACTGCACACTGAATATCGCTCGATGCTATGAAGGATAAGAGTTGGGATGGCGCACACATGCTCAAGGCACAAAAAAAGAGCTTAGGGCATATGAAGCCCATTTAAATAGTTTAGCAGTGTTATTTTTGAATATGCCAAAGTTGCTCTTAATCGGTTTGGGCGGGACTATTACCGCAAAAATGGTCAATGGCTCATATGGAGCCCTGGGGCTTTTACTGAAGAGGATTTGGTTTCATTTATCCCAGAAGTAAACGGAATCGCGGATTTGGACATAGTAGATCTTGTGATGACAGATTCGTCCAATCTCCAGCCGCACCATTGGGTAAGTGTCGCAAAGAAAATATATGAGAAGCGAAACGAGGTCGATGGCGTTGTAATAACGCAGGGCACCGACACTCTTCATTATACCGCCTCGGCACTTTCATTTTTGTTGCAAAACCTTCCTTTTCCGGTGGTTGTTACAGGTTCACAGGTTCCTCCACATAAAATAGGTTCAGATGCAAAGAGGAACATGCTGGATGCATTCAGGGTAGCAACGGAAACCGACATTTGTGAGGTCTTGGTTGTTTTTAACAGCAAAATACTGCGGGGCAACAGGTCAAAAAAATCAGGGAACTGGAATTCGAGGCGTTTGAAAGCATTGGTATGCTACCACTTGGGATAATAGAGCACGATATCAGAAAGTCTGGCGAGACGTATAAGAAAAAAATGGGCCAGATAAGGCTTTACGATAAAATGGAAGACAAGGTTGCCATAGTTAAGATAACGCCGGGCATGAAACCTGAAATCATTTCAGTTCTGATTAAAATGGGTTACAAAGGCATGGTGCTTGAAGGGTATGGCGCGGGGAATGTGCCAATAGAAGAGAATTCACTTATTGGTGAAATAAAGAAGGCTACGCAAAGCGGTGTCCCGATAATAGTTTCAACCCAGACTGCGATAGGGTCTTCATGGATGTACCTTTATGAATGCGGGAGAAAGGCCTTGGAAGCCGGTGCTATTCCAGGGCATGACATGATTAGCGAAACAGCCATGACAAAACTTATGTGGATTCTGGGTTCCGGAGTCAGGGATATTGAAGAAATAAAGAGGATTTTCCTAAAGGATGTTGCGGGGGAAATTTCAAATGCCCGGAATGCCAAGGAAAAAAGGATTTGGGAGTATTCCCTGTAATTTTAACAAGCGGTTTTACATTGGCGTTTGAGCCTTCCGCTTTTCTGGTTGAATTCTTTCTACACCATTTGTTTATTCGCTTCAAGCATGAGGCCAAGAAAATATTGTATTGCCACCGCCGAAAATGTCTCATGGATAGGATTCTGCTTTTTCACGAAATTTTTAGAGCTTCCTTTATCGCCGCCTTGTCAAAACCCACGATTACCTTCCCGTCGATGTCAATCACGGGCACGCCCTGCTGGCCGCTCTTTTTTATCATTTCCTCGGCCTTTTCATAGTCGTCGGCGACATTGTACTCCGTGTACTTCACATTGTTCTCCTCGAAGAACTTCTTCGCCATCCGGCAGTATACGCATGAAGGCGTGCTGTAAATGGTTACGCTTGCCATATCAAAGGAATATGTGCTTAAAACCATTATAAAGCGATTGGTGCGAGAGCGGGAAAACCACGCGGCCGCAAATAAGAAAGCCCTGGAGACAGTGGCAACTCAATGCCGCAAAAAAAACCGGCCGCGCATTAATAGGGCCGGGGTAAAAAAATCAATGCGGCCGCGAAGCCGCAGAATTTGAAATGCTATTGTTTCGCAAGTTCCGCGTCAATCGCCTGCTTCATATAAGAATATGAATAGGCCCCTTTCAGCACGGTGCTTGCATTGTTTATGTAATAGTACGGCGTGCCGCTGACTCCTATGGCGCTCCCTTCCTCGGCTTCGGTGTCGAGCCTTGAAACGTATTTGTTCGATTTCAGGCACTCGTCGAGCTTCGCAGCGTCAGCGCCGACCTGCACAGCATAGCCCTTCATCTTGGCTGCATCATTGGCTTCGCCCTGATTCTTGTATGCGATGTCGTGGAACTTCGCGAAGTAATCCGGATTCTGGTCGTATGCACACCATGAGACAAGCTGAGCCTGCTGGCCGGTACCATGACCCGGATAATACTTGATTGCCAGCTTGACTTTGCCGGTCTTGACATACTCTTCGATGAATTTTGGGCCTATCGGCTCCCACTGTGGGTCGCGGCTCTTCAAGTAATCAATCACATCCTGGCCGCCGAAGCCTGCCGAGGCAGCACAGAACGGGCATGAAAAATCCGAAAACTCAAGCACCGTGACCTTCGCATTCGAGTCACCTATTATCAGAGCGCTCTCCACGAGGCCCTGGAAAGTGACCTGCTTCTGTGCGGCTGAACCGCCAGTGTTGGCCGTGCCAGCAGTCTGCGCGCCACCCTGCTGCGCACCTGCTTCCTGGCCGGAACCCGCGGTTATTTTTATCGTGCCTATCTGCTTGCTTATGTCGGCTCCCACGAAGAAGAGCGCACCCGCGAGAACGAGCGCGGATATGAGTATGCTCGCCGAGAGCATCATTGACGGGCTCATCCCACCCGCATTGGATTTGTCAGCTTCCAAGAAAAAACCTCCGAAGTTAATACTGGAATGAAATTCCGCCAGAAAAGGTTTTTAATGTGAGTGCTTTCATTAGGCCGGTGAAAAAAAATGCGCGAATGCTCAGCCCGAAGCCAGTTTCTGGTCTATGATTTGCCTAAGTTGCGCATAAGAATCGAAGTTCGCCTTTTCGCCATTGATGAAGAACGTCGGGGTCCCGGACACGCCGAAGCCACGGCCGAGCGAGAAGGATGATGCGACAGCAGTGGCATACCTCCCTGATTCGAGGCAGCTATTGAAGGCGTTCGTGTCGAGGCCGAGGTCCTTTGCGTAGCCCTTGAGGTCGCTGACCGCGAGGTTCCTGCGGTTATCGAACAGCTTGTCGTGCATGGCCCAGAAATGGTCACCCTGCTCCGCGGCGCATTCGGAAGACTCCGCGGCCTTCTTGGCAAAAGGGTGGAGGTTGCTTATCGGAAAATGCATGTACGTGAACTTGACCCTGTCCAGGTACTGGGGAAGAAACGTCTTTAGCTGGTCGTAAGCGTCACCGCAGGCCGGGCACTCAAAATCCGAAAACTCCACTATGCGAACCTTTGAATCAGGGTTGCCCTCACTGTGGCCGCCCTTTTCAAGCGCATCGAGGCCGAATTTAGGCTGAGGGGAGAAAAGAAAGAGGTAGAATGCGGCAAGCACCGCAATCACGAGTGCAACGCCGATGACAGTGTAAAGCAGGCCGGAAGACTCGCCATCGTTTCCTGCAGCCTTCATCTCCTTGAGCCGCGACATGGTCCAATTGTGCCTCAAAACCTTTAAAAAGCTGAAACCACGTATACGGGGTATTCATGGGGCGAACCAACACGTTTAAAAACAATTATTAACAATTGTTAATCATGGGTTGGTTGTGGTGATAAAATGGGCCTGACATTCCCGTGCGAAATAATAAGCTGGCATGTGCTGCCGGCAGTGAGGCGCGAAATAGCAAGTTACCTCATCAACGAAAAACAGGTGACGCGCAAGACAGTCGCGAAGAAGCTCGGCCTCACGGAAGCGGCGGTATGCCAATACCTCAAGCACAAGCGCGGAGGTTCGCACAAGTTCAGCGACAACGACCAGCGGAAAATACGCGAAATGGCCGACATGCTGCTGAACTCGGACAAGGGCTTTGAAGGAATGTGCGTCGTGTGCAAGGAGTTCGACGCATCAGGCCAGATGCTCGCTGAAGCCGGCGTGAAAAGGATATGAACCCGCCGCACCCCGGCAGGGAAATCCACTGGCATTATGCGGATGCGTGATTGTTATGGGCATACTCGAAATCAAGGGACTGCATGCAGGCATCGAGGGCAAGGAGATACTCAAGGGAGTTAACCTCTCTGCGAAGCAGGGCGAAGTGCACGCGATAATGGGCCCCAACGGCTCCGGAAAGAGCACGCTATCCAGCGTAATAATGGGGCACCCGAAATACGCGGTCACGAAAGGGGATGTGCTCTTCAACGGAAAGAGCGTGCTCGGAATGCCAGCAGACGAGAGGGCAAAAATGGGACTGTTCATGTCATTCCAGTACCCATTCGAAATAAGCGGGCTGACATTCGGCAGGTTCCTATACGCGACATACAAGGCCAGGAACCCGCTCAACACTATGAGCATCATACAATTCAGGCAAAAAGTGAAGGAAGCCGCCAAATCCCTCAAGATGGGCGAGGACTTCATCGAGCGGGAACTCAACGTAGGATTCTCCGGCGGCGAAAAGAAGCGCGCAGAAATACTCCAGATGCTCCTCCTGAAACCCAAAATCGCCATAATGGACGAAACCGACTCCGGGCTGGACATAGATTCGCTCAAGCTCGTTTCCGAAACCGTGAGCGGCATGCGCTCGAAGGACTTCGGAGCGCTCGTGATAACACACTACAAGAGGATACTCACGCATCTGAAGCCGGATTTCGTGCACATAATGCACGACGGCAGGATAATCAAGTCAGGCGGCCACCAAATAGCCGAAGAGCTTGAGGAAAAAGGCTACACCGAGATAATAAAAGAGTTCGGCCACGAGGCCAAGGGGGCGGAGTGAATGGCCGACAGCGAGAGCAGGATGCGCGAAAGACAGCTCACGCAGACAGATTACACAAAGTACGACTTCAGCTACAGCACCAAGAACTACGAAGTAGTTTTCGGCAAAGGGCTCAACGAGGAAACCGTGAGGAAAATATCCGCCATGAAGAACGAACCCGGATGGATGCTGGACTTCCGGCTAAGGGCGCTCAAGGCATTCACGGAAAGGCCGATGCCGCAGTGGGGCCCTGACCTGAGCGAAATCAACTTTGACGAGATAATTTACTACATGAGCGCAGGAAGCCAGAAGAGGAGAAGCTGGGAAGAGGTCCCGGAAGACGTCAAGAAAACATTCGACAGGCTGGGCATACCCGAGGCCGAAAGGAAAGTGCTGGCAGGAGTGGAAGCGCAATATGACAGTGAAGTGATGTACAGCAGCATCCGTGCGGACCTGGAAAAGCAGGGTGTAGTTTTCATGTCGATGGACGAAGGCCTCAGGAGATATCCTGATATTGTCAGGGAGCACTTCGGGAAAGTCATACCTCTCAACGACAATAAATTCGCGTCACTGAACAGCGCTGTATGGTCAGGGGGCTCGTTCGTTTTCGTGCCGAAGAACGTGAAGGTGGATATTCCACTGCAGGCCTACTTTAGGATAAACGCGGAGAGCTTCGGCCAGTTCGAAAGGACGCTCATAATCGCCGATGAAGGGGCACAAGCACATTATATCGAGGGGTGCTCAGCGCCGCGATTCACAACGCAATCCCTGCATTCCGCGGTAGTGGAGGTCATAGCAAAACCCGGCGCGCACGTGCGCTACACCACGATACAGAACTGGGCCCCGAACATATACAACCTTGTAACGAAAAGGGCTTTCGCTTACAGGGACGCGACAGTATCATGGGTCGACGGCAATATTGGGTCCAAGATCACCCAAAAGTATCCGGCGATTTATCTCATGGGCGAGGGCGCGAGGGGAGAGGTCCTGAGCGTCGCACTGGCCGGAAAAGGGCAACACCAGGATGCAGGCGCCAAAGTCATACACAGCGCCCCCAACACCACCAGCACCATAACGAGCAAGAGCATAAGCAAGGACGGCGGCAGGACATCGTACAGGGGCCTTGTCAAGGTGCTGCGCGGCTGCAAGAACGTGAGAAGCAACGTGATGTGCGATGCGCTTTTGCTGGACAAGGAATCACGCACCGACACATACCCGTACGTGGAAATCGACGAGCCTAGCGCGACGATAGCACACGAGGCAAAAGTGGGCAAAATAGGCGATGACCAGATATTCTACCTGATGTCCAAGGGCCTCACGGAAGCCGAGGCACTCACCATGATAGTGCTGGGATTCATGCAGCCATTCACCAAGACACTGCCGCTGGAGTATGCCGTCGAGCTGAACAGGCTCATAGAAATGGAAATGGAGAACTCAGTCGGGTGATTGGATGCGGAAATCCGCTGCAGCCCAGGCCCAGGAACACAGAATCGCCAAGGAACCTGAATGGATGGCCGCATACAGGGAAAGTAACCTGGCCGTCTTCACGGAAAAACCCCTGAGGAAAAGCAAGTACACCAGCATAACCCGCCTCGAGGAGATTATCGCCGGGAATTCCGGAGCCGTCCAGCCGGCACCGAAGATAGTTCACGGAAAACCCACAGTATTGAGCATTGCAGAAGCTCTTTACGAGATTCCGGAACTGCTCAGGAGCATACTCGCGGCCGAGGAAAAGCCGAAAGACCAGTTCGAAGGGTACATAAACTCGCATTTTAATTCCGGTTTCGTGATTGTTGCCGGCAAGGAAGCCGGAGACATCACGCTCCGGATTGAAGCACCGGAAGGCGTGTGTAGCAAGCGTTTCATAATTATAGAAGAAGGCGCCGAGTGCTGCATAATAGAGGAACTCGCAGGCCACGGCACGACCCTCTGCTCTGAAACTGTTTATCTGGGAAAAGGCGCAAAGGCGACAATTGCAAGGCTCCATCTCGGAAAAGGCGACTCAATGGCATACCAGCAATGCATCGCCGAGGAAGGCGCCTCGCTGGTGAACTCCAACGCGTGGCTTTCAGGAAACCTCGTTAGAGGAAACACGGCAAACATACTTAATGGCCCGGGAGCTTCCGCAATGGAATACAGCGCCCTCATAGGGAGCGGAAGCCAGCACTTTGACATAAACTATTCCTCGATACACCGCACCCAAGCCACTGACAGCCACTGCATCTTCAAGTCTGCCATGAAAGACTCGAGCAGCTCCGTGTTCGATGGCATGATAAGGATACAGGAAGGCGCTGACAAGAGCAATGCGCTGCTCGAGTGCCACAGCATCATCCTCGGGGGAGAAGCCAGCAGCAACCAGATTCCCGGACTCGAGATAAAGACGGACGATGTCAAGGCAACGCACTCGGCAACCGTCTCCCGCATAGAGGAAGAGGAGCTTTTTTACATACAATCCAGGGGAATAATAAGGGAGGATGCCGAAAAGATGGTGCTGAGGAGCTTCCTCGAAAGTGCGGTATCAATGCTGCCGCAAAAAGCGAGGGAAAGGCTCGTGCAGGAAATAGAGCTAAGGACGTGACCGAGCATGGATACAGCAAGAATCAGGAAGGGTTTCCCCATACTCGCGAGAAAGCTCAACGGCAAAAAGATGACTTACCTCGACAACGCCGCTACAACCCAAAAACCCCGGCAGGTAATAAAAGCGGAAAGAGAATTTTATGAAAAACGCAACGCAAACGTACACCGCGGCCTCAATGCACTCAGCAGGGAAGCCACCGAACTATATGAACTTGCACATGAAAACGCCGCGAGGTTCATCAACGCAGGCGGAATAGAGGAAATCGTATTCACAAAGAACGCTACGGAAAGCCTGAACCTCCTAGCGTACTCACTCGGGGAAAACATCCGCACAGGAGACGAGATACTGCTCACCAAAATGGAGCACCACGCCAACATCGTGCCGTGGCAGGAGCTCGCGAAAAGGAAAAAAGCAACGGTGAAATACGCAGACATCACGGAAGACGGGAGGCTTGACATTGAAGACCTGAATGGAAAAATATCCCCCAGGACAAGGATAGTGTCTGTCACCATGGCCTCGAACATACTCGGAACAATAAACGATGTTGAAAAAATATCAGCGCTTGCGCACGAAGCCGGGGCGAAATGCGTGGTCGATGCGGCCCAGGCAGTGCCGCACACAAAAGTGGACGTGGAACGCATAAGGTGCGATTTCCTTGCGTTTTCCGCGCACAAGATGCTCGGGCCTACAGGACTCGGAATCCTGTACGGGAAAAGCGAACTTCTCGAGGAAATGCCGCCTTTCCTTACAGGTGGGGATATGATTTCAACGGTAACATTGGAGGGCGCGGAGTGGAACAAGATTCCGTGGAAGTTCGAGGCCGGAACGCCGAACATTGCCGGCGCAGCCGGCTTTTCCGCAGCAATCGGTTATTTGGAAAAAACCGGGATGGAAAACATAGAAACGCATGAAAACAAACTCCTGAAGGCAGGCCTAAAGAGGATGGCCGAAATAAAAGGAGTGGAGATTTACGGCCCGGAAAAAGGGCCACGCACAGGGATAATCCCGTTCAATGTGGATGGAGTGCACCCGCACGACGTTTCAGAGGTCCTGGACGGGAACGGCGTTATAATAAGGGCAGGAAACCACTGCGCACAGCCGCTTATGCGAGAAATCGGGGTGGAAGGCATTGCACGGGCATCATTCTATTTATACAACAATACAGAAGAGATAGAAAGGCTCGCAAGCTCCGTAGAGGAAGCAAAAAAAACGTTCGGTGTCTGAATGGGCAGCAGCATATACACTGAAATTATACTCGAACTCTACAAGAACCCCCTGAACAAGGGCAGGATAGAGGGCGCCGACATTGAAGCCAGCGGCGGAAACCCGACATGCGGAGACCAGGTGACTTTCACATTGAAGGTTAAAAGCGGCATAATTGAAGACATAAAATTCCATGGAAGCGGCTGCGCGATAAGCGTCGCGGCAGAATCTCTCCTCGGCGAAATGGTGAAGGGCAGGAAAATACAAGAAGCGAAAAAAATCACCGACAAGGAGCTGTTCGCTGAGCTCGGCAACATCATACAGACAAGGGGGAAGTGCGCCCTGCTGGGATTGATGGTGCTGAAGATAGGACTTGAGGAGTACGAGAAGAATAGTGAAAAAAGAACTGTGGTGAAAGGCATTGTTGTCTGAACGCAGATTGATTTTTCGCATCACGGCATTTTTCCGTCGTCTTTTCCGGAAGGAAATCCGCTAAGGAGCTGCCTCACAGCATACTCCTTGTCTTCCGCACACACTATTCCGGAAGCGACAAAAACGCCTGAAGTGCCTAGCGCTATTGCTTTTGAAACGTCTTCCGCGTTTTTCACTCCGGCACCGGTGATGACAATTATATTTGGATTGATTTTGCTGATTGCCTTCACGGAATCCGAAATCAGTTCTGGCCTCGCGGCACTCACACTCATCTTGCCGCCAATGAGCTCCGGAGGCTCCACTGCTATGAAATCGGGAGAAAAAGCGGCTATTTCCTTTGCCCGCTGGAGCGTTTCAGCGCACACCATCACTTTCAGGCCGGCCTCATGGCAACGCGCAATCGTGGATTTTATGGCATCGTTTGGAATTTTGTTTTCGGCGTGATTGAGGATGGTTCCGGATGCACCTGCGGCTTTCAGGGCCTCTGGCAGTATTTTTCCGGTGTTCGAACCGTATTTCACGGCGTCAACATGCTGGGCAAAGAGCTTGAGTGGCACGGATTCGGATACAATGCGCATGTCAAGAGCCTGGAGCACCGGGATTATCTCCACCTCGCCAGTGTAGAACGTTGAAAGGAGCTTTGCGAGCCCTAGGGCGCTCTCCCCTGTTCCTCCTTCATAGGTCTTGAAGTTCACGAAAAGGTAGTTAGGCATTTGAACACGCACGCGGCATTATGAGGATTACTATGTTGGAAAACCCAGATAAATATGCCGGAAGCCATGAATCAGGCATGGCCATAACACACCAGTAATGCTAAAAACATGAATCCCGGTGAATTAATTCATGGAATCCCCGGAAAATGAAGACTTCATGGGAATGTTCAGGAAGTCGTTCGGGTCTGACGAAGATGCGCGAGCGGCACTCGAATTGGTGCGCACGGCGTGCAGAAAGTCCGGGATGGAAGAAAAAAGCTATATTAGTCACAACACATCCGTGGCAAAAGAGGTCATGTGGCTAGGCCTCGGCAGGAAAATCGCCATAGCGGCCCTCGTGCACAATGTAGTGGAGCACGGCGTGCGGCCAGCGGAAGTGGAGAGGGTATTCGGGAAGGAAGTCCTCGACATTGTCGACGCAAAAATGAGGTTTGAGAAGGCTTTGGAGTTCGGGAATACCGACCAAGGCAGCGCCGAAAAGAAGCTCATGATAGTCCTCACCACAAATCCTGAAGTTGTGATGCTTCAGCTCGGCGAGGTGATTGACAAGATAAGGAATGTAGACAAGATCGTGGAAATGGAGCGTAAGGGTTTTGTGGCGGAAGTGAGGAGGGCCTATGCCCCGCTTGCCCACAAACTCGGCATGTACTCCATGAGCTCTGAATTGAACGATCTCGCGTTCAAGTTTGAGCACCCGAAGACCTATATGGAGATACGGTCAGCGGTGGACAAACTGATTGAAAAGTGCCACGGAAGCATGGAAAAATGGCAGGGCATGATAGCCAAGGGAGTCACCGAGGCAGGCATAGAGGCGAGCCTCACAGGAAGGATAAAGACCGTCTACAGCATCTACGCAAAGATGAAGAGGAAAAATGCTGGATTAGGCAGGATATACGACATTGTTGCACTAAGGCTTGTCACTGAATCGGTCAGGGAATGCTATGAGGTGCTCGGAATACTTCACAGCATGTGGAAACCGATTCCGGGAGAATTTGACGACTACATAGTGAAACCCAAGGAAAATGGATACAGGTCACTGCACACCAGCATGTTCACGGAGGAAGGGTTCCCGATAGAAGTCCAGATAAGGACAAAGGAAATGAACGACTTTGCGGAATTGGGAATGGCTTCGCACTGGCAGTACAAGGGAGAGAAGAAGGAAGCAAAACACGACAGGAAAATAGAGTGGATAAAGCAGGTGCTGGACTGGCAGAGGTCCACCGGGGCCAATACGCAAATGGACATATTCGGCAAGGAAATATTTGCCATGACACCGAAAGGCCAAGTGATAGAGCTTCCCGATGGGGCTTCTATCATAGACTTTGCATATGCAGTACATTCCGATATAGGCGACAAATGCAACGGGGCAAGGATAAACGGAATGATGGTTCCGTTAGGGGCGCCGATAAAGAACGGCGACGTGGTGGAGATAGTGACTTCTGAAAAAAGGAAACCCCAAATGAGCTGGCTTTCATTGGCAAAAACCGCCAAGGCAAAACAGAAAATAATGGCAAAGCTCGGCATGAAGACCGAGGATAGCAAAGCCGCCCTTAAGAAAAAGCCTGCCGGAGAATACGTCAAAACCAGCAATGCAAAGGTGAGACTTGCAAAATGCTGTTCCCCGTTGCCGGGAGACGCCATAGTCGGAGTCAAAACTACCAAGAGAAAAATTTCAGTGCACCAAATAAACTGTATCGAAGCATCCAAACTTGGGACAAAGGTTGTGAGGGTGGAGTGGGCTGAAAAGCCCGGGGAGTATGACGCTGAAATCGTGGTTGAGACGGCCGATAGGATAGGAATACTCAAGGACGTACTGGGGGTCTTTTCGGAGAATGGGATTTATGTCGCTTCCACAAATGCAAAGGCTACGCAGTCAAACACCACGACCTGCATTTTCGGCGTCAGGCTCAGGAGCCTGAAACAGCTTGAAGAGCTAACCATGAAAATAAGCAGGGTCAAAGGCGTGATTAAAGTGCATAGATATACGGCAACTGCATGAAGCCGCCGCCATATCTGTACGGGGAAAAAACAGCGGCGAGTTTCACCGTTTGCTCACTCGGCCCTGAGCGCATCCACAGGATCCATCTTCGACGCCATGAACGCAGGGTAAATGCCGCCAGCTATCCCGACAGCTACAGCACCCAGGAAAGAACCTACAATAAGTGAAGGGGAAACTACAGTGGTGAGGCCGAACCCCTGCATGAAACCTGTAGTGAGCACGCCCAAAACGACCCCTGAAATTCCGCCGAAAACGCCGACGAAAAGCGACTCGTACAGAATCATGGCGACAACATTGCCATTGGTCCAGCCAACCGCTTTGAGGGCGCCTATTTCGCGGAAGCGTTCGAGAACGTTCATCAGCATCGTGTTTATTATGCCGACAGCGGCAACGAGAGAGGCTATGGACGCAATCACTACCACGAGAGCGGTAATGCTGTCAAACAGCTCCCCGAACTGGCTGGAAAAATCGCTGAGGCTCGTAGCCTTTATTTCCTCCCCATAAATCGCGTTTATCCTGTCCACTACTGACTGCACCTGGCCCGGATTGGTGAACTGCACATTGATGTAGCTTATCTTTCCCTGCGGAAAAGAAAAAGTGTCACGCTCGTCCTCAATGGACATTTCTATGGAATTGTCAAGAAGGTCTGAACCCGTTGTATAAATGCCCACTACCTTGAATTGCTCGCCGTCAATCCTGATGTTTGTGCCAAGGAACTTGTCATAATCTTCCTTTATTTTTTTGCCTATGAGAACGACCCCTCGGTCAGAAGCCTTGAAATCCCGGCCCTCAAGAAGCTCCCCGGTAAATCCGGAGCCTGTGGCCTTTGACTGCGCGGAGAGGTCAATGCCCAGTACTCTTACCGCATTGAAAGGCGACAGATCCTTGCCGTCAATGTTCTTTGCGGCCTGTATTATAACCGGAATCGCGACCTTCACACCCTGCACTTTCGCCACCTTGGAAACCCACTTGCCATCAAGCTGGCTGAATATAGGGTCAGTTGCCTTTATCGGCGCAACTCTTGCCCCCTGCGCCTTGCTGAATGCATCCTCTATCTGGAACCTTATGCCGTCAACTACCGAAACAAGGGCAATCAGCGACGCTACACCGAGCATTATTCCGAATATGGAAAGGATAGCCCTGACCTTGTGGCGGGTTACATTAGTGAAGCTGAGCTTGAGCATTCAACCGCCCTTTCCGGACTTCCTGCCTGCGTTTTCCACCTTGCTTATCCGGCCATCGAGTATGAACACTTTCTTTGTGGCGTAATCCAGCAGGGACGGGTCATGTGTGACAATCACGAAAGTTTTGTTGTCCCTGGAATTGAGTTCGCGCATGAGGCCGATTACCTGCTTCCCGGTAACGGAATCGAGATTGCCGGTAGGCTCATCGGCAAATACTATTTCAGGGTCGTTTATCAGGGCACGGGCAATCGAAACCCTCTGGCGCTGGCCGCCGGAAAGCTCATCAGGCTTGTGGAACATCCGCTCCCCAAGGCCTACCCTCTTTAGCAGGCTCACGGCACGCCCGTCAGCCCAATCCTTGTCCCCTGGTATAGGCTCCGTTGGAATCACCACATTTTCAAGGGCATTAAGGGTCGGAATGAGATTGAATGACTGGAATATGAAGCCTATCTTCTTGCGCCTCAGCATCGCAAGATGCCAGTCATCAAAAACGCTTATGTCCCTCCCATCTATGAAAACCTTGCCCGAAGTTGGATGGTCAAGCGTGCCAAGAATGTGCATGAGCGTGCTCTTGCCTGAACCACTTGGACCCACGATTACCACGAAATCCCCGGCATCTATCGAAAGGGAAACACCGCTGAGAGCCCTCACCGAAGCCGTGCCCATTTTGTATTCCCTCACCACGTCCCTTGCCTCAACAATCGGTGCTGTCATCATGACACCCCTGTACAATAAGTTTTCCAATCCATCACATTTATCCCCTCAGCGCCTCTATCGGGTCAAGCCTGGAAGCATGATACGCAGGATAGAGCCCGGAAACCGCCCCGAGCACAACCGCGAAAGCGAAGCTGGATAGCAGGAGCGGAGGCGATATCAGGAATTTTACCCCCGCCACTGAGAAAAGCAGCTGATCCACTGCAAAGCCGAGAAGTATGCCAGCAGTGCCGCCCATGAACCCGAGAATCAGGGCCTCGTAGAGCACCATTTTCATGATGTTGGCATTAGTCCATCCAACAGCCTTGAGCGCCCCGATCTCGCGGAAGCGCTCAAGAACATTCATGAGCATTGTGTTCGCTATCCCGATGCCTGCCACAATGCCTGAAATGAGTGCTATGGCAACAGCAAGGAGCCTGAGGTTGCCTATTATCCCGGTAAACTGCTCCGAGAGGTCATCCTGGGTAAAAGCCTGGACATCCGCCCCGTATTTTGCTTTTATGAGCGACGCCACTTCCTTGTCCTTGGAAACATCCGAAACTATCACGGTAATTGAGCTTATGTCCTTCTGCACCAGGGAACTCAGGGAGCGCGCATCATCAATGTTCATTATTATTATGCCGGAAAGGAGGTCACTCTCGCCCTTGAGCACAGCCTTGACACGGAACACGGTTTCATTTATCTTTATGGCCGACCCCGGAAACTTCTGGAAATCCTCGGCAATTTTTTCCCCAATCATCACCTGTCCGCGATCTGAACCCTTGAGCACGGCACCGCTTCCGATGTCATTGAGCCAACTAGAGCCAGTATTTGCAAAGTACTTGCCCGTATCAAGACCGTATATTGCTACCGACCCGGTGGGTGACAGGCCTATTGGCTCCGAATCTATTTTATTCGGCAGCACCCATATTTCCGGAATGACGGCCTTCACGTTCGGCAGCGCCTCTATTTTCTGCTCCAGGGAGGCGTCAATCTTCGACAAAGTCTGGTCAGCCGAGTTCTTTTCGTATACGGTTACGCCCTTGAACTGGCTTATCACGTCGTTGAAATCCGAGGTAAACCCATCTACGAGGGAAACCAACACTATGATTGCCGCGACACCTATCGCAATGCCGGCAATCGCAAGCACGGCCCTTGTTTTCCTTCTGAAAATATTCAGGAACGAGAGCTTTATCATACACTGCACCGGAACGTTTGGCATTTGGGCACGGGTTGCGGAAGAGGCGACCTATGGCTACTGCGACTTCATTATTGCGAGCTGCCTCATCACGAACCGCACGATGAGATAAACAATGCCTAGGGCAACTATGAGGAGCACGAGCATCACTAGGTAAAGCACCGGGCTTGCAGGCGGCATCGGAGTTATGTAAATGGGATAGTTTTCCACGATTTCCTGCTTTTCCCCCAGCTCATCCAGGTAAACAACGGTAATCCTGCCTTCCTGCTGCCCCGGCTTCGCGTCGTTCAGCGCGGCGAGGTTGAAAATCGCGGCACCTGAATCGCCCTTGTCAATGTTGCCGACGAAAGATTTCTGCGTTCCGGCTATTCCGGAACCAAAATCGGCATGCACCTCAACCGCCCTCGCCTTTTCCTCGCCTATGTTGTCGAGCTGCACAGAAAGCGTGAACGAATTGCCCTGCATTATCTGTTTCTGGTTCGGAATGGCATTCTCTATCGAGTACTCTATATTTGAGAACACGAGGTCCGGCTTGCCGTAGACAAGGAATGAGAACGAGTTGGAAAAAACCCTGCTGCATTCATCACAGTTCGCGTCAAGCGAGAACACGTATGTCTTGGCATCTACCTTGTCAGTTACGCCGAGAGAGAACGAAACGGGAGCCTTTCCCCTCGGCACTATGTCACCAAGCCTCGCCATCGTGCCGGAGCTCACGACGAAAGGCGCGACCGTGGAGTTTGTCACCGACCTGAGCTCGACGCTCACGTTCCTCGCGGAAGACGAGCAGACATTAGTTATGACAGCGTAAACGACTACATTGTCGCCTATGTGTGGCTGCGGATTGCTCAGGGAAACATCCGCCACCTTCAGCTGGTGACAGGCCGAAATCTCGAAATCCACGTCCTTCGAGTATGACACGACATCTGTACCGCTCTTGTAGGAAATGGCCACCGGAATCTTATAGGAACCTGGAAGCACGGAGATTTTCGCCGTGAACCTGAATGAAACAGTCTTTGAGCTCTGCGGGTCTATGTCGCCGACAAGCTCGGAAATCTTCACGGCCTCGAAATCGTTTTCGTTGAGCTGCGTGGAAACCGAGACGCCTTTTGCTTCCGTAGCTGCGCTGGAATTCTCAAGATTGAAGTTTATCGTAATGAGGTCGCCGGCATAAACCTTGGAAGGGACGGCCGATGAGCCGGAAATATCCAGCACGGGAGTCTGGGCCGCGAAGACAACGGCCGGAAAAACGATTGCCAGCGCAATGGCGAGCGCTATGTGCTTCATTACGGGATTTTGCCGGGAAAGATTGTTAAATGCTTACGCAACGGCAGTAATACTTTTTGCTGTTTGCCTCCCCGAACATATAAATACAAGTTAACTTCAACACTATACCGATACCATGGACAGGGTGGCTACTGGCATTTCCGGCTTTGATGAACTTGTTGAAGGCGGTTTTCCCGAAGGCAGGAGCGTGCTGCTCTCTGGCGGCTGCGGCACGGGAAAGACGATTTTCTGCACGCAATACATCTACAACGGGGTGAAAAAATTTGGAGACCCAGGCATATACGTGACGCTGGATGAGCGCCCGGAACTGATAAGGCAGGACATGCTGCGTTTCGGCTGGGACCTGAAGAAGCTCGAGGATTCCGACAAGCTGCAGATAATTGACGGCAGCCTTGCAAAGATAGGGATGCCAAGCGAAGAGGAGTTCTCGATGCCGGCAACCGGGTTCGACATCGACAAACTCCTGCTCGAGATACTCAGGACAACAAAAAGGATAGGGGCCAAGAGGCTCGTGATTGATTCCATACCTGCGCTCGGGTTCAATTTCCAGAACGAGAACGATGTCAGGAACGCGATCCTGAAGCTCTCTTACTTGCTGATGAGGATGGGCGTCACCACCATAATGACTTCCGAGATTTCTGACGGCGCCAACAAGTTCGGGAAATACGGCATAGAAGAGTATGTTGTCGATGGCGTCCTGGTGATGCATTACCTCGGCATAGGCACGCGGAGCAACAGGACATTGCACATCAGGAAGATGAGGGCCACAAAGCACTCGGAAGACCTGCACCCAATTCAGATAACCGACACAGGAATAGCGGTGCACAGGGTGGAGAAAGAATACGAGGACGCCTAGAGCCATACCTCCAAAGCAGATATTTTATGAAGCAACTGCAGCAAACCCGCAACGGCATGCCACGACAGATGTGGATTATGAGGCCCTTGGAACTTCTTCCAAACAGCACATGCAAGCTTCCGGAAATCAGATTTTCCGCTCAATCAGGTAATCCGCGAATTCTTTCAGCATGGCCTTTGCCCTTGAATCCTTAAGCTTCGGGTCAAGCTTCTTCCAGCTTTTCATGACAAGGTCTTTTGCCACCTTGCGGGCATACTCCACCGAACCACATTCAAGGAGCAGCGAAATCGCCTCGGATACCTCGCTTTTGGAGTTCTGCTTGGCATCAAGGATTTCCATGAGGCGCGAGGCCTTCTCAGGAGAAAGGGTCTTCAGGGCGTGAATTACCAGAAGAGTGCGTTTTCCTTCATTAATGTCGTCACCAAGCTCTTTCCCCCACAAGTCGTTCTGAGGAAGGATGTTAAGAATGTCATCCTGTATCTGGAAAGCCACCCCTATGCTGCCAGCGAATTCCCCGAGCGCATCCAGCTGCGACTTCGAGGCGCCTCCGAGAATCGCCCCGAGGGAAACTGCCAGCCGTGCAAGCGTCCCGGTCTTATAGTAGCACATTTGCAGGTACTGATCCTCAGTAGGCACGCCATTACCGTGGTGCCAGTGTATGTCCAGAGCCTGGCCGAAAGAGAGCCTCAGCAGTTCTACGGCATAATTGTCATACATCTGCGCCTTCTTCGCTGCAGGAACCCTGCTGTTCGCGAAAAGCTTTGCAAGAGGTATCAGGTAAAGGGCCGTGCCTGCATTGATTGCTATGTCAGTACCGTAGATTATGTGGGTGCACGGCTTCCCCCTGCGAAGCGTCGAGCGGTCTTCGACATCGTCTATTATGATTGACCCGTTGTGCGCAAGCTCCGGCATCACGGTGAAAGGCAGCGCATCCTTTTTCCTGCCACCTACTGCCTCCGTTGCGAGTATCATGAGAGCCGGGCGCCAGCGCTTGCCGCCGCGTGAGAGAAACTCCCATATTGGCTCAACCATTGACTTCTGGGATGCGCCAAGGTCAACCACGAATTTGGGCTTGCCGAGGTTCGCGGCAATCCAGCCATCGGTCAGGCCCCTTGGGAAAAAAGATTCGAGCTGTGCGTTAACTTCGAGCGCGGTGGATTTGAGGAAAGCTTCAAGCTGCATGCAAACACCAAGTCAGAGTTTCTTTTTTATGTAAAAGAAATAAATCGCCGCTACGGCAGCCACCAGAACTATGAAAAGCAGGCCTAGCACGAGAACTATCGCGATTCCTGCGATTATTAGGTTCTTGGTAGTCCACTCTATGCCGGCAATACCTGAAATCACGGAACTTGCCCTGGAAAAGAGTGATTCCTTGAGGGAAGACACATCAGAGCCTCCCGGCAGGACAACGGGAGGCGACACGTAAAACCCCACGACCTTAGATGAAACGAGCGCATCGGCCTGCACTCTTGTGAGTCTGGATGAGAGCGAGTACGTGAGGGTGTATGACTCGCCCGCGTTCAAGTCAATCGCGCTGAAGGCAATGAGCGGGTCTCCCCTAAGTATGGTGAACTGCGCATGAGAGTTTATGTCAGAGGCGGAGGCCGCGAATTTTTTCGGAATTGGCTCTACAACCATGGCAGTCAAGGAATTCTTGTCAACATTCGTGAGTGTGATTGCCATGTTGGCACGGTAGAATGAATTGCCGTCAAACTTGACCTCCAGGACCTCAAGCTTCCTCGTGGACGTGATTTTGGCCATGTACGAATTTGCAGAATCCGCAAGGGCACCTTCGAGACCTGCCGCCTTGATGAGCGCGTTCAGGTCGGCAGGCTTGTACTCGTATGCGGAAGAGTTGTATGTTGAAACGGCGACCCTGGATTGTATAGCCGAATAAGCCTTGGCCGCGGCTTCAGCCTCCGAAGAGGCTGAGCCAAGCGTGAACTCGTTGCCGGAAACGGACTTTGCGTGAGATACATTGAAGTCGGCGGCGAAAACCGCGTCAAGCAGCGAAGGCAGGTTTATGTTCTTCTTTTCCAGGCCGTTTATGAAAGCTATTGCCGCAGACCTCGAAGAGTTTGCATCCGAAATGGCCTTTTCAAAGCGGGCTTTGTCCAAAAAAGTGTTCCTGACCACATAATACTTTGAGTCCTCCGCCTTGTTCCCGGCCTTGTCAAACGCCCTCGCAGTTACCTTATAGCGGCCGTTGTCATAATCGAGCGTATTCCAGTCTACGGAATACGCCTGGCCGTTCATGTCGGCATTCCCGGCAAGCTTCTCACCTGAAGCGCCTTCTGCGTACAGCGAAACCTTGTCAAGGCCTGACGCATTCTGGCCTTCGTCGGAAGATGAAATGGAAAAAGCCAGGACGCCGTTGATGTCCTTGTCATTGGCAGGGGAATTAATCTTCACTTTCGGGTTATTATCATCAAATGTGAAGACTTTCTGCACGGAACATGGAACGTAACTGTCGTTATAAGAGGAAAAGAACAGGTTGTAGTCGCCGTTTATTTTCCCGGAAAGGCCATACCACGCCTCCGCAGATGCACCGGATACCCCGTCAAGTATCGTGGCTGCGGGGCCACCTGACGGCTCCGTGACGAGAAGCTTTCCGCCACGGAACGCACCATCGGAAGAAACGCTTACATGCAGGTTCTTGTCCTTGAGCTGTGCCGACATTGAAAGCGCAAGACCGCACAGCGAGGCGGAGCGCGCAACTATCATCGGAGTTATGGCACCTGGGTTGCTGGCATTATCCACCGGCTGTATCTTGTAGAAAAATGTCCTGCCCTTGCCAACCGAGAAATTACTGTCCTTGTATTCAGTGCCCGTGAACTTGTCGGCCACCTTCACGGCCACACTGTCCCTGATAGTGAAATCCCTTACCACTCCATTATCATTAATCTGCGCGACATTGCTCCTGTAAACATTGTAGTAAGCAACGCCTGAGAACGCATCTGAGGAAGGTGTCCAGCTCACGGAAACCGCCCCGTCGGCAAGAGCCGTGGCAGTGGCAGGGAACGGCATGGTCGGCCCGCTGGAGTCCACTTTCAGCTCGAAATGCGCCGCATCACTCCACCCGGAAGGCGAGAGAGCCCTTGCATGGAACCAATAAGTCCCATCAGCCTTGGAGCCTACATATATTACGGAAACGCTTGTTTCCGGCACCGTATCCGGGACAGTGTCCGGCTTTGAATCAACCTCATAACTGTACTGGGAGGCGTCTGGATAGGAAACGTTCATTGTAATGCTTGAGTTGTCGCTCCACTGTCCGGCGGTCCTGCCAGGGCTGGTGAGGGTGGGGGCTGCCGCGGCCACAATTGCCGACAAAAGAACAAGCGAGAGCAATACTGGGATTTTCCTCAAGGAATACACCGATATAACAAAGAGGAAAACGAATTAAAAACGAGCAGAGGGGAAAAACAACAGGGTTCGTGGTGCATGGAAACCCGATAGGACCTTATAACAGGAAAGAAAAAAATGGGACAGGCGAGATTTGAACTCGCGATAACTCGGTGCCTGCCGGAAGCAACGAAGAGTAACAATGACTCCATTGTCCCATCTTCAGCTTCACCCGGGCAAAACAAGCCATTAAAGACGTGCTTGCACCCGTCGAGTGCTTTCCCAGGCTAAGCTACTGTCCCATTAATTAACAAATTAACTAAAAGAGGATTTAAAAGGAATGCGTGCAAGAGCGGCGGCCGCCTTGGCTGATTTAACATGCCTCACACCCTCACAGGCCCTTCCTTTATCGTATTAAGTATTATCCTTGTCTCGGTCTTTTCCACAAAATCGTAGGTCTGGATTTTCTTTATAAAATCATCGAGGCCGCGCCTTGTCTTGAAGTATGCTATGACCATGACGTCGAAGTGCCCGGTCATGTCGTACACCGCGGCCACGCTCGGATGGGAAGCTATTTTCTTCTCCACTTGGAAGAGCTTCCCTTTCGAAACTATGACGTCTATGATTGCCTGTATGGAATAGCCGAGCTTGTCATAATCCGGGAGCGCGGAGTATGACTTTATGGCCCTCTGCTTCTCTATGGCATTGAGGCGGTGCATAACCGTAGCGGTGGACACGCCAACCTGCTTTGCTATCTTCCTGAGGGAAAGCCTTGCATTCTCCTCCAACGCGTTTATTATGGCTAAATCCGTCCTGTCCATATCCAATGAAACACCTGACATTTGTTTAACTTAGATGCCTTTTAACTAAAAAAATGAGGCATTCTCCTTAAAAATCACACCATTTTTAAACAAACATTTCAAAAAAATCGGATTAAATATATAAATGTTGGAAGAGCATCTTGATAAAAGCGCCTTGGTGAGCGCGATGACCGGAATGGAGGGCAAACATGGACAAATCACAAATACTTGACACTGTGAAGAAACATTCGGTTGAACTGGCGGAAATGCAGTTCTCCGACATCGACGGCATGATAAAGAGCGTGACTATACCGCACCACAAGATAGAGGAAGCGCTCGAAAGGGGCGTATGGTTCGACGGCAGCAGCATCGAAGGATTCACCCGAATATCGGAGAGCGACATGTTCCTCAAGCCGGATGCGGACACGTTCTCAATAATACCATGGAGGAGCAACAACGGCCACAAGACAGCGAGGATTATCTGCGATGTTTACACACCTAACGGCAGGCCATTCGACGGTGACCCTAGAATAATACTAAAGAGAGCCGTGGAAAAGGCCGCGGAAATGGGTTTCACTTATTATACCGGGCCAGAGGTGGAGTTCTTCCTGTTCAGGCCTGAAGAAAATGGGAAAATAGTCGCGGCACCTCATGATGTCGGGGGCTACTTTGACTTCGCGCCCAAAGACCACGCCTCTGACGTCAGGCGCGACATCATAATGTCGCTTGAGAGCCTCGGACTCGAAGTTGAAGCATCACACCATGAGGTCGCATACGGCCAGCACGAGATAGACTTCAGGTACTCCGAGGCCGTCAAGTCGGCAGACAACGTCCTCACATTCAAGTACACCACCAAGGCCATCGCACAGTCGCATAACCTGTACGCGTCATTCATGCCGAAGCCCATTTTCGGGATAAACGGCAGCGGAATGCACGTGCACCAAAGCCTGTTCAAGGGAGGGAAAAACGCCTTCTTCGACGCCAAAGGAAAGTACAGCCTGAGCGAAACCGCAAGACACTTCATTGCGGGGCAGCTGAAGCACGCAAAAGCCCTCGCGGCGGTAGTGGCGCCGACAGTGAATTCATACAAGAGGCTCGTGCCGGGATACGAAGCCCCTGTTTACATAAGCTGGGGACAGACCAACAGGAGCGCGCTCATAAGGATACCGCACTACTCCCCGGGAAGGGAAAGCTCCACGCGCGCCGAACTCAGGTGCCCGGACCCGAGCTGCAACCCATACTTGGCGTTCGCAACAATGCTATGCGCAGGAATCGACGGCATAAAACACAAGCTAGAGCCGCCGGAGCCGATGGAGGAAAGCCTCTATGAACTCGGAAAGGAAGAGAAAGAGAAACTCGGAATAGATTCACTGCCGAGCACGCTCCTGGAGGCCATAGCGGAAATGAAGAAGGACAAAGTCGTCGTTGAGGCCCTCGGGCCGTGGTCCTCAAAGCACCTGATAGAGGCCAAGAGCACGGAGTACGACGAATACAGGATACAGGTCACCAAATGGGAAATAGAAAAGTACCTGGAAACAATCTGACCAGGAAAATGACACGGGGCTGAAAACATGAAAAGGCTCTTGCTTTTCACGGCAACAATCGTTTTCGCGGCCTTTGCGCACGCGGAAACGGGAATAAGCGCCGGAGATGTGGCATGGGTGGCCACCGCTTCCGCACTCGTGATGCTCATGACACCGGCCCTCGGATTTTTCTACGCCGGACTCGTCAGGGAAAAGAACCTTGTTTCCACGCTTGCGCAATGTATGGCCATTTTCGCAGTCGTGAGCATTATATGGGCGCTGTGGGGTTATTCGCTCGCCTTCGGGAAGAGCATAGGCGGAATAATTGGCGATTTGTCGAATTTTGCGCTCAACGGCGTCGGCGCTGACCCTGATGACAGGTATTCCGGCACGATACCTGCACTGCTGTTTTTCTTCTTCCAGCTCAAGTTCGCGGCAATAACACCGGCCCTCATAATCGGCGCATTCGCGGAGAGGATAAATTTCAAGGCACTCCTTGTTTTCATAGCACTCTGGGCAACTGCAATCTACGCGCCAATAGCACACTGGATATGGAACCCGGACGGATGGATACACGCATTAGGAGCGGTGGACTTTGCAGGCGGGACAGTCGTGCACATAGCGGCCGGGGTGTCAGCGCTCGCCGCGGCAATCGTGATAGGCAGGAGGAACGGCCACGGCAATGGAACCGAATTCAGGCCAAACAACGTGCCGTTCGTGATTCTCGGGGCCGCACTGCTCTGGTTCGGATGGTTCGGATTCAATGCAGGCAGCGCCCTAGCCGCCAACTCGCTGGCCGTGTCAGCCTTAGTGGTTACAAACATAGCGGCCGCTGCCGCCGCGATAAGCTGGATGGCAACCGACTGGCTCACAAAAGGGAAACCTTCAGCGGTGGGCATTGCCGTAGGCGCGGTATGCGGACTCGTGGCAATAACACCGGCTTCCGGCTATGTGACGCCACTCGCAGCCGCGGCAATAGGCCTCGTGGCCGGAGTAATCTCGAACCTTGTTGCGAACTGGCGCTCCAAGCGCACATTGCTTGATGACTCACTGGACGTGTTTGCATGCCATGGAGTGAGCGGCATCTGGGGCGCGCTGGCAACAGGGCTTTTCGCCACACTGGCGGTGAATACGGCGGGGGTGAATGGGCTATTCTACGGAAACCCCGGTCAATTATTGGCACAGATAATCGCAATAGTGGCTGTCGCCGCATACTCGTTCGCTGGCTCGTTTGCCATCCTGAAACTGCAGGGAAAATTCATGAAGCTCAGGGTCAGCACCGAAGAAGAGGAAAAGGGCCTGGACCACTCGCAACATGGTGAGGAGGCATACGCGTGAAAACGCGGTTCAGAAAAATGCAAGCTTAACTAGAAGCACTATAACTACCGTAAACAGAAGCGGGCGAAGCCACCTGTCACCCTTACTGACGGCCAGATGCGAACCCAAAAAGGCACCCAATGTGCCGCCCGCAACCATTGGGACCAAAAGAGCGTAATCTACTTGGTTGGCAGAAACAAAAACCGCGGAAGCGACAGCGGAACTCGCCACGCTCATTATCAAGTCAGTCAAGCCAGCCTCAAGCATGGTGACCCCTAACAGGAGTGTAAGTAACAGCCTCGAAATAGTGCCGCCTCCCCCGCCGACAAAACCCTCATAATAACCCAGTACGCAGAACAATGTCGCAACAAGCGCAAGCCTCAACCTGCCTTTCGGCATGAATCCCAATGTCCTATTCTTGAATCTTTCCAGGGAGACGATTGCAACCAGGGCAACGACAACAAAACCTGCGACGAAAAGTTTCAGTGAAGACGCTGGAACGACAAGGACATAATTAGCACCGAAGTATGAACCGAGCGAGCGTGCAGCAAGCAGGACGAGGACAAGTTTTAGGTCTATAGATATTTTCCTGCGCCAGTAATTCAAGGCCCCTACCAAACTGAAAAATACGACGAATAACCGATTTGTAGCTATCACGGCATGAAGGGAAAAACCCAATATGCCCAGGCCAGGGACCATTATCAACCCACCGCCGCCGACCATCACATCAATCAAGGCGGCAATCAATGAAATCGCGAAAACGAGCGCAAAAGAAAACAAGTCCATGAATCTCGCCAAAAAGCATGACATGCAGGCATGTTAAAAAAAGGAAGCGAGCCCAGTGGGATTTGAACCCACGACGTCCTGGTCGCAATCCGGCCAAGTCCAGTCTGGAAAAAGACCTTAAGAGCCACACCTCTTTCAAGCAAAAGCTTTGAAAAATCAGGTGCTCTACCAGCCTGAGCTATGGGCCCACTTCAACGAATACTCCCCATGACACTTTTAAATAACTTACGCAGGCAACATGGAAAGTCGCCTTAAATGATGAAAATTCCTAAAACCGACCTTTTCCAGAAACTTTGCGATTTCCGCCTGATCACTAATATACAATCTAAATGCGCCTTCTGAATCTTGTGTGATATTACTGGAGCGTATAGAAAGTTCCGTCAAGCCCTCCTTGACATCTTCTATAATTGCTTTTGACGACATTTTCAAAAGCATTGATTTTAGGTTAGAATAATGTTTTGGGTGGTTTTTGTACTGCCTCGAGTAACGCTGATAAATAGAGCCATCTGTATCCCAAACCCCCCGCAGACATGGAACACGCAACTCAGAATCGGCCATTATTTTTCTGGGGATAAAAACGGAATGGCTTTTCTCACCAACCGGAATTCCGAGATTGGCAAAGAAATCAAAAACTTTTCTACTCAAAACATGGAATCTGGTTGAATTATCCTTGTGGATGAATAGCCTCCCTTTTACGCCAAAATAACTTTTAAATATCGGTTGGACAAAATCGCGATAATACGCATACTCATCGTTGTTTCCTGTAAAGGCTATTTCATAGCGCCAGCGCTTATCATAATTGGCAAAGTACTTTGAAAGGCAACCATCTCCAATCACCACCCCAGTAAGCTCTGCAAGTTCAGAAGTCAATTCCATGAAAAAGAAACGCAATTAGACTGCATTAACCTTTGCAAGGGGGGACCTCATTGCCAGTGCAATGTCACATCATGCCGCAGCATCCGCGCATATAGCTGCGTTTCGTGCATACCCATTTCGCGCGGAGCTCCTCCATAGGGGCGCCGCAACCGGGCAGTTACAGTAGTCTTCAAGAGGATTGAAATCGCATTTTGCGGGCATTGTCTCACTTGTCTGAAAAAATGGAGATGAAACGCGCCTGAGACACGAGCTTTGCGGCCTCCTCCGGCAGGAACACACGGCCGTGCATACATATGTATACGCCTGGGGGAAGTTCCATGGCCTTTGCGACAGCGAAACCGAGGTTGAAGCCCGCATCGGAAAGCGTGAAGCCGTTCAGCGGGGTAAGCGAACCTGTGAGTATGACTGTCTTGCCAGGCGAACGCAGGGATGATTTTATGTAACGCGCCGTGTCGGCCATTGTGTAAGTGCCGTGGGTTATTATTATGCGGCGCTGTGGGCTTTTTTCCACTGCGGCAAGGATTTTACGCAGGTCTGCGCGCGTTATGCGCCTGCTGTCCTTCATGCACACGACGGCGAATGCAGGCTTCTTCCGGAGGCGCAAGGCCTCGATGTACTGCGGAACTATAGTTTCCCTGTTAGGCGTCACAGTGTCTATGCGGCTGTCATAGAATGAATCTATGGTGCCACCGGTGATTATGAAGCGGAGCTGACCACGGCGTGCATTGCTCATGACTTAATATGGGGCAAAAACATTAAATTGGCATCAGGCAATGAACGTTGAAACCTTGCATGGGCAGAAGCGTTTTATGAGCAATGCCAACTCTTCCAGAGCCTCTTCCAGAGGTTCATCGGCACTGAGGCTCTCAACGAATATGACGGCGTTTTGCGTGCCCTCCACGAGTTTTGTCCTGTCGGCCTCCCGCCAGTTGAAGCGCCTGCAAACGGCACCCTCATCATCGGCATAAATGACCTCGCCTTTCTCGGCCGGCTCGTTGTCCGATGACCCGATGCGCGAAAATGGCTCTCCGCCATCCGCGTATCGAAGCCTCAGGGGGCCTTTCAACCTAGAGACGTCTTCGCCCCCTACAGGCAAGACATATTTTATGGAAATGTAGTTGTAAATGTCGACAAGCGCGTTTATGGAAGGCAGTTGGTCGCCCTTTAGGACGCGCTTCGCAATGGCCTCTATGGAAGACCTTGATTCCTTCGGCTTCGCGCCAAACGAGGAGTATGCCTCGCGCCATGACTTGATTGTCTTTATGGAAGCGAGGTCGCGGCCGAAGTGGAGCTCCCTGAAGCGCGCTTCCCCAACACGCAGAAGCCCTGCGATTTCCGGATTCTTTGAAGAGTTGTCAGCGCCCTCCACAAGAACCACACCTATGCGGAGGCCAGGAAACTTCGAGCGTATATCGCCGGACACTCCGAAATCTAGCAGCTTGCGCAGAGCGCCGATGCCGGCAATGGAATGAACTTTCCTTTGCGCTGGCATTTTAGAGTTGAGTTCCTGCGCCAGTGCCATCACCTTTTCCGGGCCGATGTTCTCTATTACCTGGAAGAGCCTCGGACCCCGCTCTCGGTCAAGCAGCATCAGATAGGCCGACCTGAAGAGGTCTGCAACCTTGATGGAATGACTTTCCGCGGCTTTTTTGAACGCGGCGCTGATTGAGTCCTCATCCATGCCGGCCCTTAACGAAACTGAGAACCCGAGGAGCGCATCCTTGTGCAGCCTTGGCATGGAAACTGCAGCTTCGCTTGCGGAGTCCTGCACCCGAAACACGAATTGCGGCGGCGCATAATTCTCAAGCCAGTGCTTTGCGCAGGAAATCCTTGTGCGAAGCCTAGCATGGTCAAAAGCCGTTTTTGCCATGGCAGTGAAGTAGGCATGCGCCTTCGCCTCGTCCATGAGATTGAGCTGGAGCACGGTAGTGACATGCCTGAAGCTCGGCTGGAAAGGCATGGATTCCGGAATTTCCACAGCACTATATTCGTAAATGCTCCTCAGCTGCTCAAGCTCTTCCGGCTTCGCCTGCTCGGAACCGAAGTACACGCGCTCGAGCCTGTCGAACGCCTCGTAAATCGTTATGACGTCGCCGTCGAACGACACTTCAAACGCCTTTGACGGGATCGGCCTCACGAAAAGGTACCGGATTATAGAAGGCTCATAAACGGACTTCATCTCCTTCAGGTCTACGGTGTTGCCTTTCGAGCTCGACATCTTGCCGCCGGTGCCCTTGATTGCGATGAACTCGTACATTACATGATACGGCGGCTCGAAGCCGTAAACGGTGCGCGCAATCTCGTTGGCAGTGGTGTTGCTTCCGCCCTCCGAGGAATGCTCTTTTCCCGAAGGCTCGAACATCACTTTCTCATGAGCCCAGCGCATTGGCCAGTCAACACGCCACTGTAGCTTTGCAATGCCCTTCTTCCTGAAGTCAAAGGTTTCAGCGAAACCGCATTCGCAGGAATAAGTGAGAGAATAGGCACCGTCATAGCCGGTCACGTCCGTGCGGTCGGTATTGCACTTGGAGCAGAAGACCCTCACAGGATTCCAATTGCCCTCAAGGCCCTCCGCGCGCCACTTGTCCAGTATTGCCTTTATCTTGTCCTTTGCGAGAAGCGCCTTCCGCATGCCCTCAGCATACTCACACGCACGGTACTTCTTGGCCTGATGCAGGAAAACAGGTGAAACCCCCATAGACGGCAGTTCCTCTTCGAGCGCCTTCTCGTTGTGCTCCGCATAACTCTTGTGGCAGCCGAACGGGTCGGGCACGTCCACAATCGGCTGGCGGAGGTACTTTTCCAGCATCTCCTTGCCGGGAAAATTCGCGGGGATTTTCCTGAAGACGTCATAGTCATCCCACGAGTAAATGAACCTCACTTTCTTTCCTAGCCTGCGCAGCGCACGCGCGACAAGGTCGACGGTGATTATCTCGCGGAAGTTGCCGATGTGCACCACACCGCTCGGGGTTATCCCCGCGGCCACAGTGTATTCCAGCAGGTTACCCTTCTCCTCAATGACTTTCTTTGCGGCGCGGTCCGGCCATTGCTCTTTCTGGGCAGACTCCGCCTGCCCCGTGTTTTTAGCTTGCATACATACCCACCATGGAGCGCACAATTAATGGCTTTTTCTTTTCCGCCGGAGATTCCCACCCTTTTCTTTTCGCCGCTAATTTTCCCGCAATGCGGAGTATCCCCTGGTCAGCGCGGGCTTTTTCCCCTTCCAAAAAGAAAGAAAAGGCACTGAGCGAGCCCAGGGGGATTTGAACCCCCGACACACGGATTAAAAGTCCGCTGCTCTACCAGGCTGAGCTATGGGCCCTCGCTCATTATGCCGACACAGGAAAGATTGGCTTAAAACACGTTTTTTAACCTTCCTGAGAAGGGTTTTAGTATGCCTGAAGAAATAAGCCCAAAAGACGCGAAAACCATGCTCGAAAATGGCCTTGCGATAGCGCTTGACGTCCGAGGGAAAGAGGAAATAGAGTTCGCGAGCATCGGAAACCATGAATGGATACCTGTGCCAGAGCTTGCAAGGCGCTATTCCGAACTGCCGAAAGGAAAACCGATAATATGTGTATGCAGGAGCGGCGCGAGGAGCGCCAGCGCGGCTGAATTCCTTTCGGAAAAAGGCTACGAAGCGATGAACCTTCGCGGCGGAATCATGGCGTGGCACAGGGAAGTCGACAACTCTGTGAGGCCATACGTTTACAAAATGGAGCGAGGCAAAACCATAATCAGGGAAATGAATGCATAAACTCACTCTTTCCTCAGGTAACACACGAGATTGGTGGCGGTATAATGCCGGCCGAGCTTGTAAGCCGGTTTTTTGACCTCGAACAGCCGGAGTATTTTGAAGCAAGAATAAAATCCCTCAAGCTCGCCTTTCACGTAATTCTTCTGGAACTTGCCATTCGGCCATATAACGCTGTTCTTCTCGGCACCTGGGCTCCGCACGGACATTTCCCTCTCAAACTCGTCGCTGGATGAAACCACGGCAACCATAGCGTAGCCACCGGGCTTCAGAGTGCGGAACATCTCGCCCCTGCAAACCTGCCGCCCGGAAAGCGTCTCAATGTCGATAGATGAAAAGCAGTCGACTGCAGCATCGAAAAAACCGCCGGCAAACGGCCATGTTGAATCTATCGGCGCCTCTATAACATTCACCATTTCCCGCAAGCCACCGGCGCCGGCCTTTTCTGCAAGGCTGCTGACGGCCTGCCTTATGTAGTCCATGGCATGAACCTCGAAACCGAGCCCTGCGAGGTACATGGAGTTCCTGCCCACGCCGCACCCGATGTCCACGACTCTTTTGGGGGGCAAAAATCCCTGCGAGGCCAGAAACTCGGCGAAAGCCACGACAGTGCTTGACGGCTGATTCGATGAAAGACCCGGCATCGCTCTCGGAGAACCATGTTCGCGCCGCCAAACTTCTCTCTGCAACCTCATAAACATGAACTTATTTTTCAGCAGTTATTTCCTTCACCCCGCCCATGTATGGCTGTAGCGGCCCGGGAATTTTCAACGCGCCATCGGCATAATATGTTTCCACTATTGCCCGCAAAGCCCTGGACGTGGCAACGGCAGTGCTGTTAAGTGTGTGCACATACTCCTTCTCCCCGTCCTTTTTCCTGAACTTTATGTTGGAGCGCACAGCCTGGTAGGAAGTGCAGTTAGAACACGAAACCGCCTCACGGTACTTGCCCTCGCGCGGCATCCACACCTCGAGGTCATACTTCTTTGCCGCAACCGTGCCTATGTCGCCGGTGCAGATGTCCACGACACGGTATGCCAGGCCCATGTCCCTGAAAAGCCCCTCAGCATTAGCAATGAGCTCCTCGTGGAATCCCCATGAATCTTCCGGCCTGCAAAAAATGAACTGCTCAACCTTGTTGAACTGGTGCACCCTGAAAATCCCGCGCGTGTCTATGCCATGCTTGCCTATTTCACGCCTGAAGCATGGGCTCACGCCCGCGAACCTCACAGGGAGGTCCGACTCCGCAAAAATCTCGTTGCGGTACATGGCGGCCATCGGATGCTCGGATGTCGCAATGAGATAGAGGCCATCAGAGCCGACCTCATACATGACGCTCTCGAAATCCGCCAAGTCGGTCACGCCCTCGTAGGCAGCGCGAGACATCATGAGCGGCGGCTGCACAGGAGTGTAGCCCTTCAAAACCAGCCTGTCGAGGGCAAAGCGCACGAGCGAAAGCTCCAGCATCGCGAACTGGCCCTTGAGGAAGTAGAACCCTGAACCGGAAATGCGAGTGGCCCTGGCGAAATCGGCCCACCCGTTCTTCTCAAGTATATCGCCATGCGGAGCCATTCCGGGATTAGAAATTTTCTTCCCGTACTCGCGCAGCGCAACGTTTTCGGAATCGTCCCGGCCAACTGGCACTGACTCGTGCAGGACGTTGGGAAGGCGCATCAGGTAGTAGTCGACCTTTTCCTTGAGCGGGGCAGCCTTCGACTCCGCTTCTTTTATTTTGCCGGGAAGCTTCTTGGCCTCGGCAATCTTTGCCTTGAAATCCTTCTTCTGAGCCATCAAAGCGTTGATTTCCTCGGTTATCCTGTTCCTCTGCATGCGCAACGATTCAGCTTCCTGCAACGATGCACGATACGCCACGTCTGCCTCCAGAAGGCGGTCTAGCCACCCGAGCTTTTCGGCATCACCCCTTTTTTCGAGGTCGGCCCTCACCGTCCCGGGATTGTCCCTCACAAACCTTATATCAAGCATTGCAAAATCGCCCAATATTAAGTGGGTGAAGAAAGAATAAAAAATGGTGCAAGGACAAATCCTTGATGCCAAAGGAAGTCATAGTGCTCCGCTATGGACACAGGCACGTGCGCGACTACAGGGTGACCAGCCACTGCTGCCTCGTGGCCAGGGCCTTTGGCGCCGACAAGATAGAAATTGTGGGAGAACAGGACACGGCAATCGAACGCACCGTAAGCGAGATGAATGAGCGATGGGGGAGCGGGGCACGTGTAGAGTTCGTTGGCAGTTGGAATGAACGGCTTGCACACTATAATAAGCTCGGATTCACAAGCGTCCACCTGACAATGTACGGGGTGCCAATACAGGATGCCGAAAAGGGGCTGGCCGGGAAAGATAAATTACTCGTGATAATAGGCTCGCAGAAAGTAGAGCGCGAAGTGTATGAAAAGTCAGACTATAATGTTTCGATAACACTCCAGCCACATTCAGAGATAGCGGCGCTAGCGGTTTTCATGGACCGGATTTTTGACGGGCAAGAGCTTTCAAGGATATTTCCGAAGGCAAAAATTGCAGTCGAACCTAGAAATAAAGGCAAGAAAGTAAGGAAAGTGTGACACCAAACTAAGAGCTTTTGTATAAAAAACGTAGCTAACTGATTTTATTTATGGGCGGCAATGTAACAAGGAAAATTCACGAATTCGCCATCGTTCAGGGATTTTTAAAAGCGGTGGCAGGCGAACACGCAGTCGAACTGGTCAAAATATGCACCACTAAGAAAAAGCCCGTGACCGATGAGGAGCTAGGTAAAAAACTTGGCCTTAAGGTGACGGAAGTCAGGACAATTCTCAACAGGCTACATTACAGAGGGATAGCCTGCTACCAAAAAACCAAAAACACAAAGACAGGGTGGTATTCATACACTTGGGAAGTGAAGAACTCACGTATCGCAGAAATATTGTTGGAAACCCAGGCTGAACAGATTACAAAACTCGAAAAGAACACGGAGTTCGAAGGCAGCCACGAGTTTTTCAGCTCTGGAAAGGGGATGCAGGAGTATCCTTTCGAAATTGCCGCGGAATACGGGTTTAAGGACCCCGAATCCGGAAAGCCGTTGGAGCTTATAAACAACAAAAAGAGGATAAAGAATATGCAGAGTAAGATAGACATACTGAAATCTGAAGCGGATGAATTGAGGAAGATAATGTAAAAACGCAAATTATTGGACAGTTATGGGCCTCAACAAAAACATTAAAAAATAAAAAAGCAGGGCCGATAAAGGTTTTTTAAAGGAAAATAAAGGAGAAAATAGCCTAAAATAGTAAATAAAAGATTATATAACAGTCATTTGGTTAAGAAAGGTATTATTAAAGAGATTGTAAGAAAATAGCAATATAAGTGATAGCGGGGTAGGGCAGTCA
>JACQPB010000032.1 GCA_016202305.1 Candidatus Iainarchaeum sp. | reverse complement strand
GTTCCATCTGCTTCCAAAGCGCATCAGAGATGCGCCAACCATCATTTCTCGTTATCATTCCCATAGCGGAGACCTCCAAAAAGCCCCACAATGGAACAGAAACAGCAACCTACTATATTATCCTAACGGGATAAGCTCTTATTCTCCTGTCCAGCTGCTTGCTTGCCTTGAGGAACCGGGTTATTTCCTGCCTGCTTGCATTACTCCTTAGCCCGAGCTTCTCTAACTGCACGAGACTCGGAGGAGAAAGCTCATACCCACTAACTATCAGAGACCTCGTGATTGAGGTAAGGCGGGTGAAGTCTATGTGTGTGTGGTCATGCCTGCCTATGCCTGCAATGAATGCGCGTTCCATCGCAGGATAATCCTCCCGTTCGCATACCTCCATTATCGCGAGCTTGTATTCCATGAACATGCCTTGCCGGAAGAATTCCCTTTCCTTGCCTTCCAGCAGCGCGAGCGCCTTGAAGAACAAGCCCCTGCCCTTGAATTCGTCTACAAGAATGTTCCTGTGGCCCCTCATGATGTACCCTATGCTGCGCTCACCTACTTTGATGGTGTAGCTCGGAATCAGGCTATGCTGGCCAGAATCCGCGTCCGCAACAATCCCGATTTTCTGGGCTGGCACTTCCATAGGCTTTGGAGCTGGCTTGGCTTGTCGGGCAGGTTCATCCCCCATTGTAGTTTTCGGAGCAGCATTTTCTTTTCCAGCCCTTACCAATAGTTTCAGGCCCTTCAGCCTGCTTAGTGCCCTTTTGAAAAAACGCATATGCCAGAACTTATGCATGAAGAAAAATAAAAGCCCACATGGCAGCCATGTTGAGGCTCTTGCGTTCACGGAATTGCTTTCAACCCTTCCAGAATCCCGTCCTTTTCCTTCCTGCTCGTATAGGTCTTCCCGAACCTGACTAGCACGGGATTGACTTTCTTCCAGTATTTTTTCGGAAACAGGGCCGTGAGGTCCGCCTCTATCTTTTCAGGGCTCTTGTTATTTGTCCAGCCCAGCTTCCGCGAAATGTATGCCACGTGGGTGTCAACGCCGATTGCGTCGTGGCCCATCTCCGACAGGAAAACATTCGCCGTCTTCCTCCCGACGCCCGGCAGCGCTATCAGCTTATCGAAATCATGAGGAGCCTCGCCATGGTATTCACTGGCCAGGATGCGGGCGCATTCGATGATGTTCTTCGCCTTGGTGCGGTTGTAATTGAGGCTTTTGAGCACGGCAAGTACATCGGCATACCGCGCGGAAGAGAGCGCTTTCAGCGTGGCATATCTGCTGAACAGTTCCAGTGCAATCGGGACAGTGGTTTCATCCCTCGACTGGGCAGACATCATCGTTGCAATCAGGGTCTTCCATGGCGCACCCCAGCCTTCGGCTGCAAGCCTCATGCGGCCAGACATGCTTCCCAAGGCACTGAGCTGCTTCATGGCCCTTTCACGCCTCATGCTTCCGGTCACATGAACACACGGGAATTATAGCGCGGAATGAATTAAAACCACTCCGCATCACATGATTTTTGCATGAAGCGGAAATATTCCATTGTGGCGGCAACGACACTTGATGGCTGCATAGCTAGGTACCCCGGCCACAAAAGCGGCTGGACATCTAAGGAAGACAAGCAGCACCTGCACTCTCTGGAGGACAGGGCTGACGTGCTCCTGCTGGCTTCCCGCACCTATAACCTCGCGAGGAAATTCCTCAGGAAGAGGAACTGCCTCATCATGACGCGCAAAGTGAAAAATGTGAGGATTGCCGGGAAAAAAGAGGTTTACATCAACCCTTCCGGAAAAAGCATTGAGGGCTATGTTCGCGAAAAAGGCTACAAAAAAATATGCGTCCTTGGCGGAAGGGCCGCATACGATTACTGCATGGAGCATGGCCTCGTGGACGACATCTATCTCACGATAGAGCCAATTGCATTCGGTAGCGGCATAGGAATGTTCAGCGCAAGGGTGCCGGACATGGAATTCATCCTTATAAGCATGAAAAAGCTGAATTCCCGCGGCACGCTATTGCTCCATTACCGCAAGAAATAGGATTATTAATTATCCCCGCGTATTTCGTTCCATGAAATACGCTTTCGATTCCGCATGGACGGAAAAGGCCCACGAGATGGCACGCACACTTGGATACGGCCATGTAATGCAGGAGCGCCTCTCGGTGGTGCGCTCCTGGGGCTCTAAAACCAGGAGGACGATTGCACGCATCCACTGCATAGGAAAAGTGATGATGCTAGGGATGGGCCAGAAAAAGAGCTTTTACGTGATTGAGCTCATCTCGGAAAAGTTCGACCGCCAGCCAGAGCGCGAAAAGCTCGAGACAATCATACACGAGCTCATGCACATACCCCGCACGTTCGGCGGCGGCTTCAGGCATCACGACCATGTGTGCAGCAGGAACGTGAAGACCGAGCTTGAAAGGTACTTGAACATGCAAAAATGAATATTTTGTAGCCAGTGTATTGTGCTTATCTGAAGCCTATCCATTTTTCTATGGCAGTTTCTCCTTTTTCGGCAAGCTCTATAGCCTTCAGGTAGTATTCCCAAGGGACTTCGGTTATGCCTTCAGGGCCGAACTTTACCACGCCCGTCCTGCCGCGGGTGAGCTTCGAGAATATTTTTTCTATGTTCCTGTGGGCGGTGCCGAATATGACAAGCGCCCTGACATTGTCATGCTTGAAGGTTGGGTCCTCCATGAGTTCGTCCTCGACCCGCTTGATTGTCCTTGCGATGGATGAATCAAACTCCCAAAGATGCATTGCAAGTTCCTTTACAACAACCGTGCCGAACTCCTTTTCACTTATCAATCCCCGGTCAAGGCGGCTCTTTGCAACTCCCAGGCGCCTGTGCTCGGCATCAGCAGAGGCCCTCCTTGATTTCTCATGCTCTTCCCCGATTTTTATCCTCATCCCATAGGTCTTTGCAAGACTCTGCAGTATCATTTCATCTGCCGGCTCACCGGTTTTTGTATTGACAGCCCAAAGCTTTTCCCTTGGCCATGAGAAAAGTTCATTGATGTGTGGTGCCTTTTTGATGCCGTCCGCATGGAGGTTTTCCCAGAATTTCCTGCTCGCTAAAAAGCCCCCTTCCCTGACCGCCGTTGCATCCTCGAGTATAAGTACGTTGTGCTTGTTTTTTTCTATCACATACTTTAAGTCTCCGAGGAAATGCTTTACCCCGAGTTCATGGACATGGAAGAAGAAGTCATAGTGGGACCCTTTTTCTCTTTGTATCCGTATTTTTAGCGGCGCCCTTGCCTGTTCTGGGGTCATTGTGCGGCATGCGGCCAAAAACCCCGCAAACGATAACGGCGCAGCCCTGAAAAATGCCCTTCTCGACAATTTTGGCGCTTCGGCAGATGCAAACATTGTAGGGGAGTGACGCTGACTTACTCCGCTTGCAAAAGCCCGGAGAGGCCTGGCGAAACCTTCAAAAAGTCTGCGCCTGTTCATAGTAAATCATAGGCGTTGTCACCGTATATAATCCTGCGGTTCTGCCGGATTTAACGCTTACAACAGCCTTAAAAACATTTAATCAGCATATAATGCAACAACCCTGAGGTGGCCCTATGGTTTTTGAAGTCCCGAAGCTGAAGTATGATTACAATGCGCTTGAGCCGTACATTGACGAGCAGACAATGAGAATACACCACGACAAGCACCATCAGGCTTACGTTGACAAGCTGAATGCCGCCCTTGACGGAAATACGGAGTTCAGGCACAAGTCGATAGAGGCGCTGCTCTCTAACCTGAATGTCGTGCCTGAGTCAATCCGCACCGCAGTCAGGAACCATGGGGGCGGCCACTACAACCACTCGCTTTTCTGGGAAATGATGGCCCCGAATGCTGGGGGCAAGCCCGCTGGGGATGTTGCCGCGGCCATTGAAAATGACCTCGGAGGTTTTGACGCTTTCAAAGAAAAGTTCAAGGCCTCGGGCCTGAACCAGTTCGGCTCAGGGTGGGCATGGCTTGTGGTGAACAAAGGCAAGCTCGAAGTTGCCGCGACGCCGAACCAGGACAACCCGATTTCGCAGGGCAAGGTGCCAATCCTCGGGGTGGATGTGTGGGAGCACGCGTACTATCTTCGCTACCAAAACAAGCGCGCAGATTACCTAGAGCAGTTCTTCAACGTGATAAACTGGGCAAAAGTGGAAGGGCTTTACAAAAAGGGTATGCAATAAAATCATGGGACTTTCAAACACTCCGCAATTTCTGTGCCGGTTAATTCACTTCGTAACATGCATAACCTGCTGTTTCATTCCAATTCACCCAATCATTAATTATTTATACTGAAAAATCTACTTATCTGACAATGCCTCGCAGGAAACCAAGAGGCCAAGGGGCGCTTGAGTATTTGCTTCTCATTGGCGGTGCGGTAATAGTTGGCACCATAGTGGTTACTCTCCTATTAGGGGCCTCTGGTTCGTCACAGAGCCAGACCTTGCGTGACGTTAACGAAATCCAGGTGAAAACGCAGGAGATAGCTGGAGGCACAGGAATTTCTATTTTGACCAACATCGGTTTTGAAAAAGGGATAACGCCTTGGAACTACTGGTGGACCCCCCAGCTTGTCGGTACGGCATATTCAGGCCAATATGCCGCGGCAATAATCAACAGCACAAATTATTGCAATAGCTATATTTGGCAGGATATTGATTCCCCAACAAACATGAAATATGACATAAGCGGATACACAAAGACAATAAACGAGACTGGGACATCGGGCATATTCATTTCAGAGGGAGTAGGCACCGGATGTACAGAATGGGCCCGCATGAATTCGAGGGACATCAGCGGAACCAATGACTGGACCTACCAGAGCATCATGGGCTGGAACTCGAATTCCTGCACAAAAGTAAGGTTCGGCTTCCATGTATTCCAGTGCAATTCATCCGGGCAGTCATACTTTGATTTGCTGGTTGCAAAAAAATCCGGATAATACCAGTTACTATTTTTATCTATGATACTATGTTTGTGTCAAATTAGCTGCTTCTTTGGGGGAGGCTTGCTACTCTGCTTTTTCCCGTCATTTTTTTCTATGTTAAAGTGAATTACCCCGTCGCAGAGACGGCGGGGCATCCCCGAACTACTACTACACTACTTTAGAAACTCCGTTATTTTCATTTGATTTGAATCGTATTTTTGCCCTTGTTTCTCAATATACCTGCGGATGATATCT
>JACQPB010000029.1 GCA_016202305.1 Candidatus Iainarchaeum sp. | reverse complement strand
GCTACGGAGAAATGCCAGGCTGCAGTTGACTGACATAAGCTCAAGAACAGGAATCCCCATATCCACTGTGTATGACAGAATAAGGGGCTATGCAGGCAGGTCTGTCAAGAAATACGCAGCCATCCTGGACTTCCCAGAGCTTGGCTTCCCAATAACAGCCCACGCAACATTTGCAGTGGAAAAGACGCAAAAGGCAGAATTCGGAGGCCACCTGACCAGGCACCCAAACGTGAATTCAGTCTACAGGATAAACAACGGCCACGACTTCATGGCAGAGGTGATATACCCTGACATAAGCGGCCTGGAATCGTTCATGGACAGGCTTCAAGAAAGATTCAAGATACGGGACAAAAAAGTGTACTACGTCGTGGATGAGCTGAAGAAGGAAGAGTTCCTGAACGACGCCAAAATGCTTCCTGAAATGCCTACTTAAGGGACTCGCGGACCTCATAAAGCGGATCATCTGAATCCCCTGCGGAAGGCGTGGGCGATTGTGCAGGAGGGGGGCCTGGCTTTTTCCTCAGCTTGGCGACAACAACGCCCAGCAGGACCACAAAAAGAATAACGCCTGCAAGCACAAAAAATATCCTGTTAGTGCGCCTGACTCCTGCACTAAAATCCACCCTGACAGGCTCAGATTCAACAGGGGCTGAAGGGCGTGAAGCTGAAACGTTCTGCTCTGCAGCAGCCGAGGCAACGCTCACAGGCTCAACAGAGGAGTAAGCGAAACTCTGGCCGAACAGGCTCTTATACCTCACAAGAGAGGTCAAATTATAGCTCCCATCAGCTGCATCAACAACATAATCAAACTCCTTATGCGACAAGCCCTCAATCCTAAGAACGCTCTCATTAGCTTCTACAAGGCCGTGAAGCTCAAGCCTGAGGTCAACAAGCGGCTTGTTAGCAGGATTTATAACAAAAACAGAAAGACGGCTGCCTGAAGGCAGGCTCTGCCTTCCAACCCGCACATAAAGAGGCTTCAGGCTGCCATTGACAAAAACAGAGGACTCAAACTTCTGCTGGAGCCCATCAACCGAAAATTCAGCGCTGGACGAGACAGGGATAAGGCCTGCTTTTTCAACAGCAAACTTATTCTGAAAGACCCTCACCTCATTTTCAAGCATCTTCCCGTTAAAGGAAAAAAACCTGCCGTCAGCAGACAGAGAATTGTCAGTCTTAACCGGGATAAGACCGCTGCCAACATCAACACTGTAGGCAACGCTCAGGTTTTTTGAAGAGCTTAAAGAGAAATTAACTGTGATCTCCTCCCCAACCTCAGGGCTCAGGTTACTGGCTGAAAAACCGGCCTTGATGGGATAATCAGGAACCATTATTGAAGCTGAAGACTCCTCCCTCGCAAAGCCAATCCCATTCATGTACTCAACACGGGCAACAGAGCTAAAGGAAACATTGGACTTCGGCCTTAAGATATAGGAGCACTTCACCGCCTCGCCAGCAGCAAGCTCGCCCCGCCACGAAACATTGTTGCCAGCAATCTGGCAGTCTGAAACAAGGGAAACGTCAAACTCAGCAGGATAGGAGTCCTGGAAGAAAACAGAACTGGCAGATGCCTCCCCAACATTCTGCATAACAGAGATCACTGTAAACTGCCTGCCAAGAAGCAGCTCTGAAGGCGCTATGCGGGTGAGGTTCACCTTGGCAATATAGGCATCAATAGCCAGCTTTGCCTTGTAAACCCTTGTGTTGGTAACATTCCGGTCCCAGTGGCTGAACGTGAAGTTGTCAAAGCACACATTATAACCTGCCTGCTGCACGCAGTCACCCGCCGAGACAACAAAGCTGCCGCCGTCAAGGCTGACAACAACCTTGTTCTCGCCAGAGAAATCCACAGAAAAAGTCTGGTTGTTACTGGTAACGTACAGCTTGTCCTCGTAGGCGAAGGCATCAAACACCTTTTCCTTGAACACTGCAGCATCAGCTGAATAAACCAGTGCGACAAGCAATAGGGCAAGCAATACAATACGCATGCCTTGACACTGGCCGGGGAGTATAAATAGTTGGTGGTTGGTGGTTTGTAGTTAGTAGTTGGCAGTTTTGGGGAGCTTAATCAGCTTACCAGATTAACAGGCCTACGCCTGGCATAACCCCTGACATTCTCAACAGTGGTATCCAGAATCCTCAGCAAAGCCTCCCTGCTGTTGAAGGCGTTGTGCGGCGTGATGATGACATTAGGCATGCGCTGAAGCATGTGATTCTGAAGGACAGTCCGCAGGTCACAGGTCTGCGCAAAGCCTGCCGAAAGGAGCTGCTTCTCCTCCTTAATCTCGCACTCCTCCTCAAGAACATCAAGCCCTGCGGCAGCAAGCTGGCCTGAAGACAAAGCCCCTATAAGAGCCTCAGTCTCAACCAGGCCGCCCCTTGCAGTGTTAATCAGGACAGCCCCCTTTTTCATGGTATTGATATTTAACTTGTTAATGAGATGATGGGTGGCCTTGTTGTAAGGGCAGTGTAAAGTTACTAAATCGCTGTTCTTCAGCAGCCTTGCCATGTCAGCATACCTAAACCCGAGGTTTTTGGCCAGCCCGGAGTCCCGGTTAAGATCAAAAGCCAGCACATCCATCTCAAAGCCGCGGGCCATCCTTGCGACATGCTGGCCAATGCTGCCCATGCCGACAATGCCTATTGTTTTACCCTTAAGGTCAAAGCCCCTCAGCCCTTCCAGGCTAAAGTCGCCCTTCCTC
>JACQPB010000030.1 GCA_016202305.1 Candidatus Iainarchaeum sp. | reverse complement strand
GCGTACAGTGCCGGCGTATCGTATCAGAGAGTCAGGAAACTTGAACCTTGCACCTTCTTTCCCATTGTTCATGAGGGCAAGCTCTTCCTTGCGCTTTTCCAAAAAGCGCAAATCCACCCAAATCGTGCCTTGCTGTATAAGCCGGTTATTTATTTTCTTCCAATCTCTCTTCATCTGAAAACCATCTGCTCCTCCCCCAATCAAGGATGAGCAGGGTTTTCACCTACTTAAAAATAGCTAGTCATGCAACACAGCAATATCTCTTGTTTTTGCGGTAAAAATATAAGGAGGTTTCACCAAATTCTATTAAAACAGGGTCCCGGGACAGGTGGCCGCGAATACAACACGAAGCCACCTGTGCCCCCTGTCTTACCGTCGTAAGCATCACAGTTCGAAAGGCACTACCTCCTTGTGCGTGGCCTTTATTTTTTTCAGTCTTTCTTGCAATTTTTCCTCTAAAAGCTTGAATGACTTTCTGTTTGTTCCGACACTTCCTGCATAACCCTTAATGTGCCAAAAGGTGCTGCCAAGTTCAGGTATTTGAGAAATGATTTCCTGGAATGCCTCAATAGTGAGTTTTTTGACCTTGTTTCTGGAAAGTATGGCGAGTATGCTCACAAGGAAGCTATGGAGAACGTAGGCTCCCGTGGTCTTCTGTATTACATAATCCTCAGGTGACTCGAAAGCCTCAGGGCTATTGTTCTTCAATGCCTGCCAAAACCTTGCCACATATTCTGCCAATTGTCCGGCTTCAGCCGCCTGGAGGTTGAGTGATTCATTAGTAACAATCGGTCTTAATGAATCGGAGAATGCACCTTCACTCACGAGCTTCCCTTTCCTTTCCCCGTTTGGCTTTATGATTTTGTTCTGCCATATTCCTTCAGACTCGTTTAGCAGCTCAGTGACCTGAATCGCCTTTGGTAACCATTCAATGGCCCTGGTTATTTCCTTGGGCAACTCTTCCACGAGGCCCTCGTCCTTGATTTTCCCTAGGAACCTTGCCGCGAGGTCGGAGCGAACCCCCTTCTGCGTCTTGTTGATGGTATAAAATTGCAAGGCCTCTTCAAACACAATTTTCTCTGGTTTTTCTGCCCATTCTCCCGGCGGCAATATCACGACCGGAACATCAATGTCAGAAAATTTGCCGTCAATTGAAATCAGTTTCCTAAGGCCTCCGATGCGGTGTTGTCCATCTACTTGGTATATTATTTCATTGTCTGGGAATGAAAGAACCCCGACTCCGTCCTGTCCAGGTTTAAACGATAAGTTATGTCGGACACTGAGGATAACAGGTACAGGGAACACCCTCTTCGAGGTCATGACGTAGTTGGCGAAGGACGCCTCTCTCGAGGGCACGTTTTTTCTTTGGTACCCGCTCGGGTTCGAGCTGTCCCATAAATCAGCGCGGCAGCGGGATGCGTCGATTAATGTTTCCGCAGGGATTTTCCCTATGAATATCCGTTTCCCGTTCTGGTTCACTTCTATTGCTTGAAGCTTCATCATGACACCTCAAAAATAACCCTAATTAATAAAACCTAATCTATAAAACCTTTTAAAAAGCTTCCTGTTCGGAACCAGTTGTCGTACCCCGACGCTCCAGGGGGGCGGCTGCCCAGAACCCCCGAAATCTCTCCCCTCTATAGCTGCAGCTTAAGAACAATTTCGTGAAACATACGACACTTGGGCAAGCCCGCACAGCCGTAGCACGGTGGGCCGCCGCCACTCCGATATTTCCCACCTTAAGCTTAAGATTAAGAGAACTGCCACAAACAACGGCACACTTCGCTCTAAGCTAAATAAATTAATCTAATTAAGTAATAAACAACTTACGTTGTTACTTTTTTTTCTTGGAGGCGCGGGAAGTGTATTCGCCTATGGCCTTGGCTATTGCTCCGTCCTCTGTGAATAGTTCCTTCCAGAAGTCTTTGCCTATGTAAATCTGCTGCTTGAATTGCGCCCGGCCATGCTTGAGGCGGTAGAGAACAAGGCACGCGTTATCCTTTCCGGTGTCGCCTCTGTCCGAGTAACCTACCTTGACGGCCCAGCCCCATTCGCCCCTGACTGTCTGGTGTTCTTTGCTAAGGTCGTGCCATGTCATTCACTTCAACTCCTTGGCGACACTGGCGACAAGCTCAGCGAAGAATGAAACAACCTTTTCAGAAAACTTGAGGTCCCCGATTCTGGCGTTCAGGAGCTCAGAGATTCGGCACCCTGATTCCCACAGAGTGAACACAATCGCCTTGTTTCTTACGCTGCCGGCCGCTGTCACCAGGGCCTTGATGTCCTCTGGCGTTAAAATCTCTTGGGGATTGAGTTTTTTCACAATGTTGTGCTTGTCCACGCGATACCATTTCATGCAAGCTGGTTTTTCCCCGTTCTCGAGCCTGAGGCACCACTTTAGGAAGGTTTGGCAGTAAGGAGCATGTTGTGTATGTTGTATGGGGCGTAGTCCTGCTCTTTGAGCCAGGTCTTGTACTCGACCATGTCCTTTTCAGTGTAATCCTTGAAGTTCTTTTGCGGCCTGAAGTCCCCAAGCCTGTGTATGTGTAGGGCGTACAGGGTTTGGGTTCTCATTGCTTTGTCGTTGGCATTGAGATATTCCAGGTACCCCTCGTATGCCTCTTTTTTCTTTGCTGGCCACTGGTTGGTTTTCACCAAAGTCCTGAGCTGCTGAATTTTTTCTTTATCATGTCTTCCCATATTCAAAACACCGAGTTAGGGAATATTTATTCCCTAACTGTTTGTGTTTTGCGTCCGTCAGTTCGAACCAGTCTCAGCATCTTTTTCACAGCTCAGATGACTCTTATCATCATACGGCCATGTGATTGTGGCTGGTTGGGTTTAAAACCTCTATTTTGAGGGGCCTTGCGTCCGTGCCAAAAGCGCGGAGCCTGCTCCTGCTTCATGCAGGCTTTATCTCTTCCAGCCTGAATTCTATGAGGCTGCCGTCGCCGAGGCGCAGGTCAGAGATTCCTTTCTGCGAATAGTTGCCGTCAACGTAGATTGCGATGTAGTGCTTTTCGTCCTGGGAAATGCCTGCTATGGACTTTATGTACGCCCCGAAGCTGTACTGCGCGGTTTCAATCGCTATGTCGCCCTCCTGCATTGCGGCCAGCAGCGGGTCTCCGGACATGCCTGCAATGTCCTTCTTGAGTGCAGCTTCGCCGTCAGGGCCGTAAACGGTTATTGCCGCTCCCGCAGGCACTTGCGTAGTGGCCCTTTGCTCCTGGGCGCAACCGGCCATGGCCATGAGGGTCAGCAGCGCTAGCGTGATTGCTATTGGGCGCCCCATGCCTTCACCGCCTGCAGGAACGCATTCCGCACGGAGCTTGCCATGCCTTGCAGGTCAAGCATTGCTTGCCTGTCGAAGAACGGCGTGATTATGAGGATTGAAAACGACACGGACACAAGGTGCATTGCGGTGAAAGGTATTTGCGCGAGGAGCGTGAGCCAAAATGGCTGGTGGAAAAGCGCGGAGCCCATGGCCGGCCCGGTGATGAAGTCGAATGCCAGCACCCCCGCCAGGCCGTATTTCGTGTATGTCGCGAGGCCCGGCTTTTCGGCTTTCAGGAGCATGGTGAATGCGAAGGCTATCAATGCGTATGTCGTGCTCGTGACCCATGTCCATGCGCCGATGCCGCTTGTCAGCATGTCGAAGGTGAACATTGTGGCGAAAGCGAACAGCGGCGCTTTCCAGAATGGCTCGTTTTTCGCAGCAGGCAGCACGAAACCCATTATCGGGTCCGAATTCGGAAAGACGCGCAGCAGCCTGTACGCGTTGGCGAGAATCGCCCCTGTGAGGTATTTTCCCTCCATTCAAACCACGATGTAGAGCCGGGAATAAAATGCTTTCTGCGCAAATTCGTCCGTTCACTAACCTAACCGATGATGCGGGCGAGAGGTTAAAAAGCGAAGGGCGTGAGAATTGCGGCGCGGCGCCGGTTTGCTTACCGAACATTGGCGGTGTTGTTTTCAGCGGGTGTTAAACCGCGTTATTGCAAATAACACCATCGTGTTCCCACAGGCCCGTCTTCCCGTTATCCGGCCAAGTGGATTATTAAAAACAAGCGAACCAGAATTCATCCGGGCGCAATGAGGAAGTTAACACCAACTTATTCCTGAAAAGGAAGATGACGAATTAACTCAACGCTGAGCGCCCGACATTTCATTTTGCTTCAGTGTCACTTTTACCGTTTTCCTGCCACTTTGGGGTTATCGCTGGGTGACCACGCTTTCCGGTTTTGTGGTCACCTGAGCTGTTTTTTAAGTTCCTTGTATTCTTCAAGTAAAAGCTCTATTGTCGGCCTTATATCGTGGTTTTTTTCATATTCCTGCAGTGACTTATAGTATTCTTTCCTCTTTGACAGGTCAATGTTTACTGGCGGCAAACCGTGTTTTATGAGTATGTTATTCATCAGTATCCTGCCAACCCTGCCATTGCCATCCTGGAAAGGATGGATGTTTTCAAATTGGTTATGCACCACTCCCGCCAGCAATAACGGCGGGTATTTTTTCCGGGATTTATTGTACCATTGAGCAAGCTCTTTTAGCAGCTCTGCGACTTTTTCAGACGGCGCGCCTTCATGGACTATATTGCCTAACCCATCGCTAACAACTACTTCTACCCCTTTGGGTCTCAGTTGGCCCGCGTAATGCTTCGAGTTTTTGAAGACGATTTCATGGATTTTTTTTATTAGTTCTATGGAAACATGTTCCTTGGTTTTTCTGATGGCTTGAATTGCCTCTTCTACGCCATACGCTTCTGAAATATCATCCTTGCTTTTGTCTTGCGGCCATTTGCCTTTTTCCAGTATTTCCCTGACTTCCTTCTGATTGAGTTCGGAGCCTTCAATCGCATTTGTGTTGTATGTGAAAATTTCGGAGAATCTCCGCCATTCATCTTCAGAAAGATGGAATATTTTGAACTGGCTGTTCTCCTGCAGTTCTTTTATTTTTTGTATTTCTTCCTCCGAGAGCACTTCAAGGAGAGGGTCATTGATTTTTTTGAAGGCGTTCATTCTCTGAATTATTTGCATTTCAGCAATCCGCTTCAGTTCCTCGAGTTTTTCCTTGCTGAGATTAGTGCCTAAATACCTCCTGATTTTCCCGACTTTTTTGCCCTGCCTGAACGAGTGGACCAAGTAATATTTTTTCTTTCCAGCGACTTCCCTCACTTCGAGAAACATACACTGGATTGGGTGGCTACATATTTTAAATAGGTGTGATTTTGTGGCTACAATTCTTCATAATGGGCTTTTTGCCGGTGTAAAGGGATTGTCCGGGTTTTTGGCTGGCGTTGCCAGGATTTCATTGCTCACGTCAGTATGAGCTTTATGAGGCCGAGAGGCGAGATGAGGTTTTTCTTGGCCTCCTCGTTGGAGAGCATTCCCGAGATTGCCTGCCTTACGTTCGGCTTTGTCGCGGCCTTGTCCATGACCATGTTGAGGAGCCACTTGTGCTTGCCGAGTTTCTGGAGGTTGTAGGATGTGTTGATTTCCGGGCCTATCGTCTCCCAGAGTTCTGTGTCGTAGGCCTTGAGGTTTTCCTCTGAAAAATCCCCTTCCCTGAGGGCGCGTGATATGTGCTTTGCCGCGAACTTGCCGGAGGTCATTGCGTTGCCTACTCCTTCTCCCGAAAACGGGTCTATGAGGGAAGCGGCGTCGCCGACGAGGAGCCACCCGTTGCCATGGTTTTTCCTGCGGGCGGAGCCGAGGGGGAGAGTCCAGACCTTTATGCCCTGGCCGTCAATCTTCGCGCCCTTGAAGCGCTCCCTGAAGACCGCATGGTTCGCGATGACGTCTTCCTGGAGCTTCTTGAGGTCCATCTTGCGCTTCTGCTTCTCGCTCGTGAGTATTCCGAGCCCGACATTTGCCCAGCCGTCTTCCAGCGGGAAAATCCAGAAATAGCCCGGCATCACCTCGTCGATGAAGTGCAGCTCTATGTTGCCCGTCATTCCGGTGACGCCCTTGTAGTAGCCGCGCGTCGCGATTACCTGGTGCTCCGGCCGTGAAGCTCCCTGGCCCGTCTTCTGCGCTATGACGCTGCTCGTGCCGTCGGCTCCCACCACCATTTTTGCCCTTACCTCGATTTCGGTTCCGTCTTTCTTCCTGCCGATTATTCCGGCGGCGTAGCCGTCCTCCCATATCATGTCAGAGACAGTGAATTCCTCAATCGTGTCAACGGCTTTCTTCGCGTTCTGGAAAATCACGTTGTCGCCGTTGAGCCTGCGCACGCAGAATCCGGGCTTTGTGGCCTTCCCTTTTTCAGTGCCTGGGAAAGGTATCTCCAGCATCGTGCCCTTGGGGCTGCTGAAAAGGACGCCGTAAACGGCCTCGTGCGGCACCTTGTCGAAATCATTCACTATGCCGAGCTCCCTCGCAATGCCCATGCTCTTTCCGGAGAAGGCGTCGCCGCATATCTTGTCGCGCGGGAACCTGGCCTTGTCCACGAGCAGCACCTTCTTTACTCCGCTCTTTGTGAGGAAAAGGGCAGTGGAGCTGCCTCCGGGGCCCCCGCCCACTATTACGACGTCATATTCCAGCTTTTCCATGTTACGAAAGGAATCCAAAAACAATTTAAAGGATTGCTGAGAGAAATCGGCTTCAGAAGCGCTCTTTGCCCTTCAAGGCAAAGTAAAAGTTGATTAGGGGCACTATCGCGGCGAGTCCGTTGAGTATCATGAAAGGCACGGAGTTGAGCTGCCAGGCGTATATTGCGAGGAACGCTGACCCGCAGAAGTAGAGCGCTATGAACTCCTTCTTCATCCCGGATTTTCTTGTCCTTATTGTCTGGACGACTTCCGGGAGCCACGCTATTATTATCAGCACGAGGCCGATAATGCCGAAGACTTCATCCATGCTAGAGGAACGCTTTGCGCCTTAAAAAGGCTTTTGGGCCCGGCGCGCGAAACCCTTATTAATTTCGCGCGGCTTAGTGTTTGCATGCCGCGTGTGGATGCGCAGATTTTCAGGAAGAGGGGCGTCAGGAAGCTCATAACCCTGGAGCTCGATGAAGGCGACGCTGTCTTATCGTGCATAAAGCAGGCCATGGAGGAGCACAAGGTCAAGGAAGTCAGCATAGAGGAAGCCGACGGAATGTTCAAGGACGGCGTAGTGAACTTCTTCGAGCGCAGCTCTTATAAGACGGCAGACCTTGCGGGAAGGCGCATAATGAGGGTTTCGGGCAACTTCAAGCTCAGCTACGGCGACTTGTTCGGCGCGTTCAAGGTGGCCACTTTCGACAAGCCGCCCATACAGGGCACGCTGGTGAAGGGGCACGCCAAAGCGGGTTTCAGGATAGCCCTTTCCTTTGTCGAACTTCAGGACGAAAAGTGAGCGTGCATGAAGCTGCTCATAGCGACAACCAACAGGCACAAGGTGCATGAGATTTCGCACATACTTGCAGAGTACGGCGTGGAAGTGTCGCAGCTCGACATCGAGGCCCAGGAGCCGGACCTCGGCTCGCTGGAGAAAATAGCGGAGCACAAGGCAAGGCAGGCGTACTCGAATGCCAGGAGGCCGCTCATTGCCGAGGACACAGGCATCTACTTCGACGCTTATGACGATTTTCCGGGGGTTTTCGCGAAGCGCGTTTTCCTCGGGATAGGGTTCCGTGGCCTCCTCGCACTGATAAGGGCCGCGGATTCGAAGGCCGCGAGGTTCCGCACCGCGATATGCTATTACGACGGCAGGGCCGCGAAGGTGTTTTCAGGCGAGCTGAAGGGCAGGCTGCTCGAGCACCTCGTGTCGGAGGAGAAGGACAGGCTCCCTTACGAGAAGCTGTTCGTCCCGGATGGCCATTCAAAAGCGCTGGTGGAGCTCCCTCACGGGGAAAAGAACCGGATTTCGCACAGGGCGCAGGCCGCGAGGAAGCTGGGGGAATGGCTTGCGCAGAGGAAATAATATATATGAGAAAATGCTATTCGTTTACAATGCCAAGACAGGTGCTTCACTTTTTGGTCAGGCCATTGCTTCCATATCCAGGCACGAAATTTGCAAGGTTGCGAGTTTGGACCGAAGAGGCGCCGTTCCCAGAGAGAGCATTGCGGCTCAAGCGAGGAAATCGAATTTCCTGGTTTAACGCTCTTGAGAAGTTTCACGGAAGGGCTCCGGATGAGATATTGCAGCTCGAAGTGGCACGAAACGAAAGCATTGCCATCCCCCTTAGCTGTTATCGCGGAACTCCGGATAAAATATTCCAACTTAATGTGGCAAGGCTGTCAGATATATCCCTTGGTGATACCGTCAGGATAAAAGACAGGGATTATGACATCGGCGGCATTATCAGGTACAACAGGCCACGTGGCTTTTCGGAAGCGGCACTGTATCTGTTCAAGCGTTAGTTCTGTTACCCGTAGCCCGTGGCTTTGGCATTGCAATGGTCAAGTAAAGAGATTTAAAGACGTTCTAATGCAGGTTTACTTACCAAAAAGGCGAGATAGGCTGAAGACTTTAGAGGCTCTCTCGTCTTCCTCGCGGGGGTAGCGAAGCGGTCAAACGTGCAACCCTCAGACGGTTGTGGCTTAGTGCCTTCGCAGGTTCGAATCCTGCCCCCCGCATTATTTTCGGATTTTAGCGGTCATCCGCCTTTTCCCCATGCCGCGGGAAAGGGCCGCTTATTCCCCAATCAGCTTGTCGAGGATTTCAGTTTCCCGGTCGAGGCCGGAGTCTTCGAGGGCTTGCTTTTCGGCTTCGAGGTGCGCCCTGAATTCCGTGAATATTGCCCTGTACTCTTCCGAAACGCTCAAGGCCACTGACTGCCTTTCCCATTGGCCGAGCTTGTATGCTTCCGGAACGGCTATGCCGTCCTGTTCATTGACAGAGGGCTTTACAGGCTCTTTGCTTTCCGCGCTCTTGCGCTCGTCGCTTATCCAGCCCTTCATAAGGTTGGCGTAGCGCGAGAGCAGTATGCCTTTCCTTATTCCGGTATTTTCATAGTAGTCCGCGCTTTTGTCCGGCAGGGCCACTTGCACTTCGTCGCCGTCCTTTCTCCCCTGCCTGTCCTCGTAAGATGTCTTAAGAGTGAGCTGCGCGTCCTGCGAGAGCTTTTTGAGCTGCAGGATTATTATGCCGCCCTTTGTTTCACCGCCTTCTTTCTTCGACGGGAACAGCGTGTTGACTTTCATTATCTGGCCAGTCGCCTCGTTCGCTTCAGGCGAGCCGTAGACTTTTTCTATTTCATAGCCCTTGGCGTCGAGCGTGAGGAGCAGGTTGAAGACGAGCGGTGTCACCATGTACTCGAACTCCTCATCCATCCTCTTCCTGAAATCCGCGCCGGAGTGCACCGAATAGTAGTTTGCCCCGCGGATTTTCGTCAGCGCCTCTACGAGCTCGGTGTTGAAGTCCACGCCTATCCCTATGAAGGTCATGTAAACCTTTTTCTCCGAGTTTTTCTTCGCCGTGCCAGCGAGGCTATCCTCCGAGGTGTCGCCGAGATTTGGCTGGGCGTCAGTGAGGAATATAATCCTGTTCTCGTACTCGTCCTGGTCGGCGCCGAGGTATTCGGTGAAGAGCTCCGTGCCCATTTTCATCCCTGCTGACATGTTTGTCCCGCCCATGGGCCTCAGCTCCATTATGTGGCCTTTCAGAGATTCCACGTCCTTCTGGCCAACTTTCTTCAGCGGCGTCGCGAGGTAAGCCGTGCTATCAAAGAGCACCATACCGAACCTATCATCAGGGTTGAGGTGGTCCAGCAGGCCGGCAACGGCTTTGGTGGCCACTTCCATTTTGCTTTTCCCGGCGTCCTCGTCGGGCTGTTTTTCGGCAGGTTTGCCGTCGCGGAACTGGTCATAGTAATAAGCGTCGAACGAGGAGCTCATGGAGCCTGAAATGTCGAGGACAATGACGAGGTTGAGCTTTTTGCGCTTGAAGTCGGATTCCTTGATGCCTGAATTGAGGCCCACCTGCAGGAATTCCTTCTCTTCCTGCGATACCGGGTCCCGTGAGATGGCGTAGCTGTAAGACGGGCAGAAGAGCTTCCCGCACTCTTTCTGCTGCCCCGTGTCGAAGAAGTATTCGGAGAACAGGCCCTCGTAAGTGATGTCTGTGGGGAGGGGCAAGTAACCGTCCATGATGTTTTCCCTGAAGTTTTCTATGTCCTGCGCGCCGCCGGCGCTGAGGCCTATGTTGTTTTCTTTCATCATTTGTGGGGTGCCGCCTGAAAGGCCGGTAATGCCGATGTTTTGGTATGCGCCAGGCGAACTTGCCCCGATGCTGGAAAGTGCCAAGAATCCGAATGCTCCGAACACGAGCACCTGGAGTGCAAATCCGATGGCCGCGATTTTGACGTTTTTCTTCCACGCATAGGCGAAGCCGCCTATAAGTATCAATAGCCCGATGATTGGGATTCCTATCGTGCCGGCAGGCCAGGCGGAAAGGAGCAGGAGGCCTGCACCTGCCAGCAGGAAAGGTGCGGAGAGGAGGAGAAGGCCGGCTTTGCGGCTCGCGTTCTCGCCTTTTTCATCTGCCCGGCCTTTTATTATAAGGTAAAGTGAAGTGCCGAGCCAGGCGATAAAGGCAATCCCGCCTGCCGCAAGCACGGACCATGTGAGAGATTCCGCGGAACTGTAAGTGAAAACCCAGTCGTCGTTTTTTCCGGTTGAAGAAGAGTAAATGAAGAGCAGCGCTGCAGCCAAGGCAATGGTTGCGAAGGCGAGGGCAATATTCCTGCTCTTGAAATCAATCATAGTTCAGACCAGATTACATTCTGTCGGCCCATAAATCTTAAACGTATGCATTTTGTTAGTAATCCGCCTTAACTTCAGTTTCCTCCACGAACGGCCGTATCTCTTCTATGAACTTGCTTGCAGTGCCTTTCATCGCGAAGAGTGTTGCCTCTTCCTTCGCGCGCGTAATGGCGACGTAGAAGAGGCGGCGCTCCTCCTCTTCCCGCGGCCTCGGTTCCGCGGATTCAGGCTTCGCGGGCTCGATAAGCGTGGGGTTTTCGAGTTCGCACGGGAACCCGAAGAGGCCATTGTCGGCGTTGAGGATGAGCACTTTCCTCGCCTCGAGGCCCTTGCTCTGGTGCACGGTCATGCATCTCACGCCGCCGTGCCATGCGCGGGAGAAGTCGAGCTGTATGTTGTTCGCCTTCGCGTGCCTTCTCAGAGGCCCGAGTGTCTGCGGCTTCCTTATCCTGTAAAGCACGATTATTTCGTCTTCCCTTGTTCCGCTGTCCAGGAGGCGCCTTATCTCGCGGATGCATTCTTTTGCCGCTTCCCTGTAATATTGGTCCATGCGTATTGTCCGCGGCAGCAGGCGTACTGTTACCCTGCCTGTCGTATCTGTCATAGCCTCGAGCTGTTTCGGTATCTGCGAGCCGGGCGGGTTGTGCGCAATTATGGCGTTTCCCGCGTCCACTATGGGCCGGGCGCTCCGGTAATTGACTTTCAGCCTTGTTATTGCCGGATTGGGGAAATGGGCCGCGAAGCCTGTGAAGTATCGCGTGCTGGCACCGGTGAATCCCATTATGCTCTGCCAGTCGTCCCCGACGCAGAACAGCCTGCATTCTGGGTTCCTGTCCATCAGCAGCTTGAGGAGGGTGAAGCGCTGCGCGTTGATGTCCTGGTACTCGTCCACGAATATGTGGTCGTAAGCTCCCCTGAGCAGCGTCGCGTCGGATTTCAGGAGCCAGATTGCCTTGTTTATCATGTCGTTGAAGTCGATTGTCCCTGTCTGTGCGAGGCCCTGCTCGTAGTCATTGTAAACCTTCACCGCCATTCTTGCGAAGCTTGCCTGCATTCGTGAAAGGCGCCTGGTTTCCAGTTCGCCTTCTATGGTGCCGGGCGTGCGTCCGTACGCTTTCGCCGTCTGTATGAATGCGGCGATTGCCTTCGGCAGGTGCATGGCAGTTTCACGCATGTTTTCCCATGCCATGCCCATGGCTGTTTCATGCGGGATTTTTTCCAGCGTGTACTCCGTGCCGGGATTTTTTTGCCTGAGGGCCGCGATGAAGCGCCCCTTGAGGGCATCCCGGAGCTTTCCACACGCATATTCGTGGTGGAATGTTTCAATCAGCGTGTACCTGTGCTGGCATCCGAATTCTTTTTTCTTGAGGCGCCTTTCCCTATCGTACTCTTCAGAGGATACCGTGAACCATCCAGGCACGGCGCCTTCCGAGTCAGTGGCCCAGTGTTCGAGGTAAATGCCGTGCTCCGGGAAGAAAAAGTCCGGCGCGGGCTTCTCGCCGCTTTCCTTGGTGTACTTCATCCATCTGGCGGGCTCCTCGTACCTGAAGTCAATCCTTTTGCCGTTCAGCGTGTGCGTGAAGAAGAAGTTGTATATTTCCCTCTCGGCTTCGCTCCTGACCTGCCTGCCGTCGAGTGTCCTGTAGAGCGTGCCGCGGCTCCCGCCATGCGATTTTTCCGCTGCGCCGGGCCATTTGCCTGTGCCAGCGCCGTCCTGGCAGCAGGCCATGAAGTCCGCGAGGTGGGTGCAGAACGGCTCGCTGCCGGCGCTTTTCGCGAAAATCCCGGAGATTATGCCGGCCATGCACTTGTCGTAGTCGCCGCCGCGGCAAATCAGCTCGTGCGCGATTCCGCATTGGCCGAGTATGTCGTTCCCGAAGGAGTGGAAAGTCCTCACGTTCGTGGAGATGCCGAAGTTCTGCGCGAGCCTTCTGCTTATCTCGGCCGCGGCCTTCCTCTGGAACGCGAGGGCGAGCACCCTTTCGCAGCGCAATCCGTTCTCGGATGCTATGTATGCAATCCTTTTCGTCAGCACCTCGGTCTTTCCCGCTCCGGCCCCGGCAATGACAAGGTTGTGCCTGTCGCACGTTATGACGGCCCTTTTCTGGCTATCGTCGAGGGCTATGCCGCTGGAAAGCAGCGCCCCGTGCTTTTCCATTTGTTTCCTTATGAATGTCTCGTTGTACGCCTCCAGCTCCTTGAGGGCCTTTTCAGACAGGGAGGAAATGCGTTCGCATTCATCTTTCAGGCGCTTGCCGGAAGCGGCGCGCAGCAGCCCGGACAGCGTGGCGGCCATCCTGGCGACCGGCATCATGCCTCTTTTCGAGGAAAGGCTTTTCCGGAGTTTTTCCATCTTGTCGGACGTGAAGTAGTCCTTTGCCATGCGCATTTCTTCCCGCGCCGATTCGATTTCAGAGGACCATGACGACAGCCTCGCGGAAAGCCCGTGTTCCATGCCTTCGAGCGGGTGGAAAATCCACGGCTGCATGGGAAAAGTGTGGTGCTCGGCCGGATATTAATGTGCGTGCCGGGATTTCCGGAAAAGCAGGCAGGTCAGGTTTTCTCGATGCTGGCAACACTGACTATGCCATGCAACGGAAGCGCTTTTTTCGGCTGGAAGAACCGGTTATTTTTACAGCAGCCCGATTGTGAAGAGCGGCATTTTGCCGGTTCAAAACCATTACATGCATGTAACGAAAATGTTTTACTTCGTTACAATTATGCAACACAATAACCGCGGCTTCACAATATTTTTTCCGCGTTTTTTAATCCGAGCAGGTATTGCTCCTTTGTTACAGGGCTTTTTACCCCAAATTCCGCGAGCTTGTCCATCATTTCGCTTATTGTGATACCTGCCTTTTGCGCGGCTTTGCCTATTGATACTTTGCCTTTTCGATATTGCTCCATCGCCAGGTGAAGCCTGCCCTTTCCTATGAGGCTTCTTATTATTGCAGTTTTGTCCGCCTTTTTCTCCTTAGCCTCAAGGCTCACGAAATCAAGGTCTGCCTTATCTATCCTCATGCTCAAGACTTTTTGCATTTTTCCATCCCTCCAACCTTTGGGCAAAATCGCCTATAATCTCCCTTGAATACCTGCCATAGCGCGCCAAATCTTCAAGTTTTAGTTTTGCTTCCGCTTTGCTTAATTTCTTTTGCTCACACAGCCTGAGGAGCACCCCCAAGATTGTAATGTAACTTATTCCCAGCACTGCGCAGGCTTTCATTGCACTGTAATCATCGGTTGCAATGGCCTTCCCACCATTTTCCATGCAAAGAACTATCGTTTCGGCTTCCCCCTTATGCAGGTTGAAATCCAGCGCCATCTTTTTCACCAGTCCGGAATCCTTAACCTTTTTTGCCAGAATTTTTTTCTCGTCGATTCTCTGCCTTATGAGCAGCGCATCAAAGGTATTTTTGCATGTAGCCTCTTTCTCAACCTCCACTGATACTGCAAGTGGCTCATGGCTTGCCTCGATGAACATATCCAACAGCTCGGTTTTTGCCGCAAGAATAAGTGTCGAGGCATCCACAAACAGCATACTACAATATACTACAACCGTAGTTTAAATACTTTTCCATTCCAAAGAAAAAATTATTAACATGTTAGTGCATAATACTCACGGCATGAAAAAACAGCCGCGAACTGACATACCCCTACTGTAACACAAGTTCAATTCAGAGGCAAGGTCGCCTTATTCAGGCGCATTTCCATGCCTTTATGGGTGGGCGCGCTTCTGCATTCTCCATTGCCATTGTTTTATTCTCTGGCGTGCTGCAAGCTTCCTGGCCGCCATCATGTTTTCCCCTATTGAAAGCTTTTGTTTGGATGTGGAGTTGAAAAGTATGACTCCCTGCCTTATGGTTGCTTCTGAAAGCGGCTTCACTCTGTGGGCATTAATCCGCCTCACGAGTTCCGGGGCGCTTATTGCGCTGACTTTTCTCCTTATGCCCTCACAGGCCTTTGCTACCGCTTGTTCCGCAGTAGCACGTTTCTCGGCGTGCCATCCGCCCCGCCTTTCCACACCTTTGGCTTTGGTGGCCTTGACTATCCAATTGTATATGTGGTCCCAGCTGCAATCCGTGGCCCCGAATTTTTTGTAGAGGATTGTTGCCGCATCAGTAAGCGGCAATTTCCGGTCGACTTCAGCCATGTAAGCCGCAAGCACCATGCTCCTTATTTTCCGGCCTTTCCTACCAAGCATGCCCATGAATAAGGCATTGGCTTTCATTGTTTTAATATTTTCCGCTTGGGGGTTTCTTGCGGGAAACCGGAAAAAATCCGAATGTGCCATGGCCAACTCCGGCCTTTTCGCGCCCGTCGTGCGCGTACCGCTTCACCGTCATGCTTTTATGCTTCCTTGCCGCCTTTATTTGCTTGGGGTGCCGATGCCTAATTTGTCTTCTCCTGGCTTTCTTGACTCGCTTTTTCCAGGCCGTCCTCCCGGATGGCTCTTCATGGCAGTGCTTGCGCTGTTCGCTGTTTCGTTCTTCGCTGCCCTTGCGCTGTTTTTTTCGCCTGCGCCGCTGCACGGCTTTTTCGCACCGGCCTTTTTCGCGTGCCTTTTTTTCTTCCTCGTGGCCTTCCGTTTTTTCGCGTGGAAGCCCGAGTTCGCGGCCGTGATGTTTTTCGCCTTTCTCGGCGCGGCGTGGGTGCGGGTTTTCGTCCCGGGCTTCCAGGTGCTCGTGGATTTCGCGTTTTACTTCTGGGTGCTGGGCCTCATAGTGTGGGCCGGCTTGCTGGCTCTCGCATGGTCACGTGACCCACAAGGTTTTGCGGCGCGGCTTTTTCCGGCTGCGGCTTTGCCGCGCTTCGGCGCGGGCCATTTGGCTGTCGGGCGTGTTGTGCGGCGCCTCGAGGCCGCGGAGGTTTCGCCGTGGGAGGCCGCGGCTTTTTTCAGGCAGGGTTTTGCGCTGAATTCCCTTTCGGAGCGCCGGGAGAAACAGTTCGTGTGGAGGGATGCGGACGCCGAGTTTTCTTTCGACCCATTGCTCGAGGCCAACCCGCATGTTAGCATTTCAGGTGTTTCGGGCTACGGGAAGAGCACGCTTTGCCGTGTGCTCGTTTCCGGCATTGTGTCGAAGGGCTTTCCTGTCGTGGTGCTGGACGTGCACGGCGAGTATTCTTCGCTGGTGCGCGGCCTCGGCGGGGATGTCTTCAGCGCTTTGGACACGGGCCTCGGGGTGTGGGGGCTGGATGGCGAGTCTCCGCGGGAGAAGATTGCGGAGAACGTTTCAATCATCGACCGTGTGATGAAGCTCGGGGACGTGCAGGCGTATTACCTTGCGAAGTGCGCGGAGCGGGCCTATGCGGCTTTCGGCTTTTCCATGGATGCGCGTGTTTCGAGTTCCGAGGTGCCTTCGATGCGGGATGTCGCGGCCGAGGCGGATTCGTGGATTCGCGCTTCGAGGTTTCCAGACAGGAGCCTCGTGGGAATGAGGAGGCGCCTTGAAATGCTGGCGCTGGCGGGCGTTTTCGACAGGGGCCTGAACGTGGAGTTTTCGCGCGTGCTTTCGCGGAGCTCGTGCTTCGGGCTTGCGGGCCTGCGCAGCGGAGAGGCGCAGGCGGTTTACATAGAGGTTTTCCTGCGGAAGCTGTACGCGTACATGGTGCGCGAGGGCCTCGTTTCCGGGGTGCGGCTTTTCGTGCTGATTGACGAGGCGCAGAATGTTTGCGTGCCGGGGGCGAAGGAGCCGAGTTTTGCTGGGAAGATTTGCGCGGAGGCGCGGAAGTACGGCATAGGGCTGATTGCTTCCAGCCAGATGGCGCGCGACATCGACAGGGCTATAATTGGGAATGCTGCGGTGACTTTCGCGTTTTACCAGAAGGAGCCGGGCGAGGCGCAGTATGTAATCGGCCTGATGGCCGGGCCGGATTATGCGAAGCAGGTCGAGCTTAACCGCGAGTTGTCGAGGCTCGGGCGCTTCGAGTGCCTGTGCGTGAGTTCGGGCCAGCGCATGCCTGTCGTGGTGCGTGTAGGGGGCCGTGCACTGGGCGCTGGCACAGCTTCCGGAACCGTTGCGGGCGAGGCTGGCATGTCTGGCCGTGTTCCGGCGAATGCGCAGGGCGGCGCTGCCGGGCGCGGCGAGCTTCTTGCTGGCGTGCAGGGCGTGCTTGCGCGGGCCAGGATTCGCGCGAAAAGGTATGGGGGCGTGAGGCGCCCGGATTTCGTGGTGGAACGCAGTGGCCGGAGCATCGCGATACAGGTTGACTGCAGGAGGCTGCGCGCGGACAGGGTGCGGCGGCTCGTTTCCGCGAGGCTTCGCTCCCATGCTTTGGTTGTGCTTGTCGTGCCGCCGCCGCTGAAGGGGCATTTTGCGGAAGCCGTTGAGGGCATCGGGGGCGTGGAGGTAGTGAGTGTGGCGGGGCTGGGGAAAATTTTATGATTGTGTATTTTTCGGGACTGGCACCGATGTACGTGTTTAGCTGGTCGTTTATAAAGCAGTGTTTGCTTTCCTGAAAAAGCAGGTTTTTCTGGTGTTTTACGTATTCTTGGCATGGTTTGCTCGGATTGTGCGCCTTTGTTTGAACGGGTTCGTGTACTGGAAGAGCTT
>JACQPB010000028.1 GCA_016202305.1 Candidatus Iainarchaeum sp. | reverse complement strand
GTTATGCCGTATATTGGCTGGGTTGGCTCGAACTTGGCTATCATCCTGGCAGTCCTGCCTGTCTCTGTAAGAAGCACTATTGCTTTGAAGTCAAGCGGATACCTGCTGAGTGTGTCCACGGCCTGGCTTACGGCTTCTGTTGTGTTGCCCGGCTTCTGGTGTGCCGGCCTGAATCCCCTGAGGTTTTTGCTGTTTATGCTTTCGTCTATCTGCGCCATTACCCTGACAGCCTCAACAGGGTAGTGTCCAATGGCAGTTTCGGCTGAGAGCATGACCGCGTCTGTTCCGTCAAGGATTGCGTTCGCCACGTCGCTGACCTCTGCCCTTGTCGGCCTGGGATTTTCTATCATTGACTCAAGCATCTGCGTTGCCGTGATTACAGGCTTGGCAGCCTCCCTTGCCTTTCTGATGAGGTCCTTCTGAACTAAGGGGACTTCGGTGAGCGGTATCTCTATCCCGAGGTCTCCCCTGGCCACCATTATGGCATCAGCCTCCTCAAGGATTTCCGTAAAGTTCCCGATTGCCTGTGGCCGCTCTATTTTTGCTATTATTTTTGCCCGGCTTCCTGCAATGCGCCTGCGGAGGGACTGGATGTCACCGCGATTCCTCACGAATGAGAGTGCAAAGAAATCAACCTGATTCTTCAGGCCCAGCCTTATCATTTCAAAGTCCTTTTTCTCGAGGACAGGAAGGTCCAGGTCTGCGTCAGGAAGGTTCACGCTCTTGTGGTTTGAGATTTTCCCGCCCCTTACAACCTTTGCCCTTACCGAGCCTGCTGAGGCTGAGGTTGCCCTGAACTCAAATTTGCCGTCATCAATATAGAATGTATGGCCTGGCTTTATCTTCCTGAGTACGCGGGTATCGTTGAGGATTATCTTCTGCTGGCTGCCAAGCTCTCCGGGGGAGAAAACAACCGTTGACCCCTCCTTCAGCTCCGCGTGGCCTGCCTCAAATTCGCCTATCCTTATTTCCGGGCCTTTCAGGTCCAGCATTATTCCAACGTTGCGGCGCCCAGCCACTGCCCTTATGCGCGCAATAATTCCCTCAAGCCATTCAGGTTCGCTGTGCTTCGCGTTCAGCCTGAAGACAGTTGCGCCAGCCTCAATCAGCTCTGCTATGGCCTGCTGCGATTCAGAGGAAGGCCCGAGGGTTGCGACAATCTTTGTCCTGGTCTGCATTGATGCCGATGAGGCTGTGCTTTATTTAAGCCTATCGCACCTTTTGTAAGCCGTAAGTTGAAGGGATTTAACCATTTACCTTAAGTAGCAGCCTGTGGCCACCCAAGATTCAGCAGCCCCTCTCGGGAGAATCGAGGCGTGTACGGCCTGGCTTCGTGAACTGCTCTGCAATATGTACTGATTAAGAATAACTGCCAACCACATACCACTAACTGCCAACCATTAATGAGTCAGCCTGCTATTTGTTTGGTTTTATGCTCGGATTTACTTTGCCGAATCCTTCAGCATCTTCACCAGCAGCCTTACGCCAAATCCTGTTGCGCCTTTGGGCTTGTATCCTGCATCAGAATCAGTCCACGCTGTCCCTGCTATGTCCACATGCGCCCATTTGCAGCCCTCAACGAAGCTTGAGAGAAGCTTTGCCCCGACACTGGCGCCAGCGCCGCTGCCTGGCTGGTTGGTGGTTACGTTCTTCATGTCTGCGAAATCGCTCTTGACGTACTCCTGGTATTCCGGGTATAACGGCAGCTGCCACACCCTTTCAAATGTCTTTTCGCCCGCGGCCTTCAGGGAGCTGATAAGGCTTTCATCAGTGCCCATTATGCCCGCGGCCTCTGAGCCCAGCGCAACAAAGCAGGCTCCTGTAAGGGTGGCGACGTCTATTAGGTAGTCAGGGTTGAAGGACTTTGAGTAATGCAGCGCATCAGCCAGCACAATTCTTCCCTCTGCGTCGGTGTTGAGGATTTCTATCGTCTTGCCGCTCATGGTGGCTATGATGTCACCCGGCTTGTATGATTCGGGGCCTATCATGTTCTCAGCCAGCGCCATTATTCCCACCACCCTGTGCGGCAGTTGCAGCTGCGCTGCGCTTATTGTGGCCATCATTACAGCCGCAGCCCCTGACATGTCGTACTTCATCCACTCCATGCCGATTGCAGGCTTTAAGTCAAGGCCTCCACTGTCAAAGGTTATTCCCTTGCCGACAAGCGCATATGTTTTCCTATAGCCCTTTGGGACATACTCGATTACGACCATCCTTGGCTCGCTTGAGCTTCCTGCCCCGACGGCAAGTATGCCGTTTGCACTCATCTTTTGCAGGGCCTTTCTGTCGTGAACCGTCACCCTAACATCCTTCAGCCCCCTGCACAGCTCCGCCGCCTTCTCTGCAACATATTTTGGAGTCGCGACGGTTGCCTGCTCGTTGATGAGATCTTTTGCAGTTATGCAGTTCAGCGCCACTATCCTGCCATAATTCAGCGCGTCCTCAAGGACCTTGTCCTGCCGTCCTGCGGCCACCACCAATTTCTTTAGCTTTACAGCCTGCTTTTCTGACTTGTACCTGTCAAACTTATGGCTGGCCATTATGCCTGCCTCGGCCATTGCAACCACAATGTCCTCCTCTGCCAGGCCAAGGTACTTTCCAAACACAGGAAAGGCAAGCTCCTCAACGCCTGCGCCTCTTGAGGCATTCACAGCCTGGCCTGCTGCAATCCTTAACTTGTTCAGGTGGAACTTGTCCTTGGCGCCGAGCCCTACAAGCAGTATTCTGGCAGGCCTTGAGCCTGTGTAGACGAAGAATACCTGGCCATCCTTTCCCTGAAAGTCGCCTGCCTTTATCGGCGCATTCACCTTATCCGCAAATCCCTTCCCGAAGTATTTGGATAGATTCGCTGCGCCTTCAAAGTCAAAGGCAACAAGGGTGTCACCAGATGCGTCAATCGGCTGCTCTTTCGATAGCAATACTTCAACAGGCATTTTACACTTAAGTTGGCTGGGCCTGTTTTATATAGTTTGTGAATTAGCCGGTTGACAGAAATTCACATGACAAGCGGATCAGGGCCTGGATGGAGCCTGTATCCGTCGGCTGAGGGCATATGGTCCAGGACACGCTCATGCTCAGGAAGACCGGCTTTCAGGTCGTCAAATGCCCTTCTGCCTATCTGGTGCACACTGGCGCCAAGTATGCTCCTTATTTCCTCTTGGGTTGATGTTCGCAGCCACCGGCTTGTGGGATAAACAGCGAGTTGGCGAACAACGGGCGGGTTGTCCGTTTTCAGGCCGCCGTCAGGTTGGGCGTGGCTGAAACTGACAGGCTGTTCAGGGAGTACGGCCCGCTTGGGAAAAATGTGCTTGACCTCGGGAACCTGGCGGTGAGGCACCCGAAGCTGGAGCCGTATTTGAGGAGGGACTCACCATAGCCTATAAGCAGCCATGAGATGTGCTTATGTTCTGGATAGCCGCAGCGTCGTAAATAAGAGATAATACAGCGAGAGTGCAAAACTGCACAGAAGCAAAAGATTCAGAAAAGCCACATCAACCCCCACTAGGAATCCATACATTGTCCACATCTGCGTAATTGCGTTGAATATCACGATGGTAATTGTGGCTGCCGTAAGCATTAAAGTTATTCCCCGCTCCAGCACCTAAATCACTTTCAAAGTTTTTAATGCAATAAGGATCATTAGCACAAATATAATGCAAAGCAGCAAAGGCTCCATCCAATGCCTGTTTCTCTCCACAAAAGCGAATTCGCTCATGTCCAATTCTGTAGCTCAGGGCATTAATATACTTTTGCCCTAAAAATCCGCAAACCTTCCGGATGTACGGCAGGCTTCTCCGAACAGTCCGGAAACTTTTGAACTTTGTGCAAATAAACAGAAGGAATTCCGGTGAAAGCGGAAAAATCCTACTCAGGCCATAAGGCTTAAATTAGCCGGGAGACCTCCCTGCTCACGGCTGCCCGGATAGACACTGCAAACATGCTCATGTCCCTAAGGCGCAACCTTTGCTGGACAGGCTAGCTTAAGTCTGTCCCACACCCCCACCCTGCGAAAGTCTTAAATAATAGGGCCCTTTACCAAAGGTATCATGAGAGTTGGTTATCTTCATAGGAAGTAAGGTAAGTTCTGGTTTTAATAGTTCCAACTCTTCAGCGGGCAAACAAGCAACAGAGAGGTATTCTTATGGCTGCCGTAGTGTAGCGGTTCGCATTGAGGCCTGTGGAAGCAATAGACTTCAGACAGCCTCCGGGAGGGGTTCGAGTCCCCTCGGCGGCCCTTCATCAAAGGCCACTTCTGACAAGCATCAGCATTGCTAGTTCTGCAACTGTCAATCAACAAGATTGACCATCAGATTCAACAATAAACTCATGGAGGATAAGATGAAAATTCAAATTGG
>JACQPB010000027.1 GCA_016202305.1 Candidatus Iainarchaeum sp. | reverse complement strand
TTCCTTATGCGTATCAATAGCAGTTGAATCCATGGCAAAGCCACCTCCGTAGCTATTACGTCAGAGGCGGCATTTCAAACATGTCATCAAAAGTCTTTCGGCTTTTATCGCGGTTTGATAGATAGCAAACGTGAATATTTAGCGAATTATTTTCGCTGTTTGCTATAATTCACTTCAGCACCTTACCCGTCTTCATGTACCACAGATATAAATCCAGGATGGAATGGTTCAGCCCGGCTTCCTCCGCGAATGTGTCGAGCACCGACTCAATCGCAAAGTAGTTCCGCGCAGTGATTGTTTTCGGTGTTTCCGTAATCATGGCATGCTCGTACATCAGCCTTATTATGTGCCTGTCGAGGATTGCACAATTGTCATGGCCAGTGTTGCGCAAAAAGTGTGAAGCTTCCTTGAGGCCGAAGCCCTTCACGTTTTCGGACAAATATGCCCTCTTGGCCCGGTCCATTGCGATTTCGCTGGCCGTTACCCTGCCATCTCCTTCGGATGCAATGAGGCCAATCTCCACGAGTTTTCCCTTGATGCCGAAATGCTTCCTCGCCTCCACGATGTACTCCGCGCGCTTGTTGTAGAACCTGTAGCCAAGGGCCTTGAGCTCTTTTGTGAGCTTTTTTTGCGAAAGGTTGTAGAAGCCCCCGAAGCCGAGCGCATCCTGCACTTTCAGGCCCATCTGCGCCGAGGAATTGGCTGTCATGAGGCAGAAGCACAGTTCCGAGAACCATGCCTCCTCGCCCTTGGCGGAAAATGACTTGAAGTCATTGTAGCGGGAGAGCACCTGCCCCGAAACGGGCCCTTGCGCAAGAGAATTCAGCGCCCCCAGAAGGCTTTGCACCATGACAATACCGTATTCGGGAAACGTTAAATACGAAACGCCTGGCTTGCCATTATAACCGGGCAACTGCCACCACTGCCCGCTCCGCAAACTCCTTCGCCCTCGCCTTGGCCTGCTTCAGGCCCATGCGCGGCCCGGAAATGCCATAACCGACCGGCTTGTTGTATTCAAGGGAGAGCCGCATTATGCTTCCGGCAACCGTGTATGCGACGACCTCATCGTGCGAGGTTTCTCCCTGCACAACCGCCCCGAGGACGACCGCGCCATCTATGTCCTCGCGCGCCAGCATCCTCTTTAGCTGGAGAGGAACATCAAAAGCGCCCGTGACCTTCACGACTGCAATGACCTCAACGATGCCGAGGCCCCTGGCCTTGGCCTGCGCGCGCAGGAGCATTTCCCGCGCGATTTGCCTGTGGAAATCCGCCACGACAATGCCTATCCTCACGGCTTCACCTCGACAGGATTAGCATTCCCTCGGCCCTGCCTCTCCCCTGAGCCGGCGCGCCCGGCAAGCTCCCCGGGAGAGAAGAGCATCCAGAGAAGATTCAGCGCGTGCTTCGAAGCGCGGGAGTGCATGATACGGCCAAGCTCTTCATCGCTTTTTGCCTCATCTTCGTGCACGAAAACCTCAAGCACGCTTTTGCGCGTCATCAACTGCACCTGCTGTATCCCGAGCGACGCCTCGTGGCTGCATTGCTTGTCAATCGGCATTTTCCCCGGCATGCCCAAGACAATCCCCGCATCGCAGCCCTGCTCGAGAAGCCGGAGAAGCGCTACAGGAATGTCCTTGATGCCAGGCACCGTGCATCGGATTATTCTTATTTTCCAGCCGCTGTGCGCGCGGGCTTTCTTTTGCAGCGTCTCGACAACCGTCTTGCCCATATCACCGCGAGAAAACATTGTATCTACAACAGCAATGGCCTTCATCCGCAACACACCCCTTTCATTCCCTCGAAAGCCGGACTTCGGAGCCGTTCCTGAGGCCGAGGGCCTTCCGCAGGCCCGAAGACGCGACCACTTCTATCACGTTCCCCGGATGGTTGGTCCTGTGGGGAAGTATTGCGAGCGCACCGACCTTCCCGTTCACTGTGCACGGCCAGCAGTCGATGCCGCCGAACGTCCTTTCCTTTGTCACGAACCCATTGACCTGCACAGGCGCGCAGGCAGTGAAAGAATTCCTCTGCGAATTGTCAACCCTGAGATTAAGCGTCCCGGGAAAAAGCCCCTTGCCGAGAATGGCCCTGAATTGATTATTGTAGCCCGGCAGGGAAGTATAGTAGCTGCCCTCGCCATGGCCGTCAACAACCGTGCCATGCAGCGAAGCCTTCCCCTTTCCGGAGAAAAGCCCCCTGAGCTCGAGATAAAGCGACTCCAGCTCGCGCCTGCCCTTTTCAGTGAACGAAACCTCCATGCCGGCATTGGAGGCCCTGCGGGAAATCACCCCATCAGCCTCGAGCTCGCGCAGCTTCCGGGAAACCGACTGCTGTGAAAACGAGGCCTGGCCGGCGAGGGAAGCGGTGGAAGTGGACATCGTGCCATGCATGCCGCCGTTTTTTGCCAGCAATATTGCAAGCGGGATGTTTTCCCCTTTCATGAACAAACACCCGCACGATTACTTAAAAAAGGGTTGCTTAACGGAAAAGAGTAGCGGAAACATTATAATATGCGCATGCGCATATGCATACATGGTCAAGGTTATTTCGCTCTCGGATGAAGCCTACACTAAACTGAAGTCCGAAAAGCTGGGAGGCTCTTTCTCGGATGCGGTCATCAGGCTGGCCGATAAAAAACCCAGGAAAAGCATAATGGACCTCGCAGGGGCATGGAAGGACGTAAGCGACTCAGAATACAAGGAAATCACGAATGCGATAAGGCGTACAAGGTCAATGCTTGACAATGAATTCGCTTCCCGCGGGAAGTGATTCCGGATGATTTGCCTTGACACCACTTTCCTTATAGACTTAGAGCTTATCCCGTTAGGATAATATAGTAGGTTGCTGTTTCTGTTCCATTGTGGGGCTTTTTGGAGGTCTCCGCTATGGGAATGATAACGAGAAATGATGGTTGGCGCATCTCTGATGCGCTTTGGAAGCAGATGGAACCG
>JACQPB010000025.1 GCA_016202305.1 Candidatus Iainarchaeum sp. | reverse complement strand
CTAATGAGGAGGATAAACAATTTCACCCGAAATACGCCAAAAAGTATAATCCAGAGTGTTTGCACCCTCAAGCCAATATACGCATTGGCCTGAAAACACCCGAAAGACTTTCGCCGATTGCTATAATGACACGTCAAGTTTCAGCCTTCCGGCGTGCCCAAGTGTTGCATTATATTGGATTTGAAAAATAATGTGCCCAGGGGTTGCATGAGTATCGCCCGTCTTTACCCTCAGGTCAGGCCCGCCTTCCATTTTTGCTTGTTCAAAGGCTGTTGAAAGATGTTGCTCAAACCATTCAGGCGTTGGCTGCCGGTTTACAGGCGTGGAAAAATCAAGGTCTTCCGAGAGCCTATAATTCTCGCCGTATATTTTACTCAGACACGTGCCGCCTTTGAATATGAGCATGTTTGAAAGGTCTTTGTTGGAGTATATCGCCTTGAGCGCCCAAGTAATTGCATAATCTTTTTCCATGAAAGCCACATCTTTGACAGCCCTTGCCGCGGCCACCTTACGGAGCTCCTGCCCGCTAATCATGCAATCACCCTTTCTTTGGAGAATCTGGAGTTTACTATTATGTTCCATCTCGTGTCATACTTACCTTCTGGTCCTGCACCGGGGTAGAGCGGGGCATAGCCTTTCGTTATTTTTTCCCTGATTGCTTCAACGGTTTCCTCTGGCACCGGAACGCCCATTTTTTCTATTAAGAAGCCCATCCTCTTGAACACTGCGCCATTCCCGATTTTGCCAGCGTATTCTATTGCTTTGCGCCAGTCTATTTTAGCATTGGCTACAGCCTTTGCTAACTCGTCAATGCCACCGCAATACTTGGGATTGTCGAGCGCGTCAACAATAGTTTTTTCAGGGTCCGAAACCATGATTGTGTGGCCTCTTATGTTCAGTTCCTTGTACCCGAAAAACTTTTTTTTGGAGAGCACGACAAACTCGTAGTTCACGCCGAGGATTTTCTTGTTTCTCGTAGCCTTTGTTGTCGCCACCATGACGGTAACGGGCAGCTGCTCTGTCCATCCATAATAGTTGAGCATTGAGAGGTAGCCAATGTAATATGGCTTTGCCAGTTTCGAGGCAATGTAGAACGAATCTTCAGACCATTTCGGGCTGCTCCCGGCCGCAAGCTCCAGTATCATGTAAATCCCTTTGGTCAGGCGCTCTATCCACTTCTTTTTTGCAAGGGTGCTGGCTATTTTTCTCGCCATCGCCTTTGAACTTGTTTTTTCGGCAAGTTCTTCAATCAAGAAAACGGTCTTTCCTTCGGCTGCCAAGTCCGAGAGGATTTTTGACTCGGAAGCACCCAAACCCATTCTCATAGTTTCATCAACCAAAACAACCGCCCCAGTGATTTCTGTTCGCTATACTATATGCACCTAAACCCCTTAATACAGTTTTCCTAACCAAAACAAACATTTAAATACCTAAGTAGTCACTACTTAATAGTAACAAATTAATTTTGGTGGGGATGATGGAACAGAAAACCTTGGGCATTGTATTTGTGGCCTTCGCACTGCTCATGCTGCCTGCTTTGGCCACGGCGGCCCTGGAAAGTTTTACCAAGAGCACGACACCTATATTCACGAACCTCCAGAATGTCACAATGAGCGTCAACGCTAAATCCGGCGGCCACCCGGCCTATGCGCACATCATAGTGCTTGATGACACGGTCACTTACAGCGGCAGCAAATCACAGCTCAGGTTCAGCATGGGCCAGACAGGCAACGGCGTAATCAGCTGCCGCTTCTTTGTCGAGCCATCCAGCGGCGTGCCGCATGGCAACATCATAGTGTGCGACGACCCTCAGAAAGTCGGCACGGAGCAAATCACCCTCAATGTGCAGACGCCATCGGGCACTTACGACCTCGGCTATGTCACAATCAATGTCGTCCCGGGAAACGTGCCATTGCAGACAACCTCGCAGGGCACTTTGCCCCAGCCAGGCAACACCGCGCCTTCGTTCACCCCAATAGGCGCGATTTACATTTCCGCGAACTCGGGCAGGAGCACGAACCTCGTTGACCTCTGGAGCTACGTGAGCGACATTCAGGACAGCGACGCACAACTGGCGCTTTCTGTCGTCACGGGACCGTACTGCTTCATTGACAACGGCCGCTACATCTCCTGCGACGCGCCTTCGGGCCACAACTATACGAACACTTACACGCTCACGGTGCAGGCAAGGGACACTTCAGGCGCCATCGGCACTGCAGGCATCGGCCTCGTGGTGCTGGCTCCGCCCGCTAGCTTCACCCCCTATTATCCGGCCACTCCGTACCCCGTGGCCCGCTTCAATGACTATTATCCGGAGTATTACCCGAACTATTACCCTTACCAATACAACCGGCCGCCTGTGCTCTCTGGCATTCCGGACATCACGGCAAGGCAGAACCAGGGCTATGCCCCTGCAGCGATAGACCTCCTGAACTTCGCCACTGACCCTGATGACAGCATTTACGACCTCGGCTTCACGATACTGCGCCAGTCCGATACGCAGCCTATACGCTGCGGCATCAACGGCAGCATGCTGCAGTGCGAGCCGCCTAATTACGGCTACTACGGCACCAACACGATAACCGTGCAGGTCAGGGACAGGGCAGGGGCCACGGACACGACATCCTTCGACGTGGATGTGCTCCAGCAGGGCACAGGGTACTGCTCGGGCATAAGCGTTTCCGCGAGCTCGGTGTACATGGGCGAGAACGAGAGCAGGAGCGCGACTTTCTACGTGCGCAACGACAGCTACAGCGACTTCATAATTGACGGCGTGGACCTCTCGGACAACAGCACTTTCGTGACTCTCTATTCCGAAGGCACCGACTCTGTCGCGAGGCCCGGACAATCGGCCGCCATACGGGCCAGGGTGCAGAGCTTCAGCGTGCCTTACAGCGTCAACGCGAACGGCACGGTAAGGGTGCGCGGGCATTTCACCGGCGGCACTGGATGCGGATATTATGACACGAGGCAGGCCGACTTCACCATACGGATAGACGACACATACTACGGCACCGGGTACACCGCCTACAACGCGCCCAGCTACGACAATTACTATTACACGACATGCGGCAGCATCAGCGTTTCGGCGCAGGACGTCATGGTGCAGCCGAACGCCAGGACAAGCCTGCCCATAACGCTCACTAACAACAGTGGCATCCCGTTCAATGTCTCCTCGATGTCGGTGAACGAAAGCAACGCCTATTTCAACGCGCGTATAGAGAGCAAGCCGGCCACGATACCGGCATACGGAAGCGCCGCTGCATCTGTCATTATAGACGCGCAGTACTCGCCCAGCATCAACCCGAGCGGGCCTGTGACGGTCTACGTCTACGGAAACTTCACGAACGGCGCCAGCTGCTCCGGAAGCTCGATTAGCAAAGCGTTCAATGCAGGCATTTCCGGCAGCGGCGGAGCGGCGTACGTCTACACCACGGCACAGCAAGGAACAGGCAATGCAGGCAGCCTCGACATCACGCTTTCCGACAGCTTCGTTACACTTGAGAAAGGGGCCAAGAGGAACGTCACGGCAACGATAAGGAACAACGGCCAGTACGGCTGCTTCAGCCTGAGCGCCTCGACAAGCGGCGTATTCATGGGCAGCACGAGCGGCCAGCTCTGCATAGGAGCCGGCGAGAGCAAGGACGCGCCCATCGAAATAACCGCGAGGAACGAGGGCAGCGGCAGCATGGAGTTCAAGGCAGCGGCAAACGACACCTCCAAGTCCAAGTTCATCTCCATAGAGGTTAAGCCCGCCGCGAAGGAAGAGGGCATGAGCGTAATAGCCCGCAACGTGCCCGCTAAAGCCACGGGCAGAGCCACTATAACGCTCGGCAACATAGGGCAGGGCCTCGACGACGTCACTGTCAACGCTTCAGGGCTGCCTAACGGCGTCACTGTTGCGTCAGTGAGCAAGTCATACTGGAAGCAGGGCGAAGACCTCGAGCTCGAGGCAAGGACAGGGGCATATGACGGAAAAGTGACGGCAAGCATAGTGATATCCTCTAAACAGGGCACCAGGACATTGCCCATAGAGTTCACGGCAGCCGCAGACAAGGAAACGCAAGGCGTGGAAATACCGGCACAGGGCCTCGCGGGCCTCGCCACTACAGCTGGCACGGCAGTAGGCTTCATAATCCTCATAATATTGGCAATACTCGGCATCATTTCAATAGTACGCAAGAAATAACTATTTAACCGGCCAAAGTAACATTTATATACTAGATAGCACCAAATATGTAAGATAACAACTTCAAGTTAACAAGTGAACACAATGAGGCTTGGGTTTTTCGCAATCGCACTTGCGCTTCTGGCAAGCACGGCCAGCGCATTCACAGTCACGGGCTTCGAAGGCACCATATCAATAGCCGAAAAGCCGTACGACTTCACTTTCACGATAAAGAACGAAACCGCGGTAAAACAGCCCCTCAGCATAGACTTCACTGCGCCAACTCATTTCGAATTCGTGGAGAAGCCGGATTACGTGAACGCGAACTCCGAAGCGGAAATAACCGCAAGGATTTACCCTGAAAAAGGCTTCGAAGGCACCACATACGCGGGCCGCGCAACCCTGAAACTCGGCGGCAGCACCGCGGAAAAAAGCTTCGCAATACTCTACAACAGGGAAGACTCCTGCACGATTGAAAGGCAGGTTTCCGCAAGCGGCGGCGACATCACGCTCATGCTCGAAAACACATCCTACAGGCAAAAGACAATCAGCCTCACTGGCGTTAAAGGCGCGCCGGAAGGCATCAGGCTCGCGGAAAAAGGCGAATACTCGCTCGGCCCTTTCGAGAAAAGGGAGTTCAAGGCAAGGATTGAGGGCAACGTGGCCTTCAAGGGCGACGCAGAGCTGGAATTCAGCTGCCATGGCAGCACTATAACCAGCAAAGTCGGAATGGACTACAAAGCAGGCGGCACTGACCTCGCGGCGCTTCTCAGCCTCGGAGGCATCTCAGGCACGAGGCAAGGCGACGCGGAAATGGTGTTCGACGCCCTGCTCGCAATCACGGCTTCAATACTCCTCATAGCATTCATAGCGAGGCTCGTCAGGTTCCTGAACAGCGGAAAAAAGGAGTGATGCGATGAACCCAATGCACAAGAACATAATCTTCACGGCAATAGCGGCAGTGGCCTTCATGATTTTCTCAGGCGGAGCCGTGCACGCTGCCTACGCCCCTAATTTTTCGGGAATGCCTGACTTTACATTCCCCCAGGATTCAGGCACGCACGCCAGGTTCATAGACCTCAGCAGCTACGCGAGCGACGCCCCATACAATGGCCGCCAGTTCGCATTCGCTATAATTTCCCAGTCCAACAACAGGACAGCAGACTGCTACCTCGAAAGCAATTATTTCGTCAGCTGCAGCATGCAGGCCGGCCAATACGGCACAAGCACGCTGACAATACGCGCCACCAGCCCTACCGGCATGCATTCCGAAAGCTCGTTCAATGTAACCTCAATGCAGGCCACGCCGCAGCCCGGCCAAATAAGGCTGACGGTAGACACGGACAGCGTCACAATGCAGAGAGGGCAGGCAGTGAACGTGCAGGCCAGCGTCGCCAACAACAGCAAAGGCAATGAATGCTTCACGGCTTCAGCCAACATGGGGAGCCAGGCAATGAAAGAGCTCACGGCAATTCTGCCTCCATCGGGCTTCTGCCTCGCGGCAGGCCAGAGCACCAAATTTTCGCTCACGATAGGCGCGAAGAAGGACGCGCTCGCGGGCCGCTACGGCATGGAGCTCGCGCTCGATTATGGAAGCGGCACGCTGCGCCAGCCGATAATGGCCACGGTTTCCGACTCCGCGCTCCCGCTGAAAGTCACAAGGGCCAGCCCCTACCTCGTGTGCAACGAGCCTTATGGGCAGGACATCCGCATCATGCTGGAAAACAATTCAGGAGCGATACAGGCAATAAGACTCACGGCATACAACGACACGCTCCTGCCTGAAGTCGAATTCCCGAACCCGACACTTTACCCGGGCCAGGCCATTGAAATGAATGTAAAGCTCCACGTGAACGAGAGCACCCAGCCCGGAGAGTACACGCTGAGCTTTCTCGCCGAGAGCCAGGGCCGGAAATCCGAGAGCGCAGTCGCGGTAAGGCTGGACAAGTGCAGGGAAGCGTTCACGCTAGAAGTGGCGCCGCGCACCAGGCAGATAAACGCCGGCAGCGAAGCCACTTACACCATTTACCTCAAGAGCGATTCCGACAAGGACACGTACGTGATGCTCAGCTCGGACGCTAACATAACCACGAGGCTTTCGGCAAATTATTTGCTCCTCACGGCCCGCTCGACGCAGAGGATAACCCTCACGGCGTCGCCGCCTTCCGACGCGAAGAGCGCCACCCATACGCTCAATGTAAGCGCATGGAACGCGGACGCCACGGCGCAGGCGACAGCGCAGGCCATCGTGTACGCGCAGCGCGACATAGAAATGATTGTCGCGAACAACAGCTTTGGCGCGCGCGCATGCTCCGCGCAGAAAGGCCAGGTCTTCGAAGTAATGGTGAAAAACAACTCCACGAGGAGCCAGACGCTGGCATTCTCGCTTTCAGGAGTGCCGCGGAGCGTAGAGGCCAGGCTTTCCGACACGGCCCTCCAGATAAATGCTGGCAGCGAGAAAAAGCTCTATGTATTCATCAACCCCGGCATAGATGCCGCAACAGGCAATTACACTATACGCCTCAACGCGGCAGGCATCTCCTACGCGACGCAGGAGCTGAATTTCAAGGTAGTGGAAGCCGGCGCGCAGGCAGGCGTTGCGCGGGAAGGCATGCTGCAGGTCACGGGATACCCGCGCGAGATAAGCCTCCTGCCGGGCGAGAAAAAGCTGCTCATATTCACGGTGAAGAACACCTCCAATGCGAGGATTGAGAACGTGAAGGTAAGCCTCTATGGCACGGGCAGCGACGCATACTTCTTCCCGCTGGCCATAGGGAGCCTCGCGCCCCTCGAAACGAGGGAAATAAAGAGGGAAATAGAGGCCGCGCCGGGCATCACGGACAAGGTCTACAGCGCTACCCTGGAAGTGAAGGCGGACGGCCATATAGCTACGAAGCCCATAACCGTAAGGATAGGCAGCGAGGCCCAGGCAGTGCAGGAACGGGCCGGAACAGGGGAAAACGGCAATGGCATGCTCGGAACCGCATTCGGCATCCTCTCGAGTGGAGGCCCCGCAATGCTCGGAGTTATCCTTATAATAGTTCTAGTGGCACTAATAATATTGGTGTCACTGCTTAACAGTAATAAATCAAGCAGTGTTTTGCCGTGAATCCCCATTCCGGGCATGGCAAGGCAGGGGCATCAAGAAGGGGGAAACATAAGTTATGGACCTGAAGCTTGCAGCCATTGGCGTGCTCTTATTGGCACTTCTGCAGTTCTCGCACGCGTCGCAACTGACGGGCAATTGCAGCATCACGTCCACGCAGTGCCAGCTCTCGATGGCGGAATACACGGCATGCAATGACACGCAGGCCAGCCAGTCGTACAGCACCTACTTCAACTCTGACCGCGCGGAATGGTTCAACACAGTGCCTGATTCATTCTCCCTCGAAGCCGGCCAATGCACAAGCCTGAGGGCGTATGCAGTCGCGAACTGCTATGCCGACCCCGGCCAATACACGGCGCAGCTCGTGCTCAAGGGCAGCCAGGGAGAGACCACCACGAGCCTATGCAGCCTCAACCTCACGCAGGGCCACTTCGTCAATGTCATCATGCCGAGGAAAAGCCAGGAAGCGACACAATGTGAAGAGAAAACATACGACATCCTCCTCACTAACAGCACGATAGTGCCGAACCAGAACTCCGAGCGCATAGACCTCGCAGTCACGGGCCTGCCGGAATCGTGGTACAGCATCGAGCAGAGGCAGCTGGTCGTGCAGAAGGGCCAGCCGGTCAACGTGAAGCTCAAGGTGAGGGCGCCGTGCGACGCGGGATTCGGCTCTTACGATTTCAAGGTCAGGGCCTCGCTCCCCAACCCGGCGTTCTTCTACGAGGAAAACGGCCGCTACACCATAGGCCAGGGCCAGGACACGGCCTTCACGCCGCAGGGCGAAATGCATGAAGGCGCTTACGCAGCATGCCTCGAAACCCCCGGCGAGGCAACGATTGCGCTCTCGAACAGGGGCAAGCTCTCGGACAACTTCCTGCTGAAGATTGAAGGCCCGGGATTCGTGTCCCTCGGCACTGACAGGCTCTCGCTCGACGCGGGAAAGCAAGCAATGGTGAAAGTGAAGTTCGCGCCGACATCGGAAAAGGCCGGGGCCTACAAGTTCAAGCTCAAGGCCACGAGCACGGTGTTCGACTACTCGGTTGAAAGGGAATTCGCCGTGAAGCTCGGCGACTGCTACAACCTGCGGGTAGACAAGACACAGGGCGAAGAATCTCTCTGTACGGAGGAAAAGCAGGCGTACACGTTTTCCGTTTACAATGACCAGACAAAGGCAATCGACGCTACGGCCAGCATAACCGGCATAGGCGCGTCGCTCGACAACGCAAAACTCAGGATAGAGCCCGGCGAAAGGAAGAGCGTGACTGCAACTCTTGATGTCAAGGGCCTCGCGAAAGAGGCGAAGGCCACGCAGAGCGAGCTCGCGGTGGAGCTCCTCATTGACACGTCAGGCTCGATGGAGGAAAAAATAGGCGGCCAGCAGAAAATGGACATAGCGAAGAAAGCCGCGGTGAATCTCGTGAACAGCATAAGCAGCGTGGACTTCGGCATGAGGGTATTCGGCCAGGGAAGCGAATGCGAAGCCTCGAGGCAGCTCAGCCCCGTGGCGAGGCTCGACATACCCGCGATAACCGCAAGGGTGCTAGACTTCAGGCCGAGCGGAAAAACACCCATGGCAGAGGCGCTTTCGGCGGCCGGCAAGGCCGACTTCAATGCGGCGCAGGGCAAGGCAAAGGCCATAATACTCGTGAGCGACGGCAAGGAAACCTGCGGCGGCGACACGGCACAGGCCGCGAAGGAGCTCCAGCAGGCAGGAATAAAGGCCTACTCGGTGGGGTTCGACATAGACCTGCAGGGCAGGAAAGAGCTGCAGGAAATAGCGAACAGGACAGGCGGAAAGTACTTCGACGCGAAAGACGCTGACGCGCTTTCAGGCGTCCTGAGGGAAATATCTAGGGAGCTGGACATACTGCCAGGAAAGGCCGGCGCGAGGACATTCACACTCAAAGTAGAATCAGAGCACTTCTCGTACGAAAAAGACTACACAGTCAGCGTCCTCGACTGCTACAACACGGCAATGTCCGCGCCAGAACTCAACATGTGCCCCGGAGTGCCTAAAACCGACACACTGAGGATAGCGAACCTCGGCGCGAAACAGCAGCAGTACACGCTCAAGTACGCACCGGCATGGGTCAGCGGCCCCACAAGCGTCTCAGTGAACGCGGGCGAGGAGAAGACTGTACAACTCACGGCAACAGCGCCAGACAACGCGGCCAGAAAATACTCGGTAACGGCTGAAACCCCGAGCCAGGGCATCTCGCAGGAAAAAGCCATAAACTACCTCTCGGCATCGAGCTGCTACGGCACGGACATAATACTGCCTGAGCCGGAGCTCGACGCGGCCACGTGCCAGGGCAAAAAGCAGGCGCTTACCATACGCAACTCCGGGGCCGCGGCACAGGAAATAACGGTCACGGCGGACAAGCCATACGTCACAATAGTCGGCGGAAAAGTGAAGCTTGCGCCGGGGGAAAAGCGCGACATAGACTACTTCGTCTCGCCGCCCTTCGACCTGCCCTCGACCACGCTCATAGGATTCACCGCCACCACGGACCGCGGATTCAGGGCTGTTGCGCAGCTCAAGCTCGTGGTGAAAGGCAACGAGCAGTCATACAGCAGGGAAAAAACCGACATACGCGTGGCTGACATCAACGCGACAGGGGCAGCGGGCACGAGCTACGACGCATCGGTGCAGTTCTCGCTCTACAACGACAGCAACAAGACGCTTGACATTTTCAGCGCCAGCATCCTTGACTACAATGGAACCGTCCAGCTCGAAAAAATGACTGTGGAGCCGCATGGCACGGTGAAAGGGAGGGCCCTCATAGACATGCCCGCTGACGCCAACGCAGGAATGGCCACTGTCCCGCTCTCCTTCGCCACGGACCAGGGAACTTACACCAGGAGCATCACGTTCAGCTACGGAGCCAAGGCCGGTGAAACGAAGGCGGAAAGCGCGGTCAGCATAGGCACCGGCCTCTTCAATTTGGCGAACGCATCCACGGCAATACTCGGCATCCTCATAGTAATCGTGATAGGCCTCATAGCATACTCGGCATACAGGTCGGCCAACGGCGACGACAACGCGCACCCGAAAAGCGGCGGCGAAACGAGCCCCGCGCATGAAGCTGGAAAGGCCGCACAGGCCGTCACACAGGAAAACAGGACCCAAGCCGCGGCACAGGCGAAAGGCATGGGCCAACAGCCGGCAGCCGAAAGCGCAGCGAAACAGGACAAGGCCGCGAAGCATGTCACAGGGTCCAAATGGAAAGCAAGGGGCAAGAAAGGCTACTGAGCATCAACTCCGGGAAAGCGGAAAAAACACGAACCGCAAGTTGCAGGCAAAGGGCGAATCGGCCAAGGCATTCACTGCTTAGCCATTTATGAAAAGGAAGAGAAAGAAACTGGCGACCATTCAGGCCACGACAAAGAGGGCAACAGGAAGAGTTCATCCTGCCACTAACAGCACCGGCAAACTTTGACTTGAAAGGAACGCGAATCCAACCACTATTACGCCTATAATCATGGCCGTTTTCCTGAGCATTATGAAGTCAAGGCCAATCAATGGTCTGGCTGGCCCGAAAGCCGCGTTGTTTTTCTTCATTGCCTCGAGCATGTAAAGCACCCCTACTACTCCTGAAGCAATTCCAAGCACCATGAAAGCGCTCTGGTACTGGGAGAAAAAAGCCGCTGCGACGGTGAGGCCGAGGAGCGGAAAGATGTCCGCAATGTGGTGCACGCAGCACGCGACCATCGCCCCGCTTGATATGCCCCCGCTTGCGGCCACGCTACCTTTTGCGGCGGAAAAGTTTTCCGCTGAAATGCTGTCCGTGATATGCTTGTACAATCCAACCTGCGCCCCTATAAGAATCATGAGCGGAAAAATCATGTACCAGTACCACTGCAGCTGCTCAAGAGCATGCCTCGGCGAATTCGCAAGCGAAAGCACCCCGAAATAGAAGACAAACATGACTGTTGAGGCGGTCAGGCCATACAAAAACGGCTTATTCATGTGATTACCGTCTGTTCATACATTGTTCTCAACAAGCTTTTCATCATCACACTGGCCGGCATTCTCCTTCAAAACATGGTAAGCGGTTCCCCCGAATATTATTGCGGCAACCACCAGAATAATCATGAACGCAACATGGTAATTTACAAGTGCTTCCATGTACGGCGGGTATGCCTTCTGCTGGTATTGCATTATGCTGTGAGTCAGGCTGAGGCTGGTGGCCAGGAATATTACCACCGAGGCCAGGAGGAGCGTGAGGGAGATAACCGCGATTTTGTTTGCCGTGTTTTTGCTTCCTGCAGGCTCATTAAAATTCGGCATAGTTTTCGGTTGTTTCAGTTTGCGCATGTGCTTCCCTTCACATTTACCTTTGGAATGTTCTTTAATGAATTGCCAATCCTGCCAAACCCATTCTGGCTGGAGTAATCATAACCCAAAAGTTCTTTTGAATCAATGCTGCTGAAATCCTTTCCGTTCTCCTCAAGGTACTGCGCGATGCTCACGTAGTTCTGGGTGAACCAGTAAGAATTGGCGACAAGCAATGCCTCATAAATCTGTTCCATTGTGGCTCCCTGCGAGGCCATGAGCTCGGCAAGCGCGAGGGCCGCCATGCCATGGTTGCAATCAGGGAAGCCTGTCGGGTTGCTGCAGCACGGCCTGTAAGTGTTGGCCGCTACTTCCTCGACAATTTTTTGCTGTTCTGGAGTGAAAATGATTATTTTTGCGCTTGCGAGCAGCTCTCCGCCTGTTCTCCTGCCAAGGCCCCATCCCCCAGTAGAGGCGAAATAGGCTTTCTGCTCGCCGTATTCGGATATTTTTCCTTTGGTGAGAATCGGGTTATCGTTCACCAGGCCCAAAGCCCAGAGCATTGTGAGGTTAAAGTAGGCATTTTCAGGAGTAAAGGAAATATTCTCATCGCTCCCCTCCAAAAGAAGCTTCTCGTGCTCTGGAGTGAACTTTGTTCTGTTGCGTGCAAGCAATGCATTGTATGTGTTAAGGTCTATTGCCCCCGCTTCCACGGCTTTTACAAGGACATCGCCCCACTTTACAGGCAATACAACTCCTTTGCTTGGAGCCACTTTTTCCTGCAGCAGCTCATCGTGGCTTTTTTCCGCCACAATATTGCGCTCTTGCCCTTTCGCAGCGATGGCATTGTTGGCGCCCTGAACGGAATTTTCGTCATTCACGTCCATTGTGCACCCTTCTAGAGTGCATTGCCCGGCTTTCTTCTCTGCCTGCCCAAGGCACCCCCCTAAAGCCACCATGGCCGCCAAAAACAATCCGAGGATTAACTTGGCCGCCATCGTGACCCCGGCCCATTTTAGTCAGCACCCACCAACCATTTGCTGGCTGGGCGCCTGGTTTGTCTGTGTTGGCACAGGGTTCTGCGCTGGCGCACCTGCCTGTGAGGCAATGCCCCCCGTGCTTCCGCTGGATACGAGCGAAACCATGAGGGTGTTCTGCTGGCCCACCTTCTCGTTCAGCCCCGAAAGCTGCACTGACTGGACAATGGAAACGAGAAGAACCACTGCCACAGCCCCTAACGCTAGATACTCAATTGTTGACGTCAAGTTCCGACCTCCTTTTGGTCTACCATACGCGAAAACCTTTTTTGTTCACTTCAACAGCCTCCAACCATCGCACCACCGCCTACCGCGCCTTTTTCTATCCCCCTGTACTTGTTCGAGGCAAGGTTAATGTAATTTAGCTCTATTCCCTTGCCCTTGAGCACCTGTGCCTTTTGCGAGAGCGCTCCGGGGAAATACAGCGTTTTCCATTTCCCCATTTCCTCAAGAATCTGGTCGTCCGTGAACTCGCCAGCATGCCTGTCAAGCAGGTATTTTGCGAGCCCCCTCATTGAATAGCTGTGCGCGCACCCACACGCGGCCTGGCCATTCGGGAAGATTATGCTTTCCGCACCGCAGCAATACTCGCATGAAATCTGCGAGGATATTTTTATGTAACGCTGGAGTTTTTCACCCTCCAATTCTATGAATTTCCCGCTGTTTTCCTTGTCAAACTGGCTCAGGAGCGCTATCGTTTCATCAGCCTTCCGCGGGTCGCTTGGAGAAACGTCATCAAAGCTCACGCCAAGCTCAGCGCCATAAATCCTCGGGATTCCTTTCGGGGAGACATCTATAAAGCCAGCCACCGCCGAAGAAGCGTTGGCGCCAGGATTGACCGTGCTTCCCGCAGCCTGCGCCGGGATTACCCCGTGCATTTCATAATTCATTTTATCATTCTCTGTCCAGCCCGACATGTCAATTGCACCTGTGACGCCCCCTCCACCGTTCGGGGAAAAGAGCCCCCATTGCCTTTCCAGTTGCGAGTTGATTTGGCCCTGCTCCGTGAAGTTGAATGCCTGGACCAGCACAGTAAGCGCAAGAAGAGATACCAGTGCCAGCATTATTTTCGGGGAGCTTTCTTTTTGGGCGGTATTTTGCCAGCTTGGCTCCGGAATGCCCTTAGGCGTATCCTCTCCCGCATCGTGTTTTTGTCTGATTGCCATACAGTCCCTTCAAAAAAACCTAAAGCTTTACAATTAGTGTAAAGCATTACATTTTTAAATGTATTGTGGCGAGTTCTATTTATCCTCACAAGAGGGATAATCATAGAAGTGCAGTAATGTAGTAATAGAGGGCGGCAAGTGGTTTCATGGAGCTATCAAAAATAAACTTCGACAAGAAGGGCCTCAACTCCATAGTGGGCGGGCTAGAAGCCGACATACTGGAGTGCATGTGGAACGGGAAAGAAAAGAAGACATGCAGGCACGTGTACGATTTTGTAAAGAAAAAGAACAAGGTTGCATATACTACAATCTCTGTCACTCTGGACAGGATGTACTCCCGCGGCCTCGTGGAAAGGGACATAGAAAAGGGGAAAGGCGGACTCAAGTACAGGTATGGCGCAAAAATCACGAGAGACGAGCTCGCCAACAGGATTTCAAAGAAGTTCCTCGATTTCCTCAAAGGCACCTTCGGCGAGCCTTCAATTGCTTACCTGAGGAAAAACCTGTAACGGGGTCTTGTGATTGGTTTCCGAAATGGCGTGCATCAACAATTGCGTCATAGCGCAGGGAACCCCGATAGCATACTTAAACTACGCCCTCATTGCTGCCATTGCCCTGAGCGCGATAGCACTCATTTTCTTCCACAGGAAAATATCGATGAAATGGAACCTGCTCCTCAAAGCGGTCCTGCTCACAAGCATTTTCTCCTTCCTCATAACACTTTACATTTCCTCAGGGGGCCATGATGGAGGGGTGTTCAATGCGGCCCACACAATCATCCTATTCCTCATACTCGTATTTTTCGCCACATCATACATATTCACCCCATTCATAGCGCAAATAGGTCTGCGCAGGCACGTTGACAAAAAAATCGAGAGAATGCTCTCAGAAGAAGCCGCAAAGCTTGGAATAAAAGCCCCCGGACTCTATCTTTTCGAGGACGCAAACAAATCAGCATTCGTCGTTTCAGCGCTTAGGAAAACAATTTTCATTTCAACCGGCATGATTGAAAACTTCGGCAACGATGAAATCCGGATTGTCCTTATGCATGAGCTGCTCCACCTCAAGAGCGGCTTTTTCAGCGCGAAAAGGTTCCTCCACTCCATAAGGGCCGGCTTTTTCGGCCTGTTGCCGGTGCAGTTGGAAGAGCTGGACACCATCGAGGAAATGCGCCTCGACAACGAGCTGATGAGAGAGGGCCTTGACATAAAGAAAATAAGAAGCAAGCTCTAGGTTGTTTTTTATGGTCAAACGGATTGGCAAGAATTTTCAGTGCGAAGCCTGCGGCCTGAAGTATCCGAATAAAGCGATTGCGGAAAAATGCCAGGCATGGTGCACCAAGAACAATTCATGCAACCTGGAAATAATCAGGCACGCACTCAAAGACTGACCCTTGGCTTTCAGCAACCCAAAAATGACCCCTCGCCATGAATGGCGAGGTTAATGAGTGTGGCCTTTTTCCGTTGACGGCAGCTTGTGAAACCCCGTGGCCTTCAGGCCACGATGCTCGGGCAGCTTTACCCTAGAGTTATTATTTTATCCGCCCATTCGATTGCTTGTAGCAGTTCTTCCATTGTGGACACGCTGCACGCGGCAGGGGTTTTTTGTCCTCTTGTTTTGAGGCACGTTCCGCAGGCTAATATTGTGCCACCCATTTTGGCGAATGCACCCATCATTTTCTTCACGTCAAAGGCTTTACCCTGAGTGTTTTGGCATTCCACGCCCTTGCCTAGAAGAAATATTTTTACGGAGTTCTTTTTTCCCAGCGCCGTGACTCCCAGCCTGAAGGCATTCCACACGGATTCTGCTTCATTTGTGTTGAGTATGATTGCAAGTTTCATGACTTTGCCACCCCGGTAATTATTTCCTTTATGTCTTTTTCAGCTTCCGCGGACCCGCTTTCCCCTATTTCGGGGAAAAAGGCTGAAACCATTGCGGGCCTCATTGCAACGATTTTTACTGCATGGTTTTCCTGCAGCACGTTTATTCTGCATGGCATGCAAAGAGAGGAAAGCCGGTTTTTGCCAAGGAAGCCGTTCGCATGCCTTGCGGAGCAGATTTCGATTATTTTGAGCGGCTGCTGGGCAAAGCCTTTTGCCGCCAAGCGCTCTTTCACGTCATATACCCCGAATAAAGCCCACCCTTTTTTCTCCACTGCCTTCAGCACTGAAACAACCGCATCATCAAATGCTTTGGTGGTTTGTGCAACATGCATGAAATCCGCTGCGTTCATTTTGCCCCGCCCCCTTGCTTCACTTTTCCCCAGATTCTAAGGTAAACAAGAATAATGAGCCCTATCAGCAATATGGCTGCAAGGGCATCGAGGAGTGGCGCCCCAAGAAGCGGGTAGTTGCCCATCATCCCCTGCCAGTACTGTTTTCCCTGCCAATTCATCATGTTGCCGCCCATCATGCTGCCTTGCATCATCCCATAACCGACATAGATGTCCTGGTTGCAGTAAAGCCTTTTTGCCATATTGATATGGACCTGCTTTAGCGTTTCAGAACCTTCCCCGCCCATCATCCCATCCATCAGCTCATGCGCTTGCCCAGGGTGCATCTGCTCCATGTAATAATCCCCTATATCTTCGAGTTGCACATCGGTTAGTTTATCGCAACTGACTTTTGAGCCTACAAGGGCCCTGCCATTATCAATGCCTTCATCGGCTAAAACCAAGCTGGCTATAATCAAGGTTATTGCGATTAACAGTATTTTCCTCATCTTCACGCCTCCATTGCCGCTTCCAGCGACCTGTTTTTCCTCAGCTTTTCCTTCAGGGCCTGGCGTATGATACTGAATGCCTTTGTTATCTTCGGGCTCGCCACGCTATAAATCACGTTCCTGCCCTTCCTTTTGGATTTGACAACGCCATTATACTTCATGATTGCCAAATGCTGCGAAACGTTGGCCTGCCCAAGACCAGTCCTTTTCACTATCCCCATGACAGTAAGCCCTCCTAGGCCTATGCAATCCAATATTTCAATCCTTGCCGGGCTGGAAAAAGCCTTGCACATTTCGGCATGAAGCCTATAAATTTCTTTCATAACCACATTAGAATATAATGATTTAATAAAGTATGCGGCCCATGGGGGCTTGTTTAAAAAGTTCTGAACATGGGCTTTTGTTCAAAAACTGAACTTTTGCGGTTTCCTGTAAAAATCGTTCTGTTTTTGAGGGGGTTTGGAATTTTGGTTAAATGGCTTTAAAGCCCTTAAATCAGCCAATAAACGCAAAACTCGAATTTTTGGGCGACAAAAAACTGCAAAACTTTAGCAAAAAGTATACTTGACTGCTCAAGGTAGATTACACGGTTATAAATCAGCACAAGCAATAGGCGTTACGAAGCCATTTGCATATCTCACCAGAACATCATCTACAAAGTTTGATGAGTTATACAATTTAATTGACATGGGGCCATCTAATTCAAAAAGGTCGGCATTAACAGAGGTTACAGAACCTTTTCCTGGAGTGTATCTTTTTACCTTCGGCAGGAAAAACTTGATGTCGCCTTTTTCCTTACAAGTGCCATTGTATATATTTGCAGTATAAATCGTGCCGTCGGGTATATAGTAACCAGTCTCAGATGGAGGGCGGGTATATTCAAGAATAATACTCACAAATGTTTTATTGCCCCCTGCATCTTTTGCAAGAGAGCCTTGCACCCAATCCCATACTTGTTGTCCTTTGCTGTCATAAAAAACAACAGCCCCAGTTTTAGCGCCTGTATTAAGATAAACAGAACCAGAAAGACTAAGCGGAGTCTCATTTTCTATCTGTTTGGAAAGCAAAAATAAGACAAGGGTTGAAACCAAGATAAGTAAAAGTATAATCAAAGAAAATTTAGCCCAAGTCGGTAAATCTTTTAGTCCCATTATTATTTCTATATAGTGAGGTTGTTTTTAATGTACGTGTTTAGCGTAACTGCTAACGATTTTGACCTAAAATTCGATGAGGGTGGTTTTAAACGCTGGTTTTTGACCAAACCCATTTGGTGGCCAGGCGCATAGGTTTAAATAAACAATGCTTTACATCTAATGTAAAGCTTTAAATGAGCTGAAAATCGTGGACAACGAAAAAATCGTGACGGGAATACTCGCAGTGGCAATAATAGCAGGGGTTGCGCTCCTGTACTTCTCGCTCTCGGAAACCCCTGTAAAAAAACTGGAAAACAACAGCCAGAACTTTGGGCAGTTCTCAGCCAAGGAAGACCCGAACGATATTTGTGCCGTTCCGCCCGGAGAAGACCCGGTGAAATGGGAAGAACACCTCGGCCACCACCCCGACAGGTACGCCCAATGCCTGAAATGACAAAAAGGAGGATATGAAATGCCAGACGAACAAAAAGTTTTCACGGTAATAGGGGCTGCAGCGGCAATCACAATAATTGCCCTGCTTTACGGAACAATCTCAATCCAAGCCGCGGAAGCAAAAATAGAGGCAAGGGACCTCGTTGTCTCAAGCATGGGCGCAAAGGGCGACACAAACCCCGTCAAGAGCCAGCCAACTCCCGAACCGGCAGAAATAACCCTGACACTCATAGTGTCTTCTCCACATAAAAACATTGCCTCACTTTTATCACTTCTACTCCAACTAAAACAATTGCCAGACATTAAGGTAATTGGCGAAAAAACCCTTGAAAAAGATTCGGGCGAGGCAAAGCAATTAATCGAAAAATACAGTATTGAAAGAATCCCGGCCATGCTTTTGGAAGGCGAGACAAAAAAGGCGGCTACGTTATCCCAGAACTGGCCAAAAATCGGCTCCGTTGAAAGCGACGGCACAATGGTGCTCAGGAACATCCCGCCGGTTTACCTCGAAACAAGCACTGGAAAGCTGCGCGGAGAAATAAATGCGGCGTTTATCTCGGTGCCTGACAAGAATGGAGTGTTTGATGCCAATGAAGTGTTCACGCAAATACTGCAAAACGCCTTTGGCATAAGGCCAATCAGCCAGGAAACGCTAAGGTATGATTCCCCTCGGGGAAAAGAACTGGTGTCGAAGTATGGGCTGGAAAAACTGCCGACCTTCATCATTTCCGGAGACCTCAACGCCTACAGTGGCTTTCCGGAATCGTGGAAAGAGATTGGAAGCGTCGAGCCGGACAATAGCTTTGTCTTCAGGGAACTGGGGGCCATCGGCGGAATAAAGTACCTTGACCTGAACAAAAATGAGGTTGTCGAAACACTACGGCAACAGTGAACAAAGGAGGAAACACCCGATGCTCGGAAAAATCTTGAACGAAATAAGGTCAAACCATTTTGCCCAAATGGCGGTGTGCTGCATGCTGCCTGTAATCCTCATAATAGCACTCCAGCTGCTCGGCTTTACGGGCTGGTGGGTATACGGCCTTGCGCTGTTTGCATGCGTCGGCTCTCACATAGCAATGACTTTTTTTGGCCCAAAGGAGGGCAAGGCATGCCACTAGAATGGGAAAAGTACAAGCCATGGCTCAAGAACGGGTTCTGGATATTTGCCCTCGCAATTGCCTTTGTGTTGATGCAGAAGGCAATGCATCCGGGCTGGACGATATTCGGTTACTGATGGGAGATGGAAAAAATGGGCGCTGAAGGAATACTCGGAAAAATACTGCCATTCGCAGGAATAATACTAATCGCAGGGCTCATAGGCTGGGGGCTGTTAGGAGCAAATAACAACAATGGCGCAGAGTTCAATGAAGGCGACATGGCACCGGATTTCACATTGCCAATGGTGGGCGGCGGGCAATTCATGCTCTCGGAACTCCGGGGAAAGAAAAATGTCCTATTATACTTCCAGGAAGGCATAATGTGCCCCGCCTGCTGGTACCAGCAGGTGGACATTGAAAAAAGGCAGGCGGAATTTGACGCCCTCGACACGCAGGTGGTCATGATTACAGTAGACTCTCCCGGAGCGCTCGCACAGGCAAAAGCGCAATACGGAATCAGAAACACGCTCCTCTACGACAACAGCCTCACTGCATCGGCAAAGTATGATGTACTGCAGGACAGCATGCACCCCGGAGAAAGGCCTGGCCACGTCTTCGTGCTCATTGACAAGAGCGGCACAATAATGTGGAGGTTCAGCGCATACCAGCCGCCAAAGAACGGCGACCACCACTCAGGCGGAACCGGAACAATGTACGTGCCGGTTGACAATATCCTAAGCAGCGTAAAAACTGGCCTCATGGGAACGGGTGCAGGGCAATGATATTGGAGTTCTTCGCGGCGTCAATACTCGCCGCTTTCCTGAGCGGCGCGGTGGCTTTCTTCGCGCCCTGCTGCATAACATTCCTCCTCCCCGCATACTTCGCTTTCGCACTCAAGGAAAAAAAACAGATACTCAAAATGACGCTCATCTTCACGCTCGGCCTTGCAACAATACTAATCCCAATAGGGATTGGCCTTGCAGGCCTCGGGCAACTGGCAACACAATTCCACAAGGAAATATTCATTGCTGGCGGCCTCTTCATGCTGCTGCTTGGCATCTTCACCCTCGTAGGAAGGACACTTTCAATGCCATTCAAGCCTAAAGCGCCGAGCATGGAAAAAATGGACGCAATCACCGTCTACCAGCTCGGCCTATTCTCGGGCTTTGCAAGCTCATGCTGCCTGCCCGTGCTCGCAGGGGTGCTCACGCTCTCGCTCATAAGCGCCTCTTTCGTGCAGGCATTTTTCCTCGGGTGGGCTTACGTGCTCGGAATGGTGATACCGCTCGTGGCGCTTGCGCTGCTGTGGGACAAATATAACCTCTCGGAAAATCCCCTTGTCAAGGGGAAAAACTTCAGCCTGCGGCTTTTAGGGAAAAACATTGAACTGCACTCGACAAGCATACTATCAGGCGCAATCCTGACAATAATCGGCGCATTCACCCTCATAGCGGCATTCACAAACAAAATCACTGCGGCCACAAGCGAACAAATAGCATTTGCGATGTGGCTCCAAAGCCTCCAGGGAAAAGCGCTGCAGGCGGCAAAAATAATCCCGGATTGGGTATTCTTTGCCCTGCTAATCATAGGGACATTATACTTGTATAGGAAAGTCACTGCAAAAAAGGAGGTGGAAAAGTGAATTGCTGCGGAGGCGGAGAGCACAATCATGGTGGGGATGGGCAAAATGGCAACAATAACGGCCACGATAACTCAGGCCCTAGCTGGCTGCCAATGGCCGCACTGCTCCTGATAGGAGTGCTAGTGGCAGGGCTGCTGTTCGCATTCATAAAGTAAATTACGAAAAACAACCGTTTCGTCCAAGAGTGCGCCTCGGAAGGGCCAAGATTTGTTGGGAGCGACCCGGCGCCCATCGGGCACTGGGCCTCGTACCTGAAGGTACAAGGCGGCTATCCCGGCTTGGGCCGAGATAGGCCATATAATGATGGATTACTGCAAAAAAAGCGGAGGTGCATGGATAATGGCAAGGGACATGGTGTGCGGGATGAATGTAAGCGAGAGCTCGGCAAAGAGCCAGTACAATGGGGAAACATATTACTTCTGCTGCACGGGCTGCAAAGGCGTGTTCGACAGGGACCCGAAAAAATTCGTGAAAAAGTGAGTTGACATGAAAGAGGTATTAGTACTCTCGACGCCCGGATGCGCACCATGCGCGCAGGCAAAGAAAATCCTCCAGCACATAGCCCTGAAGGTGCCGCTCGAAATACATGAAATAAACGTTATGGGGAGGCCTGATTTGCTGGAAAAGTACAGGTTCACTGCAATGCCTGGCATAGTAATTGATGGCAAACTGGAGTTTTCAGGAGTGCCAAGCGAAAAAGAACTCATGGAAAAGTTAATAAACAAGGAAAAAATAAGGTAAGCAAATAAAACAAATAAGGATTCACGGAGGAGGCATGACAATGGAAAAACTGGGTGTAAAGGGCGCGATAGTTTCAGGCGCGGTGGCATCAGGCGTACTGCACGCACTCTTCGGGCTTGCATACCTTGGAGCGCCAAACATGATGAGGGGAGCATATAACATGATGATGTACAACAGTGTGCAATTCAACATGGGCGCATTCTCGGCCACAGGATGGATAGGCAACATAATAATAGGCGCAGTATTCGGCGCAGTGCTGGGCTACCTGATAGCGGTCTCCTACAATTGGGCCGCAAAATAAGCAATGGCCAATCGAACAGAAAAATGGAGGGAAGAAAATGCAGGACGCAAAAGGATTCGGATTAAGGCTCGGGGCGCTTTTCGCGGGGCTCTCTGCCCTGTGCGGGATAATCCTGTACACGGCTCCGGACATGGCCCTGAAGATAGCTGGCTACCAATGACCCACAGCACTATACAGTTCGCTGTGAAGCCTTTCGAGCCAATAGGCTTCTTGATAGGGCTCCTGCTATGGTTTGCCATAGGCACAGTGGCAGGCTACATCATCGCAAAGATGTGCTGATACCGATACCGCAATAAAGGCTGGCAAGGCTCTGCCATGTGTGCGGCCACGCCGATAATATATATGGCCAATTGGTCCAAGCACATGCAAATTAAAACCTTTTCAGGCTAATTTAGTCCGGTATTGAGCTTGAAACCCATACAGCCCGCGAAGAGGACGGCAGAAATAAGGCACGCGATAAGGGATGTGGTGCCGATAGCGCAGCAGGTTGAAAAGAGCGGCAAAAAAGTGCTCTACCTCAACATCGGCGACCCCATGGTGTACGACTACAGGACGCCGGAGCACATGTGGCAGGCGATGCTCGACAACAAGGAAAAGGCCGAGGGCTACACTGATTCGCTCGGAACGCTCGGCGCGAGGAAGGCCGTCGCGGATTATGCCATGAGGATGGGCGCGCCGGAAGTCAGCGCCGAGGACGTGCTCACATTCGTCGGCGGCAGCGAGGCCATAACGCTTTCCATGCAGGCATTGATGAACCCCGGAGAGAACTGCATGCTCCCTAACCCAGGGTATTCCATATACACTGGCGAGCTCGCATTCCTCGAGTGCAAGGCCAACAGGTACGACCTTGACGAGGAAAAAGAATGGGAGCCTGATGTCGGACAGATGGAGAAGCAGGTCAATGCCAAGACAAGGGCGATAGTCGTCATAAGCCCCAACAACCCCACTGGCGGCGCGTACCCTAAAAGCGCGCTCAAAAAAGTGATTGACGTGGCGGGGGCCAACAATATTCCTATATTCGCGGACGAAACTTATGACCAGCTCATGTTCGACGGCGAAAAATTCACCTCGATGGCGTCCCTAGCCAAGGACGTGCCGGTCATTTCATTCGGCAGCATATCAAAGAACTACCTCGCGCCGGGCTTCAGGGGCGGCTGGCTGTACAGGCACGACCCGGAGGGCGCCATGACCGATTACTTCGAGGCGATAAAGAAGTTCTCGCGCCTGCGCCTCTCGACTGTGGCGCCGGTGCAGTTCGCCATGGAAGCCGCCCTCAACGGCCCGCAGGGGCACCTCAAGGAACTGGTGCCGAAGCTCCAGAGGAGGCGCGACCTCACATACAAGAGGCTCAACGAGATAGAGGGCCTGAGCTGCGTCAAGCCCAAGGGAGCGTTCTATGCATACCCGCGCATAAACTTCCCGCTCCCGAACGATTCTGACAAGGAATTCGTGATAGGGCTGCTCAAGGAAACCGGTGTCCTCGTGGTTTACGGCGAAGGCTTCGGCCAGAAGAAAGGCACGCACCACTTCCGCGTCGTGTTCCTGCCGCCGGAGCAGACCCTCGGCGAGGCATTCGACAAGATAGAGGAGTTCATAGGGAAAAATTACCTCGGCAAAAAAGCGGCGCATGCACGCGCCGGAGAGCGGGTGCCCTGAGGAGGCCAGCAGCACAAAAAAACGCCCGCACCAAAAAGCAATCCATCAAGGCATTATAACAAAAAAAATGAGCACGGACATTAGCATACCTCGGAAAAGTGACTCACATGGCCATACCAGAACTCGACCTGCTGCAATTCGCGATTGCGGCGGCAGAGCTTGTTGCCATACTCGCGGCAGGGTACTTCGCCGGAAAGGCGCTCCATGCAGTTTTCACGAGGGCATTCAACGCACTGGCGAAAAACACGGCCACGCAGCTCGATGACCTGATTTTCGAGTACATTGAAAGGCCCATGGAGCTCATACTCATAATTTTCATATTGTACACGGCCTCCGGCCTCGTGGAAAACCTCTCGTTCATCAACAGGGCAATCGGGGCATACCTGTACTCCATACTCGTAATGCTCGCCGCCTACCTGCTCTCCGAAATCGCGGGAGCGCTGCTCAAGTGGGCCTACATCAGCCACAAGTCCAAGGCAATAGACGCAACCCTCATACCGTTCGCGAGGAAACTCTCGAAGCTCCTCATACTCATGTTCGGAGCCACGATAGCGCTGGCAGCGCTCGGCATTGACATAACCGGCATACTCGCCATAACGAGCATCGTCGGAATAATAGTCGGCCTTGCGTCACAGGAAACGCTCGCCAACGTCTTCGCCGGCCTCGCGCTCCAGATAGACAGGCCATGCGTATACAACGAATACATCCGGCTAGTTTCAGGCGAAGTCATGATACTGAAGAAAATAGGCGTCCGCAGCACGAAGCTGGAGGACACCGAAGGCAACATAGTGGTGATGTCCAACAGCGAGTTCGCGAAGCAGAGGGCGATAAACCTTTCGCGCAGGCGCGGGGGATACGCAGGTTCCGTGCCCATAGAGTTCCCGGTAAGCGTGAAGGCCGGGGACGCGATTTCCGCCACGGCAAGAAAACTCGGCGAAATGGCCAAGGAAGGGGCCATACTGGAAGGGTTCCAGGTCACGGCGGATAAAGTCACGAAGGACGCATTCACCATAACGGCAAGGTTCGACTGCAGGAAATACACGGACATAGACGCCGCAAGGAACGGCCTGAACACGGCCGCGCTCGAATACATGCAGAAGGGCGGGAAGTGAAATTATCATTGGATGATGCGGCAAGTGAATTGCATGGGCAAGAGGGAAACTGGGCTGGCAAAGCAATGGGACGGCGTGTACGACGGCTTCAGGGGCGGCAGGCTTTCCGTGTGGAGAGAGAACGCCTCGCCTTTCTTTTCAGCCAAGACAGAATACCTAAAGCGCCTGGGTCTCAAATCGGTTCTTGACGCCGGCTGTGGGGACGGGAGAAACCTCATGGAGTTCGCAAGGGCGGGGTTTGAGGTAACCGGCGTGGACATGTCGCAATCGGCGCTGGACAAATGCAGGCAGAACTGCAAAGGGCTGGACGTGAAGCTTGAAAAGCAAAACCTGGAAAAGATGGCTTTCCCGGACAATTCTTTTGATATCATCATCTGCGATTTCGTGACTGCGCACATGGAGAACCCGCAGGCGATAATGGGCGAATTCCACAGGCTGCTCAAAAAAGGCGGCCTTTTGCTGGCGGAATTCACTTCCACAAAGGACCCGCACTGCGGGGAAGGGGAGAAGATAGGGGAAAACGAATTCCTGCAAAAGGGGTTCTACCTGCGGTTCTACACAATGCCCCAGGTAGAAAAGCTGCTGGAAAAATTCGAAATCCTCATGGTTGATTCGGCATCATACACCGACCCCGACCATGGCTCAGGGTACAACAGGAAAGAAAGGCACAGCCACCACTCGTATTTCATAACCGCGAAAAAATGACGTGACGCCGGACAAATAACCGCCGGAGGCCCAGACCGGGAACAAACCAATAAAAACAGATGCCCGGGAAAATCGAAACCCATTTTTCCAAAATTTTTTTGGAGGGCCAATAAGATATTTAAAGAGTAGAGGGGACAATTGGTACTGCGTATTGGGAGTTAAGGGGGTAAGCCATACTGCATTCCGGCGAAAGCCGGCTCCGATGAAACGCTTCGGGGAGCAGATCCCTGGCTTACCTTCTTTCATTTACTGATTCTTTTGGCGGCAGCCAAGCTTTTATAACCTTTACCAAGGGAAAATTGTTAAGTTACAGCCTTTCTTTTTCTTTTTGGTTCAGCTTTTTCTTTTTCTTCGCAAGAAAAAGAAAAAGGTGAGAGCGGGGATGGCAGAGCGGTCTAATGCGCACGCCTGGAATAACCCTTTTCTTTCTCTTGCGAGAGAAAGAAAAGCGTTAGCGGAAAAGAAAGATAAGCTGGCAAGGCTTTCTTTTCTTTTTTCGTCAACGTTTTTTCTTTTCTTCGCAAAGAAAAGAAAAAAGGTTGCAGCCAGCGTGTTCCTTCACAGGAGCATGGGTTCAAATCCCATTCCCCGCGAATGTTTACTTTTAGTGAACATTTTGTTCATTTTTTGTGAACACTATGTTTATAAATTGTGAACATGCAATTGTTTTGTATGGCAGAACTTTCAAGGCTTCTGGGGCCATTCAACCTGCAGATTTTCGAACTGCTTATTACTGAGAATGCCTCCGTACGCGGGCTGGCGAAAAAGACCATGTGCTCCCCTGCAAAAATCACCCAGTTTGTAGACATTTACTCTAAAAACAAGCTTATTACGGTTGAAAAGAACGACAACCGCAAAATCATAGCATTGAACAAGTCAAACCCGCTGGTAAAGGAAATAATTACCCTAATCTACACTAATAAGATTCTCGGCTCCAGAGCCTTTTTGTCCCTGAAGAAAGCCTCCGACTCCATCGGGCTTTATGGGAGTGCAGTTGATGGCACGGTTGACAAGCAAAGCGACATTGACCTGTGGATTGTTTCCGACAGCAAAAAACGCATCGTTGAGGCCGGGAAATTGAGGCAGGAATTCTCCAAAGAAATAGGCAGAGAAGTTAGCCTGAAGTTTTTTACACCACAAGACATCCAAAACCTCAAGCAAAAGGACAGGATTTTCTACAACGAGCTTGAGAACAAGTCAAAAATACTGCACGGTGAGGGCTTTTGACCAAAAGTAAGGTTGAGGAGTGCTTCGAGCAGGGCCTGCTCAAGAAGATAAAGTCGAATTTGAATTATGCCGAGCAGAGCGTAAAGCAGGCCGAGCACTTTCTTGACGAAGCTGAAGAGATTTTGAAAACGAGCATGAAGGACATGGCATTCATAGCCCTCTACAACGCCTCATTCCACGCCGCGAGGGCGCTTCTTTTCAGGGACGGAGTGAAGGAAAGAAGCCACTACTGCGTCTGCAAATACATCGAGGAAAAATACCAATTACAGGAACTCATAACACTGCAACAATCCGTTATTCTTGATTCGCTGCGCTCGAAAAGAAACGACATCCAATACTCCCTCGAACAGTCCGAACTTGAAGAAGATTTGAACGAAATCTTCGAAGAAGTCTCAAACTTCATCGAGCGAGTCAAAGAAACAATAGCAAAAGGCAAAAAGCCGGTTCAGTGAAACATACCTCAGGCCAAAAACAGAACTACTCCATTGCCTACGGAGCTAAACACGTACAGAAACGTATTTATACCTCAATTTTGGTATTATTGGCATGAGCTTTAAATTCCTAAGCCTCTTTCTTGTGCTTATTCTGGTGCTAAGCGGTTGCGCAACTCTGCAGCCAAAGTGGCAGCCAAGGGATGGCACCTGCGACATGGCCAGCGGAGAAACCGAACAGAACTCTTCTGAAGACTGTCAACAGGCCGAAGCAAATATTGGTGCTGATATTTCTGCCCAAGAAGAAACTGCGCAAAGGATTACAAGATCCTCCGCTTCCAAAGGCATCACACAGGGTACTGAGGGCATTTCCCAATCTTGTCTAGACTCCATTGCCGGCGCGACAACTACCGGTCTCATAAACACTCTTCTTGACGAAGAAAAATGCCCAGGGATTGAAAGCGTTGAGCCTTCCGAATCGAAAATTGTTCCAGAAACAGGATATGTAACCGGTGAGGGCCAAAGAGAGGATAATGATTTCATATGATAATACACGTGCTTTTGCTTGTAATACCCTTGATTTTTGCACAATTCGCATCCGCGGATTTTTTAGTGGTTGACACCCCTTCGGGGCAGGTAAAAATACCTGTAAATTCCCCCTCCCAAAGCCCGGGCCCTTCAGATGGGGAGTACAGAACATTCAATAACCTTGAGGCTATCGCGTATTGCGATGTCGGGGCACTTGAAAAAAAGATGAAGGAACTTGATTTGCCTTCCGGTGTTCCGGACCCGAGTGAATTTGCTGATTCATACGGAAAGATAGCTCAGGGAGATGTGATACTGGGCCCGGGAAGGTTTAGCAAGGAGGTCATTGAAAGATACCCCGAAGTTGTTAATGACACAAAGAAAAATGCAACGATATATACAAGCTCACACAATTACACGAGCAAAAAGTCCCTTGCATGGGAAATAAAGTCCAATATCGAGGCCATCTGCGACCAGATGAAACGTGCGCAGAAAAGAATACGGCTCCTCAACCAAATTGCCGCTGAATATGATAAAACACGGCCGTCCACAGAAGATGTTATCCTAAAACAAAGGAAAAAAAGATATGATTATTACGGAGGCAATATAGACAGGGCAACGGACGACTCCATAAGAATGGAAAACGAGCAGCAAGAAGAACTGGGATTGGAAATCATGGGAAACTTTTTCCTCAGCTTCAAATTTAGCTTTTGGCCAAAATACAATACTGCCTATTCCCTTCTTACATTTGCACAAAGGCACGAAGAGCGTGAAGCCGGCGGAACGGTAGATTATTTCCATCTCACCAAACAAAACCGCACAAATCTGGAATGGGATGCGTTCAAGGTTAACCCGTCAAAGGAGGAGATAATAAACATTATAATTGTGTATTTCAAGAAAATAACATTTTCGGATACTGACTTCCTCGGCCCAGGCAGTATTCCAATAGAATCGTCACGACAGGTCGAATTCGAATATAATTTCGAAAAGCCTGACAGGATTGCCAAACAGGCGGAAAACGAAAATGCCCCCCGGTTCCCGGACGATGAATTTTTTCACCAAATACTTAGCGATGAGAGCATTTCACAAACAACATCAAACATGCTGGTTTCAATAACCGTCGACGAATATGATCCAGAAATTGCAGGTGCAGATTTTAGGGGGAAGCATGTATCCCGCACAACCCTTCCCCCGACCGCCAACCCGTACCATTACATTATAAGCAAAGACCTTGCCCAGATGAAGGCGGCCGCAAAGGCCATCAGGCAAATGACAGAGCAATTTGATTTGGTGCAAAAAAAGGCCAAAGAGGCAATGGAAACCTACAAAAAGCAGTTTGAATAAGGCCTGCCCCTTCCGCTGCACGGTTCTGTGCTGGTACTGCAAGTGCTAGCCAACACAGTGTAATACTTATTAATTTGAAAAAACCTCAATTCTGAAAACTGCTATGAACTCAAGGGCCGCAAGCCGGTTTTTTCACTTTCGTGAAAAAGGGTTTCCGGAAATAAAAGGCGCCGCCCGCTGCGAAACCTTATAAACTTTCTTGCACATAAATTTTTTTTAGATGACAAGTTTTTTTCTTTGCAAGAAAATGGTTCCTATTTCTTTATTAATTTTGCCCATTTCTCTAGATTGGGGGTTTTGTTTTGGCATCCGAACTGAAAGCAAGGCTGGTTCTTGAGGACGGAAGCGTTTTCGAAGGGATTTCCTTTGGCTACCCACATTCCACTTCAGGGGAAGTAGTATTTAACACATGGATGGTATGGTATAACGAAAGTTTTACCGACCCAAGCTATGCCGGGCAGATTTTATGCCTCACATTTCCATTGGTGGAAAATTACGGGGTTCCGGAAAAAATAACCGAAAACGGTCTTACAAGAAAACAGCCTGAAAAGCTTTGAGAAAAAACACGGGAAAACACTCGTATTCATGTTCGAAGAGCTTCAGGGCCTAATAGGAGCTGACAAGCAATGAGAGCCCTCGGAGAAAAAAGCATAAACACCAACAGCCCAGTGAAGAGTTACGCATACCTTGACGAAAGAATAGACCAGCTACAAACACGAATCCGGCAACTAGAACAAGAAGTGCTCGAAGTAAGAGCCACAAATAAGTGAACCGCTTACAAATTTTCCGGCACTACTTTTAATTTCATGCAACACTATTTTCAAATTCCGCATCGGCAACGATGCCGCGATAAAATTATTAATAAGTTAGTGCATAATAGTTGACATCTCAAACCAAGACGACAACTACTGATTTGCACCTTTGGGTTTGCGCTCATTCCCCGCGTATTCTTGTTTTCCTGCCCTTACCTGAATTTCCCGGAAACCTTCATGTAAGCTTCCCTGAATGGCGTGCCTTTCATGGCCATTTTCATGGCCTCTTCGGCCGCGTAGAGTTCCGCGGATGCGGCGCTTTCGAGGTTTTCCTTGTTCACCTTGAGGTTCTTCACGACTTTGGAGGCCATTTTCAGGGAGGACAGCGTGACGTCGAAGCTTTCCATCAGCTTCGCCTTGTTCAGCTGGGCATCGCGGTTGTAGCCGGATGGCAGGTTCGCGGAGTTCGTGAGGATTGACGCGAAGTTCCCGGAAACCGTGCCGAGGTTGCCGCGCATTATCTCAAGCACGTCATAGTTCTTCTTCTGCGGCATTATGCTGCTTCCGGTGCACATGCTTTCGGGAAGCGAGAAGAACCCGAATTCCTTCGTGGTGAAGAGCATGAGGTCGCTCGCGAGCTTGTTGAGCGTCATCATGGCCTGCAGCAGCGCGAACACGGAAACAAGCTCGGTTTTTGCGCGCGTGTTCTGCACATAGAGCGGATTTTTGAAGTGCCGCGAGAACCCGAGCTCCTTGGTCGTAACGCCCTTGTCTATCCTGAACGGCAGCCCGTATCCTGCGGCGCTTCCCAGCGGGTTCTCGTCGTTCACCCGGAGAGCGAAGTCTATGGCCAGCAGGTCCTGTGAAAGGGATTCCATGAATGAGCCGGCCCATAGCTGAACGCTCGATGGCATGGCGCGCTGCATGTGCGTATAGCCCGGCATCTTCACGCCTTTCGTCTTTTTCGCGAGCGATGAAAGGGCGGAAGAAAGCCCCGCAATGCTGGCTTTCGCTTCAATGAGATTGGCCCTGCAGTAGAGCCTGAGCGCGACAAGCACCTGGTCGTTGCGCGAGCGGAAAGTGTGGATTTTCCTCCCTGTTTTGCCTAGGCCTTTCACGAGGAAATTCTCTATCTTCGTGTGCACGTCCTCATCGCCCCGCTTCACTGCAAATTTCCCTTGCTTGTGGAGCAGGATTATTTTCTTCAGTGCCGAAACCAGCTTTGCGTGCTCCTTCTTGGTGATTATTCCCATTTTGAGGAGCAGCTTTGCGTGCGCAATGGATGCCCTGCAGTCATACTGCACGAGGCGACTGTCGCAGAGATAATCGTTTCCCACGGTGAATTCCGCGACATCGCTGTCCGGGGCGCCGCCTGCAGCGGTCGTTCGCCACAACAGCTTATTCTTCATGCCAACCCCATCGCGTACAATAATATCGCCTTCTGCATGTGCAATCTGTTCTCCGCCTGGTCAAAGACGACGCTTTGCGGCCCGTCAATGACTTCCGCCGTCTGCTCCATGCCTCTTTGTGCGGGAAGGCAGTTCATGAATATCGCGTCCTTCTTGGCGAGGCCGAGAACCCCTGCAGTAACCCGGTAAGGGGCAAACGCTTTTATCCTTGCCTCTTTCTCGCTTTCGGATACGTGGTAGCTCATCCAGCTGTCCGTGTAAATGATGTCGGCGCCTTTCGCGGCCGCGGCGGCATCGCGCATTACCTCCGTTTTTGAGCCGGCTGAAGCGTCCTTTGCCATTTCCATAACTCCGGGCTGCGGCTCGTGCCCTGCCGGGCACGCCACTGAAATGTCAATCCCCATGAGGGCGCAGCCTAGAATGAGGCAGTGGGTGACGTTGTTGTCAGCGTCCCCGAAGTAAGCGAGCTTGAGGCCCTTCAGCTTCCCCTTTTTCTCGGTTATTGTCAGCAAATCCGAGAGCACCTGGCACGGATGGTACTTGTCAGTGAGGCCGTTTATAACGGGAACTTGGGAATTTTGGGCGAGTTTTGTGAGCTTTTCGTGGCTGTAGAGCCGCGCCATGATCACATCCACGTACCTTCCCGCGACCTTTGCGGTGTCCTCTATCGACTCCTTCCCGCACATGGGCGTCGCCTGCGAGTCTATCGTGATTGCATGGCCGCCGAGCTGGAGCATTGCGAGCTCGAAGGAAATCCTCGTGCGGAAAGACGGCTTCTCGAATATCGACAGCAGGGTTTTGCCCCGCAGTTTCGAGGAGTGACCCAGCGGAGCCTTCTTCATGGCCTTGCCAAGGCGAATGAGGCTGCTGATTTTGCCCGGAGTGAAACCCTCGAGCGAAAGCAGGTGGTTCATTGCAAGTCCCTCTTCGCAGATGCCTGGAGGCGAACGGCGTTCACCCTTATGAATCCCTTCGAATCCTGCTGGTTGAACCCGCCGTGAGAGTCCATGGATGAAAGCAGGGGGCTGTAAAGCGCCTCCTTCGACTTCCTGCCGGTGACGATTGCGTTGCCCTTGTACAGCGTCATGAAAACTTCTCCGGTAACGTGTTTCTGGCTCTGCTCCACTGCCGACATCAGGAAATCCATTTCAGGCGAGAACCAGAAGCCGTTGTAAATGAGCTCCGAGATTTTCGGCATGAGCGTGTCTTTCAAGTGCGAAACCTCGCGGTCGAGCGTGAGGCCCTCGATGTCGCGGTGGGCCTTCCACAGTATTGCCGCGCCGGGGGACTCGTATACACCCCTGGATTTTATCCCGACGAACCTGTTCTCGACCATGTCTACGCGGCCTATTCCGCACGCGCCGCCGAGGCTGTTGAGGAATTCCATTATCTGCACCCCGCCCTGCGCCAGCGAACCGCTGCCAAGGTTCGCGGCCTTGACAGGGATGCCGGTCTTGAACTCCACTGATATTTTTTCCTCCTTGTCGGGCGCCTTCTGCGGGCTCGCGGTCTTCACGAACATGTCATTGCCAGGGGCCGCGCCCGCATCCTCAAGAATGCCGGACTCGTAACTCGTGTGCATCAGGTTCTCATCCGTGCTGTATGGCTTCTGCACAGTGGCCTGCACCGGGATGCCGTGCTTTTCGGCATACTTTATCATGTCACTTCTCCCATTGAACGCCTCGAGGAACTTTGCATCCTTCCATGGGCTGATGATTTCCGCGCCAGGCATGAGGGAGAGATAGGCCAGCTCGAACCTCACCTGGTCATTGCCTTTCCCCGTTGCGCCATGTGCGAGCACATTTGCGCCCTCCTTCCTGGCGAACTCCACCTGGCCCTTGGCTATCACGGGCCTCGCGAGCGAGGTTCCGAGAAGGTAGCTGCCCTCATACATGCAGTTGGCCTTGAGCGCCTTGAAAACGTAATTGCCCACGAACTCCTCTTTCAGGTCGTCTACAAAGACGCTCGATGCGCCTATTGCGAGAGCCTTTTCCCGCGCCGCGGAAAAGTCCTGCGCCTGGCCAACGTCGGCGATGTAAGCAGTGACATCATGGCCGCTGCTGCACAGCCACTTGAGAATCACCGAAGTGTCAAGGCCGCCGCTGTACGCAAGAACGACTTTTTCCCCCAAAAGAACACCTTTATCATAATGCCGCGCCCGGCCTACTTATAACCGGCGTCCCAAAAAAGGCCAATTTGACAAATAATGTCCAAAATTAAACATTTTTAACCTTTTTGGAGCACAATACTGCAATGAATACTGCAAAGCTCGTGTTCGAATACCTTGAGAACAGGCCAAGCATAAAACAGTGCCTGAAGGCGGGCCTGATTAACTATTCGGCTCTAGCGAGAAAGATAGCCTCCGAGCTGAGGCTCAGCGGTTCCGCATCGGACGCGATAATGGTGGCGTGCCGGCGCTTTTCGGAAAAATCGAAACCCGCACCTGAAACAGACTCGAAAATCGTGAGGCTCGTGAAGAGCGGGAAGTTCGAGATGCGCAACCGCGTTTCCGCGTTCATCCTTTCAGATGACACGGCCATGCTCGACAGGCTGCTCAGCATCGCGAAGAAGGCCAAGACCGAGAGCGACAACTTCCACCTCATACAGGGCACGAAAACCATAACTGTGGTGCTCGATGACGACTTCGCCGATGAAATAGAGCAGAGCTTTGCGGGCCACATAGTGCGCGCGCGCAAAGGCCTGCTCCAGATAACCCACAAGACTTCGGAAAAAATAGAGGAAACGCCGGGCTTTCTGAGCTTCCTCACGTCCATGCTGTCCGAGAGCGGCATCAACATATACGAGTGCGCAAGCTCATGGACGGACACCATATTCCTCATAGACGGGAAGGACGCGCAGAAGGCTCTCGCCCTGCTGGACTTCAGGGCGTGAAGAAGACCGCGCGGCGGTGCTGGCTAAATCCCTCGTGACCTCATAATCTGTCGGCCAAAGCTAGCCGAACAGCCCGCCAATCCGCGATATGTCGAATAAGTTGCTGAACCTGCCGCCTTCGTCCTCGAACTGCTTTATCTGCGTTTCAAGCGCCGAGATTGTTTCCGCATCATTCACTCCGCTTGCGACAAGCCTGTCCTTCACCTCGCGGAGCTTGGCCGCACGCTCCGAGAGCTTCGCGCCGTAATCGCCGTCGCCGAACACATATGACACGATGCTCAGACCTTCCTTGTCCTCCTTCGTCTTGTCGCCTATGTCACCGAGCTGGTACGCAAACGCAGGGTCAACATCGTAGAACTTGTCCGCGACCTCGTAGAGCTTGCTGTTCAGGCCGGATGCCTTCTGTGGTGCGAAGCGCCTGCACGCGTTGTTGACCAGCTGCTCCGCGATTTTCTGCGGGTTCTCCTGCAGCGACCTGCAGTTCTTCACCGCTTCCTGCTCCCCCGCGCACTTGAGGGCGACCTCTACCTTGCATTTTGATATCTCAAACCTGTACTTGCCCAACTGCCCGAGAATCTTCGAGGATTCGCTCTTGCACATCTGCTGCATCTGCTCTTCGCTCGGGCCGCCATAGTTGAACTGCTCCGTGTAATTCTCGATTATCTCGTCATCGGAAAGTTCGCACAGCCTTTCAGGGGACAAACCCGGGCCACCGGGACCTCCTGGCCCACCGGGACCGCCGGGGCCATAGCCCCCTGGACCGCCTGGACCTGCCGGGCCTCCGAAGCCGGGCTGGCCTCCCTGGCCCTGCCCATAATTGCCCTGGCCTTGAGGACCAAAGCCTGGCTGACCCTGACCATAATTATTTTGAACAACTACACCCTGCCCAGAAGGCCCATAATTTCCGGGAATGCCTCCCTGCTGCGGCCCGCCCCCGTAATATTGTGAAGGGTCTATACCGAAGCCTGTTTGCGGGGGGCCATACCCCCCTTGTTGCGGAGGCGGCCCTTGTGGCTGCCCGAACCCGAATCCCGGGCCTCCTCCCTGATAACCCTGCGGCTGCTGGTAAGGCTGCCTTTCTTGAGGAGCTACCTGGCCTACAGGCGGGGCGCTTCCAGGATTGGCTGGCGGCGGAGCCTGAGGCTCTTCAAAGTAAAGTACGCTTCTGCTATCGCCCCAGTCCGCGGCGGTCTGCACAGTTGTCCCCGAATCCCCTGCCGGCGGCGCTGATGCAGGAGGTGCCTCTTGCGGAGGCGCAGTGGCTGGCGGAGCGGCTGGCTGCTCAGGCTGCGTGGTTGGCGGAGGAGCCGAGTCAGGCGTTGAAGTGCCAGGAGTTCCTTGCTGCTCAGGTGGCCTCTGCTCTCCGGGCTTCGGCTCTCCAAACGGCTTATCCTGCGGTGAATCTATGCGCCCCTGCCCCGGCTGGCCTGAGCCCTCAGGCGGCCTGTTGTAAGCTTCCGGCGGAATGGCCCTGCCGCATTCCCATCTCCCGGTCACGCACGAGGAAGGCGCGCCTCCCTGGCATTGAGGCGGTGGTGAAGAGCATTCATCCCTGTAAGGCTGACCTCCCTGCGGCCCCTGTCCCTGCTGCGGCGGGCCGCGCTGCTCGAACTCCCTCGCATCCGGCACGTGAATTTCAGGCAGCCTGAAGCCGAACTCCTCGCCGCTTTCCTGGAACTCCTTCAGCTTTTCGCACTGCGCCCTGAAGCCGGAAAGCTGGGCCCGAATGCTCGCCTTCGCCTTCTCCTTCTTTTCCTGGAATTTTTTTATCTCAGGGAGCGCCTGCGCGAGGCAAATCCTTACGACAGTGTCCTGCGTGAAATCCGCGAGCGTCATCTTGTCAGGGTCGAATCCTGCATCCTTCATCGCAATCCTCATATCAGGCGGAAAAGGGATTTTTCCGGAGCTGAACCCGGAGCAAAAAGTTTCTGCGTTGCAAGAGGAAGCCTCCGCCTCGAGGCGCTCGCATACAGCTGAAGTTTCCTGTGCGGCCTGTATGGCGCCGACAAGCTCGGTCACGAGAGCAGGCCTGTCGTTTTTGCACGACTCGGAAAAGCGCGCAGTGTCTCCTGAAACCCATTCGAACATCTTGTCATAAGCGGCAGTCAGGTTCTCGACCATTTTCTCCTGGCCAACATATTCCGGGTCGGCAAAACTCGATTCGGGCAGTCCGAAATCAAACCCATTGTCGAAACCGCCGGAACCCTGCTGCCTGCCGATGCCATTCCCAGCAGCCTGCTGAGGCCCGAAATTGCCCCGCGGCTGCTGGCCCACCTGGACCTGCTGGCCGGAATTCACGGGAATGCGACCTTGCGGCTCCTCCACGGAATAGGCGAAACTCACGAATAAGAACTGGATTACGAATAAAACAGCAACGCTCTTGAATTTCATCGTGTCTAAATTAGGCAAACACCTATATTAAGATACTGTATACGTTAATCGCCGAAAAAAGCAGGGCATCATCCGAGGTACTCTTCCTGGCATTTCGTGCTGCAAAAGCGCCTGCCGTAAATGCCGACGGGCTGCTCAATCACGCTGCCGCAATTCATGCACTTGAATACCTTGCCATACTGCGAAGCAGAGGCCTGACCCTGCTTCTTGGGTTTCTTATCAAGATTGACAAAAACCATTATACCACCCCATCACGAAGAAAATTCTAGCCACAGCAGCCGCAATCGCTATCGTGCTTGTGACCATGCTTTCCTTCCGTACCCTTCCCCTGCTTCCCCTCTACACTTTCGCAGCCGCACCCTTCAGTATGCTCCGTATCGGAGCAGCACTCTTTCGCGCCGCCCTTGTCCCCGGAGCAGCATTCGCATTCATGGCCTTCCTTGCAGTCGCATGTGCCTTTGCAGCAATCACAGCCACATTCGCACCCCTCGGAACCACAGGAGCATTCATCCTTGGCCGCTTTTGCAGCTTTGGCCGCGATTGATTTAGAGCGTGAAGCAGCCTTCTTATTTCCGGATTTCGAAACTCGAGACTTTGACTTAGGCAAGAAACCACCATTATATTGGACAGTCCTGTGCAGGATATTTAAACATAGCTTTTGCCAAAACAAGGCGTTTTACGAAAGCCACGCCAAATCCCCTTTTTAACGATTCGCAGCACAAGGGCGTAATGGAAGGAAAATATTTCGAAATGCCGTTCACTGTCCTCAAGCTCTGCGGCAGGTGGGAAAAGCTCATGAATGGCCTGAGTTCTAATACGCCCCAATCGCCGCGCAACGCCTTCCTTGACGTCTATGGCAGGACAGTAGCGGCGTTTTTCCAGGTCCGAACAGAAGACGGCCTTCTTATCGCCCTGCCGGAGCAATTCACCGCAAGGCTTGACGTACACCTGAAAAAATACCTCGCCATCGGAAAGGCGAGCCTCGATAAAACTAACCTGCACGCATTCCTCGTGGCGGGAAAAGGGCCGCAGGAAGGCACATGCATAAGCATCCCGGAAAAGAACTGCGGCATCTCGCTTTCGGAATTTCCCCCGCACGACATGGAAAGGATGGGCGAGCCCGAATTCCTGGAATGGCGCATCGAGAACGGCCTCTCCCTGCAAGGAGTCGAATTCGACAGCGAAATGATAATGAACACCGACTGGCAGGACGCTGTCTCTTTCACGAAAGGCTGCTTCCTCGGCCAGGAAATAGCAGTGAAGGTGACACGGCGCGGCAGGCCGCCGAAAAGGCTCGTGCGCATGGCCTTCGTCTCCGAGCCGATGAGAGCGACGCGCGGCGATTTTGAAGTCGGGGAAGTGAAGTCGAAATGCCTTTCGGAAAAGCGCGGAAAGTGGATTGCGTACTGCTCCATCCCCAATGACGGCCTCGAAATTGACGGCGGGAAAATAATAGGATAAGCCGGCATTATTTTATAATCCAAGGAGACGATACTAGTTTATGCCCAAAATCGCGGCCTCGGTGCTGAACGCGGATTTCTCCAAATGGAAGCAGTGGCTGCCGGAACTTGAAAGCGCCAAAGTGGACAGGATACAATTCGACATCATGGATGGGAAGTACGTCCATAATGCAGGCGTGGACAAAAAGCACATACGCACTCTGCGCCCAGAGACGAAACTCCTTTTCGAGTCGCACCTCATGGTCAGGAATCCGGAAGCATATGTCAGGGAATTCGCGGAAATAGGCAACACGCTCCTCATTTTCCACGTCGAAACCACTAAGGCGCCGCTCAGGCTCATCGAAACCATAGTGGACCACGGCATGAAGGCCGGCATCGCAATCAACAATAAAAACCCGGCAAAGGAAATACTCCCCTACCTCGGCCACGCCGACCTAGCGCTTGTAATGAGCGTGGAAGCTGGCCTCGGGGGCCAGGAATTCAACCCGAAGGCGCTCGAAAAGATTTCCGCAATCCGCAAAAAAATAGATGCCGACGGCGCGCTGTGCGAAATAGAGGTGGACGGCGGAATCAACGCCGGCACGGCAAAGAAATGCGTACAGGCCGGAGCCAACATCCTCGTCGCGGGCACGTTCCTCTTCAGGCACCCGAAGGGAGTAAAGGCCGCGGTGAAGGAGTTGCAGGAAGCCCCCTAACAACCATTTTAAACCGTTCCCGACACTTTTCCTTCAATGCTTCGGTTTAGTGCGGAGATGGCTGAGCCTGGTCAAAGGCACTCGCCTCGAGAGCGAGATCCCGAAAGGGAGCGTGGGTTCGAATCCCACTCTCCGCGTATTCCCGTTGGTTCCAATCGCACCATAAGGAAAAGTATATATTTGACTTAATCTGTTCTCTAAGTATGACCCCAGGAAGAGGCAGAGCCCAGTAAGGAAGCCCATTGGGAAAAGTAGATTAGCACGGAGAGTTAAAGTTCCTCTATGGGACCCAAAACTTGTTCGAGATCCGGATATTTATTCAAGACACCCAATTTTCAAAATTTTGCGAGCTAAAGAAATGGCGGGAAGGTTTGATACTAAACGACGCAGACCTGTAATGAATAGAGTTGGTGAGGTTTATCCTAGAGCGCAAAACATCTTTGTCAATGTAAAATTAGCTGGCCACCCATCTGGAAAACCAGTTATTGCCACTTTTAGAAGACCGGGAGAAGTTACGGAACCTTATACTTTACATTCCTATAAACTCAGGCGAAACCAATATTAGCCAAAATACACGCAATAGTAAACAACTCAAACAAAGGCTACTACTATTGGTTTGAAATTTTGGGTTTGCGCTCACCTCCGCGCCTTGCTGCATGGCGAAAATCTCCCTCCAAATCTGGTTACCCTAATGGTAACCTTTTTATACCTCCTGCGCTGCTATATTAGCATGGCACGCGCCTTGACCAAGTTGGAGTTTTCATTGTATTCCTTGTTGCACTTGAAGTTCGGCACAAAGGAGTTCACAAATGAGAGCGTGCGCTGGTACTTCTCACGGCCCATGTTGAAGAAGTTGATTTTCGGGTTGGTCGGGGCTGGATGGTTGAAGACCAAAGGCAGGGGCAAATATACTTGTGAAACCCCCCAGGACGCCATTGCCGGTTTTTTTGAGGCGAAGGCCGAAAATGCCTTGAAAGAATCCGACTTGAGCTATTGCTTTACAGGCTCTAGCGCCGCCGAGATTTGGAGCGACCAGACATACATGCAAAGGTCATGGGAATACTCGCCTTTTTTCATAAAGGTTTTCAGAAAGGATTTGAGGAAGTGGCGCACATTTTTGGCCAAGCTGGAAATCAATTATTTTGAAAAGGAACCTGCAAATGTCTTGGGGGAGTTCGTAATCTTAAAGGCAGTAAAATCTATGGTTGTGGACGAGCACAATGGCTTGCCAGTGGAACCATTGGATGAGACAGTCAAATTCTGCGAATCGAACAAGGACGCATTTGAATATGTTTTGGCGTATTTCCAGAACAGGCATGGAATAAAGACCACGGCTTCCGAAGAATTCGTGATAAAGGCAGGTGAGGCGATATGAATTTTGCCGAGAGAGAAAAATTCCTTTTTTCTACCCTGAAGCATATTTCCGAAAAAGCGGATTTTGTGGTCATCGGCGGGTATGCAATCAATGCCTATGTTCTCCCGCGCTTTTCTATCGACTGCGACATCGTGGTGCAAAACAGTAAAAACGCCAAAAAAATCCAAAAACTCCTTGAAAACGGGGGCTTTTCAGAGCGCGCAGGCGGAAAACTGCCATATGGCGGGGAATTTGCCGCTATGGCTTCAAACGAGCCTCCCGCAACATTCGACATACTTTCACAAGCCGTTGAGGACAGGCTGAGCGGCACCATTTTCCCTGCCAAAATGATTTTTGAGAATTCGTCAAAAAAGGCGATATTCGGCAAGGGCTCGCCGATTCAAATAAAATGCCGCGTCGTTGACCCCGAACTGCTCTTTCTCATGAAGGCCTGCCCTGCAAGGAGCACTGACATACGCGACCTTTTCATGCTGTCTGCAATAAAACTGGATATCGGAAAAATACGGAAAATGGCAAAGCGAATCAACGCGAAAATCGACGCCGAAAAAATCCTCTCCAAAATAGGCTCACGGGTTTTTCTCAACGCACTCCAGGGCGTGCACGGAAAGCTGCCACCGGAGCAATATGAAAAAACCCTTGGGAAGGCGAGGAAAAATATTGAAAAATTATCGCAATTGTAAAATCGTCAAATGCCGGCAATAGGCGCGGTTGCCCGGTGCGGCACAAGCACGCATGCATTTCCGGCCAAAAAAAATAGTTGCCCCGCCAGCGGCGGGGAGAATTAGAATTATTCACTTGCTTGAAAGGTTCTTGCCCTTGACGTATGCCCAGAGCTTCTTTGTCATTTCGGAAGGCGCTATCTTGCCTGAGCCGAAGACGCTCTCGAGAGAGTCACTGCAGCCCTTGAAGCATATGCTGTAACCTCCGAATGCCGGTTTTGCCATTGAAATCAACCTCCTTTCAGTTAAATGCTTTTACAATAGTAGACCACGAGTGTATTTAAACGTGGAGGATGAAAAGAAACTGGGTTTATAAGAACAATCCGGCAAAAAACCGTTTATGGGCAAAGACGAAACTTACAAAGGGCTTTTGGCGTATATTGTCGGAGCGTTAATCGAGGACGGGAAGAAAGCAAAAACCGAATATGGCCTCGCCAAGGGCGGGAAGGACAAGTTGTTCCAAGGCGGAAGGGCGCTCGCATACTACGAAGTCCTTTCGACAGTCAAAAACAGGATAGAGGCATTCGGAATAAGGCCGAGTGAAGTGGATTTCGGCATGGACCCTGGCAAACTGCTGGACTGGAAAACAAAAACCGGGCCAAGGAAAAAACAGATTCAGAGATGACATTCCTAGAAACCCAGCTATCGGCATATTGACCCAAAGACGCAGAGCCCGCTAACGAGGAAAAAACCGAACCGCAAAACTATTTTTTTCTCGGTTTGAAAACCCTGTATTCTTTGTATCCTTTAGTTGCAATTAGGGATTTCACCAGCTGTTTGCAACCCGCGAGACTTACAGCGATTTCCGGATCAATGCTTTTTATAACGTAATACAAAGAGGTTGGAAGAACTACAAGTCCTGAGGATGCCGCAAATTCGCTTACAATTTCTTTCACACTGACTGAATTGTTACCTGATTTTCTTGATTTTTTTATATGCTTGCGAGCTATTTGCCTCAATATATCAGGGAAACTAAATCTTGGGCCGCCCCGCGGCACACGTTCAGTTATTCCCTTTTCCTGCCTCCTTGCCTGTGCAAGATTGATAATCAATCTTCTACTATAACCAGAAAGGCCAGAATACCTGTGACTGTTAATGACATTGTTTCCTGAATTGAGATCTGAATCGATTCTGTCCTTTAGGGCAGCGCGTGTTCTTTCAACCGCGGACTGGAAATCTGGGCCTTTTTGAACTTTGTTTAGATTTGTGATGTGGCCAGGAGAACCTCGGCCAAACATCCATGCTGAAAATCTGGCTGAATTACCCATAAGAAAAATAATGATTCAAGAGTATTAAAACATATGTCGGTGCCGGCCATTGATAAATAAAACAACTGTTCAGAGATGACAGCTCTCCAGCCCGCGCTTCATCAGGTACTTCTGGTGGTACTCCTCCGCGCGCCAGAAAGGCTTTGCCGGAACTATTTCCGTGACTATGGCCCTGCCGGCCCACCTGCCTGAGCTGCCGGCCTTTTCCTTAGATTCACTGGCGAGCCGCCCCTGCTCAGGGGTATAGAAGAAAATCACGGAGCGGTACTGCGAACCGACGTCCGGCCCCTGCCTGTTCGGCGTCGTGGGGTTATGGTTCGCCCAGAAAATGCCGAGCAGCTCTTCGTAGGAAACTTCCGCCGGATTGAACCTCACCTGCACCACCTCGGCATGGCCGGTTTCATCGGCGCAGACATCCTCGTAAGTCGGTTTTTCCTTCACGCCGCCCATGTAGCCGACGGCGGTTTCCTCCACGCCGGGAACCTGCCTGAAGGCCTCCTCGACGCCCCAGAAGCAGCCGGCACCGAAGGCAGCTGCCTCTAGCGAACCTTGCCTTTCTCTTTTAGAGTTTGATTGCTTTGCCCCCGGTATTTTTACCATGGAAAAATGTATGCTTTGCCATAATATATTCCTATTCCCAAATCAGCGATGGACTGAAGTGCAGACAAAACGGGCGACACCTAGAGCCACTATATGTGAAAACCGACGCTTGTTTTCGTCGGGTGGACAGAGAAGCAGATTTAATAACAATAACAACACATAACTTTTGAATGGAAGAAGTGAAGTATCTTTTTGCTCTTCTGGCAATGACTATACTGGCTTTTTCCGGATGCATAACTGACAAGCCTGGATTGGGGGAAAATATCCAGCAAGGCGTTCAAACAAAAAATGACCCTTGTGTAGAGAAAGGGCTGTATGAAAAGGATGGATGTTACGTGAAATTTGCAATAGAAAGCAACGACCCGGATATATGTAACACATCAATTTCTCCGGATAGCTGCTATACACAAGTTGCCCAAGCCATGAAAAAACCGGAATTGTGCGAAAAAATAAAAGAAAGCACGGATTTTTACAGGGGGTACAAAAATAGCTGCCTCCTTGCCATAGCCGAATCAACCGGCTTCCCTGAAGGGTGCGAAAAAATAAGCAATGATTATGGCAGGAAAGGCGAATGCTTCGCAAAGGTGGCAGTAGCTGGAAAAGATGCGACCTTGTGCGCAAAGATACCGCAAGAATGGTCCGGCTCTTACAATGACATCAAGAACTGCTATAACGACATAGCAAAGCTTACAAAAGATATGAAGGTCTGCGACATGCTCGGCAACACCGAACTGAAGGGATCAATCCCACTAGAAAAACAGTATAACAAGGAACAGTGTTATGCGTCAATTGCAGCCCTAAACCAGGACCCGAGTCTGTGCGAAAACATGGAATACTACCATGATAGTTGCTACGAAAAAATCGCAATAGAAACGAATAACCAGCAATTGTGCGGCAAAATCAGGAATGACTCTGCAATCACCCAAAGCAGATGTTTCTCTGAGATAGCGCTCAATACAAAAAACGAGGAAATATGTGGCAACATAATAGTCGAGGGTGTAAAGAATGGCTGTTACACGCAGGTTGCGATTGCAAAGGCGGACAGTGCAATATGCGCCAAAATAGGCAATGCAGATGATTGCTATTCACAATACGGCTCGCAGAAAAGGGCATCGGAAGCATGCGAGAAAATAAAGGACCCTGAAAAGAAAAAGCTCTGCTCCTACAACGCTGCGCTGGATTGATGCCCTCAGCGAACCTGTTAAATTTTCATGCTTTAACTCCGAAAATGATGTTTGGAGAATTCACAAAAACAGCGGCGCCAGCACCAGCGTGATTGTCGCAAGCAGCTTTATCAGCACGTGGATGCTCGGCCCGGCCGTGTCCTTGAAAGGGTCGCCGATTGTGTCGCCAATCACTGCCGCCTTGTGGGTTTCGCTCCCCTTGCCGCCCTCGTAGCCTTCCTCGATGTACTTCTTGGCGTTGTCCCACGCGCCGCCGGCATTGTTGAGGAAAGTGGCGAACAGTATGCCGACGATGGTGCCAACCATGAGCATCGCGGCGACGGCTTCCGCCTTCAGGAGCACGCCGACAATTATCGGGAATATGAGCACAAGGAGGCCGGGAATCACCATGTTCCTCAGCGCGCCCTGGGTGGTGATGTCGACGCATTTCGCGTAATCCGGCTTCTTTTTCCCGGACATTATGCCCTTGTCCCTGAACTGGTCCCGCACCTCGGCAATGATGAATTCCGCGGTCTTGCTCACGCCGCGTATGGCGCGTGAAGTGAACAGCATCACCAGCAGCGCACCGAGGGCCGCGCCGACGAAAACGTCTATGTCGGCGATGTTGACGACGGTGAAGGCCTTTCCCGTGAGCCTCGAAACCTCGCTCATGTAGGCGGAGAAAAGCAGGAACGCGGCGAGAGAGGCGCTGCCTATCGCATAGCCCTTCGTGAGCGCTTTCGTGGTATTGCCGACAGAGTCAAGCCTGTCGAGCACGTCCCTCGTGGACTTCTTCGCGCCGGAGAACTGCGCGATGCCGGCCGCGTTGTCAGTTATCGGCCCGAACATGTCCATCGCGAGCACGTAAGCCGCGGACATCAGCATGCCCATAGTGGCCATCGCCGTGCCGAAAAGGCCGCCGCTCGGCACCCCGGACATGACGCCCAGACGGTAAGCCGCCAGCAATGAAACCGAAATCACCAGAAGAGTCGGCCCTGTCGATTCGAGGGCGAGCGCAAATCCGGAAAGGAAATTCGTGGCAGCCCCGGTCCTTGAGCCCTCGACGATTCTGCGCACGGGCCTGAACCTGTGCTCCGTGTAGTGCTCCGTGATATACACGAAAGCTATGGCAGTCGCTATGCCCACCAGGCCGGCGGCGAACAGCCACACGTTCCCGCCGAGCAGCCACGAAGTCGCGAAGTAAAGGAACACTGCCGAGAGTACGGACACCACCCAGAAGCCCCTGTTCAGCGATTCCATGGGGTTTTCAGGGCCGGAAACCCGCACCGAGAAAATGCCTGCAAGGGAAGCGATGAGGCCGAGCGAGCCTGCGACGAGCGGGAAAAGCACGCCCTGCGCCCCGAACACAGGGAAAAGCGCGACGCCGAGAATCATCGCCCCTATGTTTTCGGCCGCGGTGCTCTCGAAAAGGTCAGCTCCCCTTCCCGCACAATCGCCGACATTGTCCCCGACGAGGTCGGCAACGACCGCGGGGTTGCGCGGGTCGTCCTCAGGGATGTTGGCCTCTATCTTGCCGACCAAATCCGCGCCGACATCCGCGGCCTTGGTGTACATGCCGCCGCCGAGCTGCGCGAACAGCGCGACGAAAGAGGCGCCGAAAGCGTAACCCACTATTATGAATGGCGTGTTATTCGGGTCCTGCCCGAAAACAAGGTACATGAAAGTGACGCCGAGCAGGGCGAGCGAAACGAGAATGAGGCCGGCGGATGAGCCGCCCCTGAAAGCAGTGATGAGCGCACGCGGGAGGCCGCGCTCCGCAGCCGCCGCGGTCCGGCTGTTAGAGTGCACTGCAATCAGCATGCTGATGATGCCCGCGGCCGCAGAAAAAATGGCGCCCACGACAAAGGACACCGAGGCGACGGCCGCATTGCCCGAACCGAGAAACGTGAAAAGCGCGAAAAGCGCGACAGCCATGACGGCCACCATGCCGAGGATGGTCGAGTACTGGCGCCTCATGAAGCCATACGCCCCCTCGCGGATGAAGCCGGCGACCTCCGCTATCTTATCATTCCCGCCATCGCCCTTCCACACTGAATAAGCCAGCGAACCTGCCACGACGAGCGAGAAAAGCCCTGAAAGCAGCACAAAAGCTATTTCGAACATAAAAAAAACCTGCAACACCATTTCCTGCCGAAAAACAACCGCTTCGCCCCTGATTTCGCCCCAAAAGAGAGGCCGGAACTGCACGAGCCCCATTGGCCTTTCCAAGCCGCCGCTCCAAAACAGGAGAAACTTTCAGCGGGAATGAAGGCCTGCCCCGACTCAAAATTGATTGCCATGGCCCCCCTGAACACGCCAAAACTTCATTTCCTGTCGAAAAAACAGGATTTCCCGATTCATTTTAATGCAGATAAATATAAAAAGGGAGCGAGCAGGAATTCGCATAAATGGCCATAGGGCAAAACGGCCAGAAGGCGCCGGCAATCTGGCTTCATAAATATGGTGAAAATTAATATAGCAGAATACCCACATTCTAATATGCCATTTTCAATAAAAAGGGCTTTTTCACAAAGGCGGGATAGGCGTCTTGAGTTAGTGAAAACACTTGGCATTATAGGCCGCCCCCAGCTTTCCCATTCGCAGCGAAAATATGTCAGGCGTGAAATGGCGGAAGTGAAAATTAATGAAAGGCTGAAAACCCCCGCAGAAGAAGAAAAGGCCCGCGTTGCGGCCATACAGGAAAGCGGCAGGCGGGAAGAAGATGAATTAGATGCAGAGAATGCCAAGCGAGGAGCCTTGCCGGGGGGGCCGGGCAGTGGATACTGGCGCGCCTATCATTCCAGAGAATATGGAAGGATGTGGGATGGATATTTGGGGAAGAATCTTGGAGAAATGATGGTTTCAAATAGAGGGTTATACCGGCAATATTTTGCAGGACTGCCAAAAGCGGAAATAAAAAAACTAAGGCACATAGTGAATAAAGCAAGGGAACTCAGGCTCGCGTTGAAGACGAAGAAAAAAAACCAGAAAAGTGGATTGGGAAGGCTGACAACTGAAGAACGAGAAACGGCAATCCATTCCCTGCTTGGCGCATTGGGACTCGATTAAAAAAACGGTTAGTTAGTGACGAGAAATGCCCTCAAGGCCAGCTTTATAATTGTTTTGCAAAATAGATAAATCGGTCATGATGAAAGCAACCCCTGTAGTACTGCTTCTCGCAATATCATTGTTGCTGGCAGGATGCGGGCAGCCGCAGGGCCAGGCACAGGGAGGCACGCAGCAGGGCAGTGCACAGAGCGGCGTGGCCCCTGGCGGAGTGGATGGATTGGCAGTTGAAAAAGGCGACGCAGTAAAGGCCGAGTACGTCGGCAGCCACACGGACGGCACGGTATTCGACAAGAGCGAAGGCCGCGGCCCGCTCGAATTCGTGGCCGGAGCAGGCCAGATGATACAGGGCTTTGACGAGGCAGTGATAGGCATGAAGCTCAACGAGGAAAAGACAGTGACAATACCGCCTGAAAAGGCGTACGGGACAGCGGACACCGCGAGGAAAGCGCAGGTCCCGCTGGAGCAGATACAGGGAGACGGCAACATTTCAATAGGCTCGGACATCTACTCCGAGGGAACAAAAGTCGGCACGGTCACGGAAATAAACGGCGGCATGGCCACCATCTCCATGATGCACCCGCTGGCCGGGAAAACCCTCAAGTTCTGGATAAAGATAGTGGACATAAAGAAGGAAGCATGACGCTTCTCCGCAAATTTTCCGCATCCAAAAACATTAAAACCACTTCCGGGCAGACAATACGATATGCACACGTCACGCAACGACGACTGCCTCTTCTGCAAAATCGCGGACGGCAAAATACCCGCGAGGAAACTCCACGAGGACGAATACACCCTCAGCTTCCTCGACATCTATCCCTCCGCGAAAGGACACAGCCTCGTGATGCCGAAGAACCACTATGCAACGCTCCTCGACATACCCGAAATGGAGCTCAAGGAAGTCATAAGGGCCGTGCAGCGCATCGGCGCGGCAGCGATGAAGGCCACGAAAGCCGACGGCTTCAACGTAGTGCAGAACAACCGCGAGGCCGCGGGACAGGTGATACACCACCTCCACTTCCATGTGATACCGCGCTTCAAGGATGACGGCCTCAAGATGGCTATGGGTTCGAGGAAAGCCGAGGAAGAGGAACTGAAGGAATGGGAAAAGCAGATAATAGGGCACCTGTGAGCCTTGTAAGTTTAGAGCCTGCTCAATTCAAAAAGCAGTACAGCAACATAGAAGATTACTGCCAGTATAATCTGGTTCAGCAAGACTATCCTGAATTTTTCGTCGTTAAAGTCAACTTGCAGTTTTCTCAGTCTGCAATACAGCGGGCCGAGGATAATCAGGAACAGGCCAGTGGCCAAAAACAGCAAATCCGTTTTTATAATCCCGACGAATAATGCGCAAAGGCCTGCACCGAAGCCATGAAGATAAACAAGCCATGGCCCGCCACTGTAGGCATCAAGCTGTTTTTTGAGTATATCCTTGAGCATGACGACACAATCTGCAATTCCTCTTTGGCAAATGAATGCGGGGGGCAAGATTCGAACTTGCGAAGCCACTAAGGCGCAAGCCCCTCAAGCTTGTCCAATCGACCGCTATGGGACCCCCGCATATAGGGAAAGAGGATTCAAATCACCTTTTAAGATTTGCTCCCTCTGCATGGGCGTGGTTCTTGAAGGGCAAAAGCCAAATTCTTCACCTGCCCAAAACTCGATTAGATGCTCAGACCCACAAACACTTTAAACGTATTTAGGGTGCAATTTGGTCATGCTTATAACAAACACGGGGCGCTGATATATGGGGTTTTACAGGGCCAACTGGCCGAGGGTTGACCCGGCAATTTTGGGCTGGGACAAGGGCAAGAAAAAGAAAGGCCACGGAGAGCACAAGAAAGAGCACGGAGGCGAGCACGGCCACGGGGACGAGGGAGGGGATGATGACCACGACGAAGGCCACGAGGAGCATGGCGGGCATGAAGACGACCACGATGACCATGACAGCAAGGATGGGCACGGCGGCCACAAGGAGGGCCATGATGACAACGCGCGTGCGGAGCACAAGGACGAGCATGCTGCCCCTCCGAAACCCAGGAAGAAGCTCATCGGCGAACTCGACATAATAACCGTTCTGCTCCTCGCTGTGTTTGGCAGGGTGATAATCAAGCAGTTCCCGGCACTCGTTTCTATAGAGCCTATCATACCGCTGGCGGTTTTCGCCGCGCTCACGTACGGCACTGACGCCGGAATCCTCGTGGGCCTGCTCGCATACCCGCTTTCCAACATTTTCCTCGAAGGCGGTGCATTCGGCCTGTTCAGCGTCCTGCAGGGAATAGGGGGAGGGCTCGCGGGAGGGATAGCGGGCTATGCCGGGAAAGCTAACAGGGAAACGCTGATTTACTACAGTGTGATAGGGACAGTGATATTCGAGGCCGCGGTAAACCTGCCGGACCAGCTCATAATAGTCTGGCCGTTCTCTTTCATACACATAGTGTCCAACATCTTCATCGCAATGCTCATAGGCGAGCTATCCATGAAAGGGAAGTAAAAGGGCTTTTCAGGTTCCGCACAGATTGCACGGCAGCAGCGAATACATACCGCGCAGGCCACGGCGGGCGCAAAGAAAGTAATTTATAATGCAAAAACATTGAGTGTTAGCATGGACGAAAACATGAGGAAGAATGTCGTGCACCTCGTGATACTGTTCGTGCTGCTGCTCGCCCTGGCCGGCGTGCTCGTATACACCGGCATAGTGAGCTGCAACGTCGTCCCGGGAGGATGCGAAATCTACTACAAAATCAAGGACGGCGCACGCGCGGGCCAGCCGCAGGTCCTCATAGCTTACGGCGACTCGGGCCTCGGGGACAACCAAAAGCTCGGCACGGTATTCAGCAACCCTGACATCCTGAGGGCGCAGGTCCGCGAAATGCACGTGGACAGGCTCAGCTACGGAAACGTGCGAGACTACGACCTCATCATAGTGACGCACGCGAAAACGATATGCTCCGACAAGCTGAAGGTGTTCCAGTACTTCGTGAACTCCGGCGGAAGGCTCGTGTGGACAGGCGACGCCGGCACGGGCCTCTGCACCGCCGACGCCGCGGGACGCTACCCGGCATCCGACACCCTGCTCCTCGACAAGGAAAGGAACCAAGGGGGAACATCAACGCCGATAGGGCCATGGGCGAGGAAAGACGGCAAGAGCCAGCTCTCCTTCGACGAACTCCTCGGAGTCGAGTACAAGGGCAATTACTGCGAATTCAGCAAATGCGCGCAGGGGCAGGTTGCAGGCACCATAGAGGTAACCAACACAAGCCACAAGCTCACTTACGGCCTGAGCCCGGCCATACCGTTCACCGGCGATTTCGCAGTGGTGGAGTTCAGGAAATCGGACAACGTGAGGCTAATTGCGACGCTCGACTACGGCACTGACTTCCTCGGGAAAAGCACGGGCCAGCCATGGCTCGAGAGCGGGAAGACATACAACTTCGGGAGGAACCTGCCGTTCATAGTGGCGAGCCAGGTGGGGGAAAGGGCGGCATACTACGCCGTGCCCATAGAGAGCCTCGTCTCGGAAGAGCAGCCGCAGAAGAACAAGGCCCTGCTCGAGCAGATGTATTATGGAATGCTGTATGGGTGAAACCCCTGCCATAAAGACGCGGTATAACCCGCCATGACCACGGCCTGTTTTTCAACCTTTCCCGCCGGAAATCATTTTCGATGAAGCAGAAAGACGAGCTGAAGCGCATTGCCGCCGGATTGGCGCAACTGCACGGCCACGAGCCGGAATGCGCGCACCAGAAGCAGGAATGCAACGGGTGCCCGCTCATGGGGCTTTCATACGAAGGCCAGCTCGCGGCAAAAAAGGAATACCTCGGGGCACTGTTCGGGAAAGAGGTGGAAATGGAGGCGGCGCCTGCGCAATTCGCCTACAGGAACAAGGCAGACCTCTCATACATGGACGGCACTTTAGGGTACAGGAGAAGGGACGACCACTCGGAAAACTTCGCGCTCGGAAAGTGCTGGCTCCTCAGCGAAAAGGCGAACGCCACAGCAAGGCTGACAGCGCGACTGCTGCAAAAAGCAGGCATCGCGAGCGCCGACGTAATGAAGAGAAGGAAAGGCCTCGGGTACGTGACAATAAGGGAGAGCCGCGCGGGGGAGCAGATGCTCAACTTCACTTTCTTCGGAGAGATAGACGAAAGCGCAGCCGGAATATGCGCGGAGCTTTTGTCTTCCGGAGTGCAGAGCGTGAACCTGCTGCTGAACAGGACATGGAGCGACGACGCGCACGGCGAAACCGTGAATATTTTCGGGAAAGAGGCAATCCGCGAGGAGATTCTCGGGAAAGAATTCGCAATAAGGGCCAACACGTTCTTCCAGACCAATGCGGCAAGCGCGGAGAGGATTTTCGGAATCGTGAGGGGATTCGTGCCGAGCGGGGCAAGCGTACTCGACCTCTACTGTGGGGTGGGCACCATAAGCATGGCTGTGGCCGAAAAGTGCGGCAAAGTGCTCGGCGTGGAAATATCCGGGGAAAGCGTCGCGGGAGCAAAAGAGAATGCGGCCATGAACGGCATAAGGAATGCGGAGTTCATTGCAGGCAACGTGGATGAGGTGCTGAAGACCCTGCCGCATGAGTTCGGCACGGTGATTGCGGACCCGCCGCGCTCTGGCCTGAACGCGAAGACGATAAGGCGCATGCTGAGGCTCGGCCCGGACAGGATAATATATGTTTCCTGCAACCCGGCAATGCTCGCGCAGAACATCAAGCAGATAGAGGGCTTCGAGGTTACATACCTGCGCGCCTTCGACCAGTTTCCCCACACCGGCCACATGGAGATGCTATGCGTGCTGGAAAAGGCCGGAAAATGACGTGAAAAGGCGGAACCGGCAAGAAAGCCTTTTAATGCATTGAAGCCCTATTTATTGCCGGAACACGACAGCATGTTCCCGCTGAAAAGCATGGACCCGTAGCTCAGCTTGGATAGAGCACCTGCCTTCTAACCCTTTCCTTTTTCTTGGGAAGAAAAAGAAAAGCGTTAATGGAAAAGAAAAAGAATAAAAGGGGAGGCTAGCAGGGGGTCGGGGGTTCAAATCCCCCCGGGCCCGCTTCAAAGCTTCCGGCGGATTTGCCGCACCGGCAACGAGGTGTCTGCTTGGGTATATAAAGCAGTGGAGCAATAAAGTTCGTGGGCAGGAAGCCTGCTGACCTTACTGGACACGGCAGTTTGATAAAGCAAGAAACCATAGCGCTTCCCTGACCGATAGTTCACAAAAGTTCCAAAAGATTCTACATTGCAATAGGAAGTGACGAATAGGCATGACTGCGGAAAATGCATTGGCTGTTTTTCAGGGAAGGAAAATCCGCAGGGCGTGGCACAATGAGGAGTGGTGGTTTGCAATTGAGGATATAGTGACAGCCCTTACTGATTCTACAGACCCGAAGCAGTATATCAATAAGATGAGGCAAAGGGATGAAGAGCTTTCCAAAGGGTGGGTACAATTTGTACATACCCTTTCTGTCACCACCCAAGGCGGGCGCCAAAACATGAACTGTGCCAGCACTGAAGGGACTTTTAGGATAATACAGTCAATCCCCTCCCCGAAAGCCGAGCCGTTCAAGCTATGGCTAGCAAAGGTCGGTTATGAGCGGGTGCAGGAAATAGATGACCCGGAGCTCGCCCAGAAGCGCATGAAGGAGCTCTACCACGAAAAGGGTTATTCGGACGAGTGGATTGAGAAAAGGGTCCGCGGAATAGCCGTAAGGGACGAGCTTACCGGCGAATGGAAGAGAAGGGGCGCGAAAACGGATGCGGCCTACTCAATCCTGACCGCGGAAATATCCAAAGCCGCATTCGGCATGACCCCAAGCGAATATAAAAAACACAAGGGCCTCTCAACACAGAACCTGCGCGACCACATGGATGACTTAGAGCTTATCCTGACAATGCTTGGTGAGGCCACGACCACGAGGATAACAAGGGAGAAGGACTCGCGGGAATTCCATCGCCTCAAAACAGACGCGAATGACGGCGGAAGCGTTGCCGGGGAGGCAAGGAGGAACATAGAAAAGAAGCTTGGAAAGAGCGTTGTTTCAGGCGGCAATTACCTTGAAAAGGCCGAGGGTGCAAAAAGGATAAGGGAAAAGTCAGGGTCAAAAGAAATTTGATTAAGGGAAAGTGAGAAACAACCGTTTCGTCCGAGAGTGCGCCTCGGAAGGGCGCAATATTTGTTGGTAGCGACCCGATGCCCATCGGGCACTGGGCCCCGTACCTGAAGATACAAGGCGGCTATCCCGGCCTGGGCCGAGATAGGCCATATAACGAAGGATTACTATGAGAAACTTTATGGAACAGGCAGAACGGAATGAGCAAAGGCGGCCCGGCGAGCTAAGGTTCTATCCCATAATCGTGGGCCTCTTCGTGGCTGTGCTGCTCATCTCCAACATAGCGTCCGTGAAAATAGTGGAGCTCGGCCCGCTGGTGTTCGACGGCGGCACCATACTCTTCCCGCTCGCATACATCTTCGGGGACATACTCACCGAAGTGTATGGTTACAAGCGCGCGAGGAAAGTCATATGGACGGGGTTCGCGTCCGCTGCACTAATGTCGGCGGTTTTCCTTGTGGTGGGAGCGCTTCCTGCGGCTGGCGGCTGGCCTGACCAGGCCGCTTATGACACTATACTCGGCTTTGTCCCGCGGCTCGTGCTGGCATCCCTGATAGCGTACTTCGCTGGCGAATTCACGAACAGCTTCGTGCTCGCGAAAATGAAGGTAATGAGCAGGGGCAGGAACCTCTGGCAGAGGACGATAGGCTCGACAATAGCCGGGCAGGCGGTTGACACAACAGTGTTCGCGGCAATAGCGTTCATAGGAGTCCTGCCCACGGAAACGCTGATAGCGCTCGTGGTTTCAAACTACGCTTTCAAGGTCGGAGTCGAAGTCCTTTTCACGCCGGCAACGTACGCCATCACGGGCTTCCTCAAGAAAGAGGAGAAAATGGATTACTACGACTACGACACGGACTTCTCGCCATTCAGGCTCTGAACGGCCAGTGAGGGTGCGTTACCCCCAGTGAAGAGGCGAGGCCCTACACCGGACCTATGGCACCACGGACTGAAGCCAGGCAAAGCGCTTTCAGTCAATGGCCCTCGGAGATGAAGGGTTGAATTGGCCTTATAAACAGCCGTCAAGTAAACTTGCAAGATGCTTAGATTACTACCAATATATAAGCTAAAATGAATTTTACTTATGAAATAAGCCATCGCTTTAAATACTTTTTGCTGGGAAATTGTTCTTTATGGTAGAGATAGAGGCACAGTTGCCTAAGTGGCTTGAAGTCCGCTATGACTTGCTTTGGGCGGAATTCAAGGATTCTCCTTTCGGCTTGGAAACGGCGACAAAAATTCTGGTTGAAAAGAACAAGGACGCTGATAAAGAGGTTCCTGTTTTCATTTCCGAACTGCGAAAAGCTGGTTGGCTCACAACCGAACTTGACCCTGTTGATGCCCGTAAGCGGGTTTACAAACTCAAAAGCAAAAGTGCAATAATCGGCGAACACCTTTTCATCAAGCAAAACGGCCTAACCCGAACCGACATTGACAGTATCCTCAAAAAAGCTGCTGACTTGATTCGCACGCGCGTTGATTACAAATTCATACTCATACTTTTATTCTACAAGCGAATCAGCGACAAATGGGAATACGAATTCCAAAAAGCGAAGAAAGACGCTATTGAAGACGGCTTGAACGAAAAGGAAGCGGAAAAAGAAGCGGAGAGCGCGACCTTCCACGACTTTGACATGCCCCGCGAATTCTTGTGGGACAACATCCGCAAGGATGTGGAAAAACAACCCGAAAAATTCTCCAAAGCCCTAAAGACCTTGGCCGAGAGAAACCCGGAACTCAAAGACATTCTTGACAACGCGGATTTTATCCAGTTCACAACCAGCCGCGAGAATTCCGAAATACTGCGCCAGCTTATCGAGCTTTTCAGCGAAAAAAAACTCAGCCACGTCTCCGCCGATATTTTGGGAGACGCGTATGAATGGATTCTCAAATACTTTGCTCCAAGCAAGGCAAAAGAAGGCGAAATCTACACGCCCCGCGAAGTAATCAAGCAACTCATAGAAGTTTTGGACCCGCAGCCCGGCCAAAGCATTTATGACTGCTCCGCGGGCTCCGGCGGCATGCTGATTGAAGCATACAAGCACGTGGAGCACAATAAGGGCAAGAAGGAAGCCGATAAATTGTTCTTGTTTGGCCAGGAAGTCAACCAAAAAACAATTGCGCTCGCCAAAATGAACACGTACGTGCACGACATCCGCAATGCAAACCTCGCCTTTGGCGATACTTTATTGCATCCGAAGTTCAAGGAAAAGGAAACAATCAAAGAATTCGACATTGTAATTGCCAATCCGCCCTGGAACCAGGACGGCTACGATGAAAGCGTGCTCAAAAAAGGCGAATTCTGGAAACAGCGCTTTCCTTTTGGATTTGTTCCAAAGCAATCCGCTGACTGGGCTTGGATACAGCACATGCTCGCATCTTCAAATGACAAAAACGGAAAAGTTGGCATTGTAATAGACAATGGGGCTCTGTTTCGGGGCGGGAAGGAACGGGCAATCAGAACCAAAATCATTGACGGAGACAGTAACCTGCAAGGTGATTTGATTGAAGCCGTGCTCTTGTTACCTGAAAAGCTCTTTTACAACACCGGCGCGCCAGGAGCCATCATTTTCCTGAACAAGAAAAAAGCCCCCGCCAGAAAGGACAAGATTTTGATTATCAATGCCTCGGAAAAGTTTGAAAAACACCCAGAAGTGCGAAAGCTTAACCGCCTGGGCGAAAAAAACATTGCCGAAATCGTCAAAGCATTCCAAGAATTCAAAGATTCGCCCGGCTTTTGCCGTGTGGTTAACGCGTCCGAAATCCGGCAGAACGATTACAACCTCAACGTTTCGCTTTACGTTTATCCGGAAGAAAAACAGGAAGACATTGATGTTGACAAGGAATGGAAAGAATACCATGAGCTCAAAAAAGAAGACGAGGAAGTGGACAAGAAAATTGAGGGCTATTTGAAGGGGTTGAAGTAATTGACACTAAGTGAGCAGCAACTCGAAACATGGGGCCACACTGGAGCGGATAGTGGTTCTGCCAGAACATACGACACAGTAAAAAATATAATAAACAATTCAGCATATGCGAAGAAAAACGAACTCAGCATTTTTTTGCAGGGCTCTTATGCAAATACTACGCATGTTAGGGCTAACAGTGATGTCGACATTGTCGTAATGCTTAAAAGTGTCTGGACTTCAGACAAAACTAAGCTGACGGAGCCTGAAAAAACCACATACAGTACAAAAACTTCAACCTCTGCATATAGCCATAGCGAACTCCGAAATGATTTAACAAATTTATTTGGAAACAGAGTTACTGGATCGGGGAACAAGAGCATAAAACTGAATTTGGGAAACGGATATTTGAATGCGGATGTGATTCCTTGCCTGTCACATAGGGTTTATCATTCATTTTCAGAAGCTAATCAAGCTCATTACACTGAGGGCGTATCTATAAAGAAACCGGATGGATCACTAATCTATAATTTTCCAAAACAACATATTGACAATGGTGTGAAAAAACACCAATCTACAGGCGACCTTTACAAAAAAGTAGTCCGCATCTTCAAAAACGCTCGAAATAAACTTGTAGACGAAGGAAAACTGAACAACCGTGTTGCCCCATCCTATTTTGTCGAGTGTCTGCTATACAATGCTCCAAATAGTTGCTACACTACAAGCTTGCAAACCAGCGTTTTCAATTGTCTCAAATGGCTAAACGAAAATACTGAAAATTTAAACAGTTTCAACTGCCAAAACGGAATAACGAGGCTTTTCGGACAAGAAGAAACACAATGGAATGCCACTGACTGCAAAGCATTTATTGGCGCGTGTATACAGTTATGGAACGGTGAATGAACATGCACGAATATTCACTGAACTCGCAGAAAAGACTTGAAAGTATAGTGTTCATTGCGGTCATTAGTGCATATCTTGCCTTGATTATTTCACCAATGATTGATTCGCTTAATCAATCCAATGTCTTTGTAGGGTATTTCATTTCAACATCACCGTTCGTAATATTTGCGATAATTTTCTATGCATTCGATAACTTTCTGTGGCGTATTAAGCCATTTAGCCAACTCCTGAACGTTCCGGATTTTAACGGGGTCTGGAAAGGAGAAGGAAACTCAACATATAATAGATCTCAGCCACAAAAATTCACTGTTAAGATTACCATAAATCAGACATTTTCAAAAATCATGGTGGATTCACAATTTTACCATTCTTATTCCGAAAGCTTCAGCGCCATGATTCATGGGTTTAATCAATCCAGAAAGAAACTGGTTTACTCATACACCAATAAGCCGGAAGCGACAGCGAAAGGTATCCAAGAACACATTGGAACTGTCGAAGTCTACATGAAAAATCAGAATGCCTTGCAAGGAAATTATTTCACCAACAGAAAACCCCTAACGAGCGGGACATTTAATTTGACGAGGGTTGAAAAATGACCAGCAAAACAATTCAAAATGAGCAACTGCCAAAAGCTTGGCAAACAACAGAACTTGGCTTACTATGTTCTGATATGATTGGTGGTGGCACCCCCTCAACTGCACATAAAGATTATTGGGGCGGTGAAATACCTTGGATGACAAGCGCCCATATCAATGGCAGAAAAATAGTTGCGGGCCAGAAATATATTACAAAAAAGGGTTTGGAAAAAAGTGCCAGCAACCTTGTCCCTAAAGATAACGTACTTGTAGCTACAAGGGTTGGAATTGGAAAGGTGGCTATCAACAAAATTGATGTTGCAATTAGCCAAGATTTAACTGGGCTTATTTTGGATAAATCTAAAGCATTGCCCGAATTTGTTTACTGGCAACTAGCCAAAGACCAGCAAAAAATTAAATCACTTGCACAAGGAAGCACGATAAAAGGCGTTCTACGAACCGATTTGGCAAAACTTAAAATTCTTCTTCCATCACTGACAGAACAACAATCCATCTCAGATATTCTTTCTTCCGTCGATGATGCGATTAGCCTCGTAGAGAGAGAGAGAGACGAGCAGTCGAACGGCTCAAGGTGGGCGTCATGAAAAAACTGTTCGACGGAAATGGTTTACGCAAAGTAAAACTCTCTGAAATAGCGACAATAAGGAGGGGTGCGTCTCCAAGACCAATACTAAACAAAGCATATTTTTCGGATTCTGGGAGAGGCTGGATAAGGATTGAGGATGTAACCTCCTCTTACAAATATCTAAACAAGACAAGTCAATATTTATCCGACTTGGGCGCGTCAAAAAGTGTTTCAGTCAATAAAGGCGACTTGATAATGAGTATTTGTGCGACGATAGGGAAACCAATAATTGTTAATATCCCCGCTTGTATCCACGATGGGTTTGTCCTGTTTGGAAATATTGATGACACTAAGTATGATAGAGAATATTTGTTCTATGCTCTTCAATCAATTGAGACTGATTTTTTAAGAAAGAAGCAATCTGGAACACAGGGGAATTTGAACACAACTTTGGTTGGAAAAACCGAAATTTTTGTTCCCAAAACAATTGAGGAACAAAGAAAAATTGTTGAAGTGTTTTCCACACTTGACAAAAAACTATCACTTCAAACTACTCAAAAACACAAGCTTGAGCGAATCAAGCGGGGTTTGATGAATGATTTGTTGACTGGAAAGAAGAGGGTGAACTCATGAGTTGGTTAATTCCTGATTGGCAAAAAACAGTCGTTTATCTTGGTCAAGAAATAAAAGACCAAGAGGGGGCGAAAAAAATTCAGATTGGTACGGGGGCTCTTTTGCAGGTTTCGGGCGTGTTTTGTTTAATTACTTGCAAACATGTGATTATCGATGAGAATGGAAAATTTAGGGAAAACTTGTTTGCAGCTTTTAATTCAAAGAGTGGAACAGTTATCGAAAGAAAAATAGATGATATTAAACGTGGTTTCAGTGCTGAATGGCATTTCCATGCTAATAAAGATGTTGATATTGCTGTTATTGGATTTGGTTTAGATGTTGAAAATGATGACGTCAAAACAATAGAATCCGCTTCTTTTTTAGATATAAAGGAGTTGAATGTGGCGGATGATATATTCCTTTTGGGTTTCCAGCCTGGTTTATCCACTGCAAAAATCAAGCCTATTGTACGGAACGGAATAATTTCGCGAATTGAAGAAGACAGGACTTTTTATATAGATGCCAGCGTTTTTCCTGGAAATAGTGGAAGCCCAGTATTGTTGAAACCATCGCCTATTGCAATTAAGGAAAAAGGAATACAATTTGGAGCCACTCATTTAGGAAGATTTATTGGAATTTGTAGTGAATACATTCCTTATCAAGACATTGCGGTTAGCGTACAAACAAGGCGACCGAGAATTATTTTTGAAGAAAATACTGGACTGGCCAAGGTGTGGTCTATTGACATCATAAAAGAAATTTTGGATTCGGCTAGTTTTAAACAATATCTAGAAAAATCAAAACCAGCAAGAAGTGATCAAAATGCCGCACTTTAGCGAGAAGTCTGTTGCAGAAGATTACTTCATTGAAAAGCTTAAGGCCAAGGGCTGGCGTTTTGTTCCGGCGGACGAATTGGAACGCGAGAGCTTTGAAGAGCCATTGCTTATTCCAAATTTAATTCGGTCACTAAAGAAATTAAACGCCAAACTTGACATCACTGACGAGGAAATAAAGAAAGTGCTGAACGAGTTAAAACTGAAAAGTTCGACTGTTGAGGGAATAAAGGGCGTTCTTAATTTGTTCAAGCAGGGCGTGCCAATCAAATTTGAAAAAGACCGCTTGGTAAAATACGTTAAACTGTTTGATTATGAAAACCCGGAACAAAACGACTTTATTGCCAGCAGGCAAGTGGTGTACAACAGTGGCAGAGGCGAAATCAGAACAGACATCATGCTATACGTAAACGGTATCCCGCTGGTTGACATTGAATGCAAAAACCCCGCCAGCTTTTCCGAATCGTGGTTTGATGCCTACAAACAAATAAAAGAATATGAGCAAAAAATTCCAGAACTCTATAAATACGTCCAGATTGGAGTGGCGGCCGAGCAAATAGTCAAATACTTTGCAATCGTTCCTTGGGAAGAAGAAACCCGGATTTACGAGTGGAAAGAACAAGAACAAAACGATCCCGTCGACTCCACGATTGAAATGCTGGCCCCAAACAGGCTGCTTGACATTTTGAGAAATTACTTGTTTTTCAGGATTGAATTCGGAAGCTCGACCAAAGTAATCACAAGATACATGCAGTACCGTGCATCGGAAAAAATAGTTAAAAGAGTCTTGGATAACTTTAACGGAACTGAAGACAAAAACAAGGGCCTGATTTGGCACTGGCAGGGTTCTGGAAAAACCCTGACAATGATTTTTGCAGTAAACAAACTCTACCGAAACGAAATACTGGAGAACCCAACAATCTTCTTTGTCGTGGACCGGCAGGATTTACAGATACAACTAGAGCAGGAATTCAACGCATTGGACATTCCAAGAGTGGAAGTCATTGATTCGATTGAAGCGCTAAGAAAAACATTGAAGCACGACGAGGGAAAAGGAAAACGCGGAATAATGATAACACTAATCCACAAGTTCAGGGCCGAAGAACTGGACGCGCTGCAAAAAGAACTGGAAGCGGCCTCAAAAACAAACAGCACAATACTCAACAGGAAAAATGTACTGGCATTCGTTGACGAGGGTCACAGAACCCAATATGGAACAATGGCCGCGCAAATGAGAAACATTTTGAGGAAAGCTTTTTTCTTTGCCTTTACCGGAACACCAATCGCTAAAGGTGGAAAAGACACTTATGAAGCTTTCAGTTATCCGCCGCAGGAAAAATACTTTGACAAATACTTCATTACGGATTCAATACGAGACGGTTTTACGGTTAAAATCGTTTACCAACCAAGGCTTGAAGAATTGCATTTGAAAAAAGAGCAATTAGAAGCATTTTTAGAAATTCAAGAAGAAGAACTCCCGGAAGAGTTTAAAGAAAAAATAAATGAAAGCGTTAAGAAAAAACTAACTGCGAGTAAAGTAATTTTAGAAAATCCAGAAAATAT
>JACQPB010000024.1 GCA_016202305.1 Candidatus Iainarchaeum sp. | reverse complement strand
CTTCCAATCCCTCTTCATCTGAAAACCATCTGCTCCTCCCCACGACAAGGAAGAGCAATGGTTTTCACCTACTTAAAAATAGCTAGTCATGCAACACAGCATCCCCTTAGCTGTGACCGGAGGTTGTTTAAATCAATTGTTCCAATTTTTTTCTCATCATGGCGATGAAGGTTCTTGTAACGGGCTGTGCCGGATTTATAGGCGGCAATTTTGCCAGGGCACTTGATGCGGAAGGCATTCCATTTGTCGGCGTTGATAACTTCACGCCGAGCTACGCCCTTTGGGTCAAGAAAGCGAACATAAAACCTTTGCTCGGAAGCAAATTCGGGAAATTCATAAAGGCGGACATATGCGCCAAGAAGCTTTATGGCAAGCTTTCGCGTGAAGGAATAACCCATATTGTCCATCTTGCGGCGCGCACGGGCGTGCGGGATTCTACAAGGGTTCCTGAGGAATACCTGGGCACCAACATTCTCGGCACCCTTAATGTTCTTGAGTTTGCAAGGGACAATAACGTTGAAAATGTAGTGCTTGCATCCACTTCAAGCGTTTATGGGAGGAACGAACTGCCATTCAGCGAGGGGCAGGCGGTTTCAACTCCAATGAGCATATATGCCGCGTCGAAAATCGGGATGGAAAGCCTTGCCCATTCTTTCCACAACGTATATGGCGTGCCGATGACAATCCTGCGCCTCTTCACTGTTTACGGGCCAGGCGGAAGGCCTGACATGGCCGTTTACACTTTCACTGACCTCATCTCGAGGGGTGAGCCGATAAATATTTATGGCAGCCTGGATTCAAAGAGGGATTTCACTTTCGTTTCCGATGTCGTGGATGCCTTGCTCCTTGCACTGCGCAGGAATGCGGGTTTCGACGTTTTCAATATCGGGAATTCGGATTCGAGGAGCGTCGGCGAACTCATAGGAATCATAGAGAAAAATGTCGGGGCAAAGGCGAAAAAAAGGTTTGTGGCGAAGGCGAGGGAAGATGTTGATGCGACGCTTGCGGACATTTCAAAGGCAAGGGGGCAATTGGGCTACAATCCGAAAGTGCGCCTCGAAGAGGGCATCGAAAAGTTCGTGCAGTGGTTCAATAGCGTTCAGTTCCGTGGCAGGGCCGGGGTTTCGCGGCTGGCAAAAAAGCGGGCGTAAATGAATGCCATTATCCGGAGAAGGCAGGTATCGATTTCCTCCCTCTCCCTCTCCTCTTTCTATCGTGGCCTGTGCCTTAAGGCGCCATATTGGGCGCTGGAAAGGCTACTAATTTAAACATTGGCGCGCATCAATAATGTCGATGAAGCTGGTCATAACAATTCCGGCCTATAATGAGGAGAAGACAATAGGCGCGGTCATCCGTGAAATTCCCGGGAAGATTGCCGGCGTGGGCAAGGCCGAAGTGCTTGTCATTGATGACGGGTCCACTGACTCCACGGCCGAGGCCGCAATGAGGGAAGGCGCAAAGGTCATGAGGAACATCACTAACAAGGGCCTCGCGTTTTCGTTTGCTCGTGGGCTGGAAGAGGCGCTCGGCATGGGCGCCGACATAATAGTGAATACTGATGCGGATTTCCAGTATGACCAGTCCGAAATCCCGGCGCTCGTGAAGCCGATACTGGAAGGCAGGGCCGACATAGTGCTCGGCTCGCGCTTCAAGGGCAGGATAGAGTACATGCCCGCGCAGAAGTACTGGGGCAACAAGGCAATGTCGTTCATGGTGCGCTTCCTCACCGGCCTTGCGATAAGCGATGCGCAGACGGGGTTCAGGGCTTTTTCGAGGGATGCAGCCCTGAAAGTCAACATTTTTTCCGGGTACACTTATACGCAGGAGACGATACTCGAGGCGTGGGAAAAGGGTCTCACGATAATCGAGGTTCCTGTCACGTTCAGGAAGCGCGACGGCCCCAGCAGGCTGATTTCCAGCATATTCGTTTATGCGCGCCGCGCAGGCTTCACGGTTTTCGAGACTTACCTCAACTACAAGCCGCTCAAGGTATTCCTGTCAATCGGCGCCGTGCTGATTGTTGCAGGCCTCGCGCTGGGGCTTCGCGTGCTTGTGCATTTCCTCAACACGGGGCTTGTGGAGCCTTATCTTCCGAGCGCCATACTAAGTTCGATGCTGGTCATAGTCGGCCTTCAGGTTTCAGTGATAGGGCTTGCGGCAAAGATGCTGCAGAGGGTAAGGGTCACGCAGGAAAGGCTGCTCTACGAGGCGAAGAGGGCCAGGCTTGACGGCAAGTGAGCCGCTTTGGCGGCTTTTCCCTATATACTAGCCGAGCACAGATTTTTCCTTTTCGTCAGACCAATCGAGTTCTTTCCTTTTTTCCCTCATCCCTTCCGAGAACTTCCTGTAAAGCTTTTTCCTGAAAAACTGCACGGCCTTTTGCGCAAGCTGCGCGCCGTCCATGCTTGGCACTATGAATCCGTTGAGCCCGTCGCTTATATGGTCAGGATTGCCGCCGACGTCGGTAGAAAGTATGGGCGTTGAAAAAGCGAAAGCCATCCTTATGACCCCACTTTCGCTGATTGCGGTGTAAGGGAGGCAGAGCAAATCCGCCGCGAGGAAATATTTCGCCACCTCGGCGTTAGGCACGTACCTGTCCACGATAATCACGCTGTCGGAAATTCCGAGCCTTTGTATTTCATTTTCGTAATTTTCCTTCCGTTCCCAGAATTCGCCCACTATAAGCAGCTTTGCGCCCGTTTCCTTGGCGATTTCTGGCATCGCTTCGAGAAGATATCTCAGTCCCTTGTATTCGCGCACAAACCCGAAGAAAAGCACAACGTTCTTCCCTGAAAGGCCGAGCATTTCCTTTGCCTCTTCCCTGCCCATGGCCTTTGCGTCAACCCCGTCTAAATCATACGGCGGCTCTATGTAGAGTGAAATTTCCTTCCTGCTGAATTCGCGGCCGAGCAGTTTTTTGTCGCTGCCGGACATCGCTATCAGCTTGTCCATTTTTCCGAGGAAAGCTTTTGCCAGCGCAGAGTGCGCCATTTCCGCAAGCCACTTTAAGGGGCCTTCACTGTGGGGGAACACGTTCTGGCAAATTGCAGCCTTTCTCGTTTTCAGTCCAGATGCCAGGAAAAGGTAGCAAGGCACAAGGAACGTGGTCCACCACTGGAAAAGTATTGTGTCGGGGCCGAATTCCCTGATGCGCGATTTGGCTTTCAGCCAGCTCACGGGGTTCATCGAGTCTATTTCAAGGGTTGCGCCATCATGTGTTCCGGCCTCTTCGCGCTGGAGCTTTCCAGGGTATATCGCTTTGGGGATTATCCTGCTGAATGAAACCGCAAGGACATCATGCTTTGCGGAAAGGTTTTTCAGTAGCATGCGGTTCGAATGCGCTATCCCTCCCCTTTGCGGGGGGAGCGGCCCTATGAGGACGACTTTCATGCTCTAACCCTTGTGTTTCCATGCACTGTCAAAAAGGAAAAGCCCGAGGCTGCCACCCTGCGCCAGCTGCGGCAGGACGTCCTTCTCGAGGCTGCCGGTTGTAGGGAAAATGTCGAGTGACCCTTCGCCGAAGACGAATATCCCTGCGTTCTGCAGCCTTGTCGGCTCCTTTGCCATGTACGTGAAAGAGGTTACAGTGTTTCCGCTCACGCGGATGCTGTCCACGAGGTCCGCCTTGCTCCGCGGCATTGTCACGGCCATGGTTGCGCGCTTCTTCGAGGCCGAGTGCGCATCGAGCATGTCCTTGAATTCGAGGCTGTAGCTTATGTCTGCATACACTACAATGAAAGTGCCATTGAGCATGGCTTCCGCGGATTTTATGATTCCCGCGGTCCCGAGCTCCTTGTCTTCCTTGAGGAACACAGATTTCGAGGCGTATTTGGGGTGCGAGCTCACGACCGAAAACAGGGCCTCGTTGTTCCTGCCACCTGCCACGATTATTTCGTTCACGCCGGCCTTTTCGAGGTTGTCGAGGGTTTGCCTCACGCTTTCCTGGCTCGGTTTCCTTCCGGCCACAAGCACTGCCTTTATTCCCCCCGCGCCGGAGAAATGGCTGAATATTATGGACTCTATCGCGTGTGACCTGTTCTTTATGTTGTCCTTGCCTACAAGCGAGTCTGCGAGAGCAAGCACTTTTTTGTCAACCGTTATCGTGACCCTTTCCTTCATACATTAACAACTACCGCAAACAATAAAAACCCAGAGTATGATAATATATTACTTAGTATGATAGTATTCTCATTCGTGTGGTGGTCGTGGCATGTCACTTTATGACGGCGCAAATGTAGTGGTGACGGGCGGCGCGGGGTTCATAGGCTCGGCCCTTGTCCGCGAACTCGTCAAGGAAAATGCGCATGTCACTGTGGTGGACAACCTTTTTTCGGGCAAAAAGGAGTTTCTCGCGGAGGTCATGGGCTCCATAGATTTCCATGAAACGGACATCCTTTCCCCGGAATTCGAGAAGCTCTTGCAGCGTTTAGGCGCGGACTACGTATTCAACCTGGCTGCCCTCCCTTACATCCCGGATTCATACCTGAATCCCCGCAGTTTTTTCGATGTCAACTCAATGGGCTGCCTCAAGGTATTGCTTGCATGCAAGGAAGCCGGGGTGGAGCGGGTCATGCAGTACTCGACATCGGAAGTCTACGGCACGGCGCAGCGCACGCCCATGGACGAGCATCATCCTCTCAATCCTCTTTCGACATACGCGGTCAGCAAGGTCGCGGCCGACAGGCTGTGCTATACCCTGCACTATGAGGGGGAGGTGCCTGTCATAATACTGAGGCAGTTCAACGTCTTCGGGCCGCGCGAGACACACCCCTACATAATCCCTGAAATAATCTCACAGCTTTCCCGCACAAGCTCGCTGAGGCTCGGCAATGTCAACGCGCGCCGTGACCTAACTTACGTGGAGGACGCCGCCAGGGCTGCAATGCTCCTGATGCTGCAGAAAAATGCAGTGGGCCAGGTATTCAACTCCGGCACAGGGATTGACCACAGCGTCAGGGAAATGGCGGAGCAGATTGCATCGGCCATGGGCGTCGAAAACATGAGGATACAGCTCGACGAGTCCAGGCTCAGGCCGCTGGACGTGGAAAGGCTGCAGGCCAATTACTTCAAGCTCGCCCAGATGACAGGTTGGCATCCCAAGACGAGCTTCGAGCATGGCATAAGAAAGACCGTGGAGTGGTTCAATGATAACGGGAAAAAATGGCCGTGGCAGTGAAGCGCCGGATGGCAGTGCTTTCAGGGTTCCCCTGTACCGCACTTCATTCACCGGCAACGAGGCCAGATATGTCATGGACTGCATTGAAACCGGATGGGTTTCATCCACAGGTGGCTATGTCGCGAGGTTCGAGCGGGAATTCGCAAAATACATCGGCGTGAAGGCCGCGACTTCCTCAAGCAACGGAACCACTGCTCTCCATCTCGCCCTGCTTGCCTGCGGAATAAAGCCGGGCGACGAAGTAATAGTGCCGGACCTCACTTTCGCGGCCACTGCAGAGGCGGTGATGCATGCAAGCGCAAAACCGATTATTGCCGACATCGACCCGGAAACCCTCAACATCCTGCCGCAAAGCGTCGCACAGAAAATAACCCGTAAAACAAAAGCGGTCATTCCGGTGCACCTTTACGGAAGGCCCGCGCCCATGCATGAAATAATGGAGATTGCGGAACGTCATGGCATCATGGTGATTGAGGATGCGGCGGAGGCCCATGGGGCGATGATTGGCCGGAAAAAAGCCGGCGCAATAGGCCACATCGGCGTATTCAGCTTCTACGGGAACAAAATAATGACAACCGGCGAGGGCGGCATGGTGGTGTCCAACGATGAGGGGGCAATCAGCCGCGCGGCCCTATTGAAAAACCACGGCATGAGAAAAGACCGGCGCTACTGGCACGAAATACTAGGCTTCAATTACCGTCTCACCAACCTTCAGGCAGCTCTTGGGATTGCACAGCTCGAGAAGGCTGAAGAGAAGATAGCATTGAAGCGGAAGCTCGCGGCAAATTATGCGCGGATGCTAGCCCCGCTTGCAGCCGCCGGAACGCTGCAGCTCCCAAGCGAGGAAAAAGGCACAAGGAACGTCCACTGGCTTTACTGGCTCATGGCAGGCAACCCGTCGCACCAGGAGCGCATCTGTGCCTCTCTAGATTCAAGAATGATAGAGTACCGGCGCTTCTTTTACCCGCTTTCCATGATGCCGCCCTTCAGGTGCCGCGGAATGAAGAACTCCATAGGGGTTTATAAAAAAGGATTCTGCATCCCGTCATTCCCGGAAATAACCCTGGAGGAGCAGGAAACCGTGGTTTCGGCGATTGAATCCGCCGTGCGCACCAATCCATATTAATACCGGCAAAGCGGTATTTCTAATAGTGGTTGCAGTGGACATCAGCCTCAATCTCGATTCAGAATCAAAGGCTATGCTGGCAGCAGTGCTTGCCTATGTTCTAATCCAGATGGCATTCTTCCCATCAATGTACCTGTCGATAGACGAGCACGAATACGCCAAGAATGCCGTCCTGCTCCGCGGCCTCGACATAGGGGTGAATGACCCAGGCAATGCGTGCAGGGCAGGGATTTACAATTCGCATGGCTATGTGTCAACACAGTTCATAGGCCGCTCCGTGTTCATTATGCCGTTCACGTTTCTCGGCATAGAAGGAATAATGCTCTCCGGCCTCGTCCTGCACCTCGTAAATTTCCTGCTGGTCGCACTTATACTCAGGAAGCTTGGCATAAGCAGGCTGTTCGCGCTGCTTTACCTTTTCTATCCCTCCATGGTGTGGGGTGCAAGGACGCTTTTTCCGGAAATGCTTGTCCTCACTGGCATGCTTGCCGGGCTTTTATTTTATCTTGGCGACAGAAAGAGGGACTGGCTGCTTTCGGGCCTCTTCTTCAGCCTTTCAGTGCTTTCCCGGTATGATGCGCTTTTCGCTTTTCTAGCTTTCCTAGTCGCCGCCTTCATTGCAGACAGGAGAAAGGCGGCTTTCATGGCGGCTGGCGCCGCCCCGGTAGGCGCCCTGATTTTCATGTTCAATTCCTTGTTTTACTCAGGCGGCTTCGCCACTGGATACGGCTCAGGTGGCTCATTGCTCAACACTCTCGCCATCGGAGTCATTGACATTGACAACATTTACTATGCCGCAATCCTCATGGCATTTTACCCGCTGCTCCTCGTTTCGCCATACGCGTCAAGGAAGTTCCCGCTCAAAACCGAGTTCATGCTTCTTACAATAGTATATTTCGTCCTTAATTCCGCTTTCACGAGCTTCGGCGCATTCAGCTTTTCCGTGGAAACATCGCTTACAGCAAGGCTGCGCTACCTAATCCCTCTAATCGGCCTCCTAATCATACCATACTCAGTGTTGCTGTCGCAGTTAATGGAATCATCCCGAATCAGGCTCACCAGGCCAGCGATTGCCGTGGCAATAATCCTGATGTTATTTGGTGCAGGGCTGCTGTCATTTAAGCATTCCGGCCTCATAAGCACGCGCTCCAGCGTTTTCAGTGCGGTTTATTCAATCACCCCGGACGGCTCTACAATAATCGGGAGCGCGGACGACTGCATATTCTTCCTTCCGGGGATTTTTCCCGAACGGAAATATTACAGTGTTGACCTTGCACAGGACCTTGCCGGTAACCCTGAAAAGCTTTCCCTAGAAGGCATCAAGACCGGTCAGGCATATGTAATGGAGCTTTATTACGGCCACCAATCAGGCAGGGAGAGCACGCGCCAGCAAGTGGTGGACGCTGAAAGGAAACGCATGGCAGACTTTGTTTCAGAGAATTCAGGCTCCCTCAGCGCCGTCTACGAGTCCAGCTCACCTAACACCTTGAGAATATACAAATGGAAATAGGCTTTGCGCTTCAGGCTGTCTGCATTGTTCGCCCTTCGTGTTCAGTAGCGCCTGATTGTTGCCCAATAATAGGCGAAAAAAAACGGGAATGCAATTCCGCGCAGGAACAAAAACGCCGTGAACGCAAAAAATTCTGTATGTGTCTTCCTGACTGCTGAAAGGCGTGCCCATGCAACCGCAATGTACGCTGCAGGAACTGCCAGAAACGCGGCCGGATGCAGAATGCCGCCTATTGCAAGGGAAGCAAGGGTGACGTAGCTTGTTCCTGCCTTGAGGAATTCGGCATTTAGCTGCGTTCCGAGGTATCTGCGATATTCATTTGGCATCTTTTTCATGAGCCTGACGTCTTCCTTCAGCAGGGCAAGCGTTTCAAGCGGCCTCGTCAACGGCACCCTCCTTTGGGGATGCAGGACTTTCGCCTTTCCGGAGAAAACAATGTTCCCATGGGACACTGCCCTGAACGCAAGGTCAGAGTCCTCCCTGTAAAAATGGTATGATTCGTCGAAACCGCCCAAACCATCAAGCAGCTCTTTCGTGTAGGCGATGTTGCATGTTGGAAAAAGCCCTCCTTCAAGATTCACTGGGGCATTGTGATAAAGTGCGGTCTCGCCTTCAGTGTAAGTGAGCCCCTCTACACCCGCGGTATGCGGGTTGGAAGCAAATGCCCTGAGGATTTCAGCAAGCCATTGCCTGTCAGGCACGCAGTCGTCATCAGTGAAGGCAACTACACTGCCTTTCGCCGCCCTGATGCCAGTATTCCTCTTTGCTGCAGGGCTTTCAGAGCCAACTGCGAGGCATGAGAGGTTCTTCACGGAAGCAAGGCCATGCCTGCATGCGCGCATGGCCCCCGCACTCTTTCCGCACACAACGATGATTTCATAGCTGTTCTGCGGGACAGACTGCCGTGAAAGGGCTAGTATGGCCCTTTCAAGAAGCTCTGGCCTGTTGTATGCAGGCACCACCACGCTTGCCCTAATTTTTTCCCGCGGCATAAAGCCCCTCCAGTTCGGTTATTTTCCCGGAAATCGAGAACTTCATGGCCCTTGCAACAGCCGCGCGGGACATTTTTTTCTTCCCGCATTTCATTGCCGCGGAGATTGCCTTTGCCGCAGTTTCAGTGCCGGAGAAATCCGCAATAAATCCGTCCTGGCCATGCCTCACTATGCTGCCGAAGCCCTCGTTGTTGTGCACGATAGGTATGCAGCCGCTTGCCATGGCCTCCACTAGGGAAAGGCCGAAGCCCTCGTACTCGGATGCCGATACGAAGAACTCGGACGACGAGTAAAGGGCCTTCAGCTCGTCTTCGGAGGGGCCAATCACGAACCTCACTTTTTTCGCAAGGCCTTTTTCCCGTACCAGTTTCCTGCATCCTTCCAGCAGGCCCTCCCAGTCTGTTCCGGCAATCACCAGCGAAAATCCGGTTTTTTTCGGGAGTTCCGCGAATGCCCCTATGAGGCGGTCCACCCTCTTGTTCCGGGAAATTCTCCCGACAAAAAGGAAAGAGTTCGCTGCCTTCTTGCCCGGAATGAAGCCGGAAACATGGATCCCGTTCTCAATCAAGGCCACGTTTTTGCATATCCCTGAGAACAGCACGAGGTCGTTCCTGCTTACTGCCACAATGCCGTCCGCGAATCCGAGGAGTGCCCTCTGCACCCCTTGGAAATAAACATTCTTCAGGAGTCCAACGCTGCCAGTGTGGAATATCCCGCCGTGCGTGGAAACGAAAACCTTTTTCCGGTGCACGACTTTCATTGCAATCAGGAAATCGGAGAGAAATCCTATCCCATGCACATGCACAATATCCGAGTCCCTTATGCTTGCAAGCAGGCCCATCGCGATTTTGTAGTATTTGAGGTCGACGAATTTCAGCCTTTCCACGAGTATTCCGTCAACTGTTTCCTTTCTGGGGAGGTCAATCCTGGAGTAGGCGCACCTGTTGAGGCATATGACCTTGACTTCGTGGCCGCGCTCCTGGAGGGCCTTCGAAATGTCCCGCACCACCCTTTCCACGCCGCCTACGCACGGCGCGAAATGGTGCGAGACTTGCGCTATTCTCATGTTTTCACCATTTTACTTATCGCACCGGCGACAAGCCCGGCAGTGAAGACAGTGGTCCTGAGCGGGATGGCAAGGAGCGAAAAGAGGGCCACTCCAATATCACGCCTCGCCGCAAAAATGGTGAACTTCAGCCCGCTCGCGAGCCCTACTGCTGTAAAGGCGGTGGACGCCATAATTGATGCAAGCGCGTATGTTTCCATGCCGAGGTAGACGAATGGGAGAGAGAGCAGGAAGAGCGCCGTGCCTGCATACGCGCACACCACCTGCACTCGTATCTCAATTGTAGTGTAGGAGTCCTTCACAATCTTGTCCTTGTGCTTCGAATAAAGGTTAACCCTGTAGAACGCCCTGTAAAACTTGGTCAGCAGGTATTTCCACAGCGTTTCCGGGTGTGTATGGTACACGGCGGCTTCCGGGTTGAAAACGAGTTTCTTTCCTGCTTTCTGGAGCTTGTAGCTCAGTTCCGGGTCCTCTCCCGAGGCTTTCGGGAAGGATTCGTCAAAGCCTCCCGCATCGAAGAAATCCTTTCTCCTGTACGCGGCTGAATAACTGCCTATCCAGTCCAGCGAGCCGGCATTTTTTTCCATCAGTTCATATCTCTCCTCTATCTCTATCTGGGCAAAGCGTGCAACAATGGATTCCTGCCTTGTCCTGTACGTGCCCTGAACGCCTGCAACTTCAGCTTCACCGAAAGGCTTCAGCATTTCCGAGAGCCAGTTTTTTTCCGGGATGCAGTCCGCATCAGTGAAAATGATGATTTCCCCTTTCGAGATTCTGGCGCCAAGGTTCCTTGCCTTCGCCGGGCCGGCGTTCTCCTGTGAAACCACCCTCGCTCCCGCGCGCTTCGCAGCCAGTGCGGTCGCGTCTTTCGACCCGTCATCAATCACGATTATCTCGAAGTTGCCGCCGTATTCCTGGTTTTGGATGGCGCTGATGCATTCGCGTATGGTTGCTTCGCTGTTGTATGCAGGCACCACAATGCTTGCCTTGAGCCTTTCCATGACTACCCACAATCCATCCTTCATGGCGCGGCCTTGACCGCCTTGACAATCATCTGCTCCTGCAGCCGCACGGGAAGCAGGCCGTGCAGCATTGCCCTCATGGCGAATGTCCACTTGTTCCTGCTTCCATAAGCATTCTCCTCGCTGTAAGGCTGGCAGTGGAATTTTTCCACTGAAAACCCTTTTTCCCCAAGCAGGGCCTCGATTTCCTGGTAATTGAAAAGGCTTATGTGAATCGGAGTTTCATAGTTGTGGAAAATCCTGTTCACGAGGCTGTCCCTGTTGGGTGTCGTGAGTATAATCACGCCGCCCTTTTTCAGCACGCGCGCGGCCTCCGAAAGGAAAACCCCGGGCTTCTCCACGTGCTCAATCAGCTCCCCTGCGAACACTGAATCGAAGAATCCGTCCTTGAACGGTATTTTCTCGGCGCTCGCGCGCTTGTAGTGCGGAGTTTCCTCCTTAGTCTCGATGTCCACGCCGTAAAGATTTTCGATGCCGAACCTTTCAAGAAACATGGAATGTATCCCGCCGATGCTGTAGCCGACATCAAGCACCTTCCCGTGCAGATTCTCCAAGGCAAACTCGACCCGGTTCATCAATAAAACCTAATAGATAAATTCAACGCTTTTATATATTGGCTTTTTGGTATGGCCGCAAGTCAGGCATTCTTTTTCCTGGCAACGGCCCATATTTCCGAGGCGAGGGCGAGGTTCAGCACTGGTATTTTTGAAAAGTCGTGGGTGAGGAAAAGGTCGACAAAGGGCTTTATTCTTGCCCTGTGCTTTGCGTAAAACTGCGTGTTCTTGAAGTAGCTCCTGTCATGGGCCATGGTTATTTTGGCGTCAAATTTCTCAATGAGCTTCCTTCCGAGGGAAAACGGCGTCTGCTCGTTTATGTGCACGTGCTCATTTATGCCCCTTTTTGCGTTCGTGACTTTGGACACAAAATAGAAAGGCAATGCGGTAAACCTGTTAGGCATGGTGTGTATGACAAAAACTCCGCCATCGGCGAGTATTTCGGAAACCCTTGAAAAGCATTTTTCAAGCTCCTCGTCCGTAAGGTGCTCCACCACGTCAAGCATGAACACTGCATCGAAGAATTTTTCCCCAAATTTGATTGCCCCGACCTCCATTTTCCGCAGGTCAACACTGGCCTTGTTTTCCTCTGCAAACTTTTTGGCAATCCGTATGCTCGCGTCCGAATAATCTATCCCAAAGCAGTTGGCTCCCTGCTTTGCGAGGTGCACGAGCAATTCGCCCCTGCCAAACCCTATGTCAAGTATGTTTTTTCCGGAAAAATCCGTGACGCCGGTGTGCCTTATGGCGGTAATGAATCTTGGCGAGAGCTTTCCTTCCCCGAACTCGCGCCAGCCGTCGTTGATTTTGAGGTAGTATTCCTTGTCATATATTTTCTGGTCTACAGGGCTGTGCATCAATTATCCCAACCGCCAAATCGTATTTATAGAGTTATGTTAATGGCGCAGATTAACCGGTAAATCGGCACTTTGGCCTTTTCATAATTGCCCGCCTCATTTCAAGCTGTCTGGCCTGTAGGCCAGCAGGCATCAGGCGCTGACCTGTCTTTCCGCCGCGCTCTTCTTCCAGAAGTCTATGTTGAGGAGGTACTTGGCGAATGTCTTGGCCCCCATCATGAGCCGCGGGGCCTCGCGCGGCTGCGTGACCATGAGTTTCAGCCTGCTCGCTATGTATTCCGGGCGCCAGTAGAATTCCTTCCTCGCCCAGTCGCAGCCTTCCACGAGCTCCTTCGCGCTCAGCTTGTCAGTGCTTACAATCGTGTTGTGCGTCCCGTCCGGCGCCAGCCACTCGTCCCATTTCGTCGTGGTGAGGTAGCCTCCTTCCTGTGCCCACCTGAATGCCTCGGTGCCGGGGTAGACCATTATCGGGAAGAACTGCGCCGTATCTGGCTCGAGTTTCTTGGCCCATTCCACGGTCTTCTTTATCGTGTCCCTTGTTTCGCCGTTGTTCCCCATCATGAAGCAGCCGTGCACTAGGATTCCGGCTTTCTTCGTGTCGACCATGAACTGCTCTATCCTCTCGATGCGCGTCCCTTTCTTGATGTTGTTCAGGATTGTCTGGTCCGCACTCTCGAAGCCGACGCAGAGCAGCCTGCAGCCCGCCTTTTTGAGCCATTTCAGGGTTTCCAGGTCGACGTCGGCGCGCGCATTGCATGTCCACGTGACGTTCAGGCCGCGGTTGACGACCTCCTGGCACAGCTCTATGGTGCGCTGCTTGTCCTGCGTGAGTGTGTCGTCCTCTATCATGATGTCCTTGACGTATGGCAGGTTTTTCGAAATCCACTCGAACTCATCAACCGTATTCTTGACGCTCCTTGCGCGGTAGCTGTGGCCGGTGAGTGTCTGCGGGAACTTGCAGTTGTGCACTACAACGCCATTAGCGGTAAAATAATTGTTTTCCGTTTCAACGTCATAAACGTAGTCTTCACGCACAACTTCTTCAATTTCCATTACCTCCAAGAATGCGGGGACAGTGTTCCTGTATGGGTGTGCAGCCGCCTTGTACTGCACCTGCCTTATGAATCCGCTGGTTTTCACTTCAACCTTTTCTATCATGCCCTCTGACACCAGCTCTGCTATCGTCTGCCTCACGTTTACATGGGTAATCCCGAGTTTTTTGGCCACTTCTTTGGCGTTAAGCGGCATTTTCTGCAGTTTTTCAAGCACAGCTACCCTGTTCGGCTTGTGCATTGACTGGTATGCAAGAATCTCATGGTGCCTCTTCCCAAAAAACCCTATTTCCTCAATAAAATTTTGCCTCGAATCCCAATTGCCAATCACTATCCGGTGTATTTGGTGGTTTATTTTCACCGGCCTGTGAATGAATGCCTTTCCCCTGTTATCCTGCATTGATAGGCTGTAACTAATGCCTTTCTTTGCCAGAAGCATCATGAGCTGGTTTGCAAGGGTGCCGGATGAAGTGTAGTATCCTATTTTTCTCGCTTTATCCCAGCCACCGTCCCCGGAGTACAGCGCCTTCAGGCAGGCATTCTGCATTTGGTTATTCACATTGAATACAATCCAAGGGAGTTTTTTGTTTGGCGCGCCCGCAGGTATCCCGAGTATTTTCCTGAAAAACAAGTACACTAATTTTCCGCCGAAATACACCTGCGCTCCCATTTCTGCGCTTCCTTTTGTTTCAGTTATGTAAGTGTTCGGAAAAACATTTTTAATGCATTTTTTTATTTCCGCCCTTGTTTCAGCATCGGATTTTGCTATTGCAAGATTAAAATTGTTATAATTCCCTTCGCTTACAAAAAAACCTATGATGGTCATCAAGTCTTGCGTAACCGGCAAGTGCATTGGCAACGCAAGAATGTTCTTTCCGCCTACTTCGAGTTTTTCCGCAACAGCTTCAGGCAACCCGTATTTCTGCTCAAGTTCCTTGAAAGCGGTTATTGGCAAAATGTCGCTCTGTTTCCAGTTGATTTTGAATTTTTTGTAATCATCGGAAAATTCTTCCCCGTGCGTTTCCTTAAGGAAGGAGAAATATTCATCCATCTTGTGTATGTATATGTCCTGTAGGTCTCTTTCATTCGCATTTTCCAAAAGCCCTTGGTAAATATTGATGTATTTCACCTCTTTTCCTTCAGGAAGGGGGTTAGAAAATTTGAGCTTGTCGCCCTTGTTCATTTCCCCGGCCCTTAATTCAAGCGTGTCATTTCCCCTAAGCACCGGAACAACATGGTCAGCTGTCATTTCGAGTGCCGTTCCATTGGAGAGCCTGATGTTCAGTCTTTTGTTTTCCTTTATCCTGCTGATATTTTTCACATTCACGAATTCTCCGTTGCTAAATATCTGCAAATTCTTGTTTTGGGTGTTCAGCAAATCATACCCTTGGACATTCTTGCCTTCTTTATCCAAATGGCCATCAAGCAGTTCCGAAATTGCGTCGACCTTTATTTTTCCATCCTCTTTCAAGCCAATAATTGTGTGCCCGTCCATGCAGAAAGTGCACCTGTACTTGCACCCCCTCCCTGTTATTATCGTGACTTCCGGGTAAAGCACTGAAGGGTAAAAGTAATCGCGTATGCGTAGGTGCCTGTCGTAAACCTCGCTCGCGAACGGCATGTCGTCGAGGCCCTCCTGCTCGATTGGCGGCATATTCGGAGTGAATTTCACCTTGCCGTCATTCCCGCGGTAAGTTATGCCGAGAACAGTGTCAAGCGGCTCGTTTTTTCCGAGCGCCCTCGCGAGGTCCCTCACTATGTAATCGTATTCCCCGCGCGCCACTGCATCGATTTTCGCGCTTGCCCGCAGTGACATCTCAGGCAGGGCCCCGACATGCGTGCCTACCATGAGCGTGAACGCTTCAGGGCGCGTGTCCTTGAGCGTCTCGACGACCCTGACGTCGTTGTTGAAAGAGGCAGTTACGGAGTCAACCACTATAAGCTCGGGCTTCCATTCCTTTGCGAGCTCCACCACTTCCTCAAGCTTCATTCCTGAGGCGGGGCAGTCAAGCAGCTTCACGTCGTGGCCAGCCTTCTCCAGGACGCCGGTGGCATAGCCCATCCATATCGGGTAATATACGCATCCTCCTTTGGAAATCGCGGGGCTCCTGCTCGTCCTCGAGAACCTGAAAAGGAACGGCGGATTCAGCATCATGATTTTCATCGAAGCACCTTCTTCACAATTGTTAATTTATTAGCTTATTAGTTAGCATTACCTTATTTAAAAAGCTTTATTGGTACAATCGCCATGTCAAACAACGTATTTTGGCCGGATTTCATCCGAAACGGCATCTCAATGAATATCCTGCAAGGTATGCTGCAGTTTTCAATTTCTCGTGCAGAATTCCCTGACCTTTTCCGAAACAAATCCGACTTCCTCGTCTGTGAGCCACTCATGCATCGGCAGTGAAAGTATGCCGCTTGAGGCTTTCTCAGCAACCGGAAAATGCCTGCCGCCTCCAATGAAAGGCTTCTGCGAGCTTATGAGCTTGAGGTAATGCAAGCCAGTCTGAACGGAGTTTTTTTCAAGGAACTCCTTGAGTGCATCCCTTTTAGGGTGCCTGACCACGAAAAGATGGTAAACGTGCCTGTTGTATTCCTCCTCATAAGGCATGATGATGCCCACACCGTCGAGGCGCTCCTCGTATTGCTTGGCCACCCTTCTTCGTGCCTCTGTCCACTCTTCCAGCTTCTTCAGCTTCAAATTCAGTATTGCCGCGTGCAAGCCGTCCAGCCTTTCAGTGTATCCAATGCCATTGTGGGTGCCTTTAGGGTTTTCGCAGTGTGAGCGCATTAACCTTACCTTGTCGGCTATTTCCGGTTCCGTGGTTATGACGGCGCCCCCGTCTCCCGGAGCGCCGAGATTCTTTGAAGGGTAAAAGCTGAAGCATGCCGTGCCAAGCTCTCCGGCCCTCTTGCCGTGGGACTCCGCAGCGTGCGCCTGGCATGCATCCTCAATCACGGCAAGCCCGTGCTTCTCCGCGATTTCATTTATCTCCCGCATGTCGGCCATCTGGCCGTAGAGGTGCACCGGCACTATTGCCCTTGTCTTCGGGGTTATTGCACGCTCCATTGCGGCTGCATCCATGAGGAGTGTCCGGTCCTTGATGTCAACGAATACGGGCCTTGCACCTGTATAAGCTACCGCTTCTGCAGTGGCGAAAAAAGAGTTCGGCACAGTGAGCACCTCATCCCCGGCTCCGATGCCGTGTGCCAGCAGCGCCATGTGGAGGGCTGAGACCCCGCTTGAAACGCCAACGCAATGCTTGCCTCTCTGGAACGCCGCAAAGTTCTTCTCGAACTCCTCGACATGCCTGCCCAATACGAAGGAAGATTCTTCCATCACTGACTTGAAAACGGAGTCAATCTCTTTCTCGAGGGAAAGATACTGCTTCCGAAGGTCAACAAACTTGACAGTCATTCACTCACCTCTATATCCCTGCCGCCGGATTCCAGGGATTTTTGTGCCGCTTCAAGCACTCTCACGACCTCCAGGCCATTCATCCCGTCGCTGACTGGCTTAGAGCCGCTCCTGATGCAGTCAACGAAGTGCTGGCATTCCATCTTTAGCGGTTCAGTAACATCTATCTTCGGAATCAGAATGTCGCCGTAATTGTAAGCGGCCTGGAACTCGCTGAATGTTTCAGGCGCGTAAGATATGGTAGCGCTTTTCTCGAAAATCTTGACCTTCTCGAGGGGCTCGATGTCGTCGAAAATCACCATCTTCTCCGAACCTATTATTGTGAGCTTCCTCACCTTCAGCGGGTCTAGCCAGCTGGCGTGTATGTGCGCAATCGTATCATCCTCGAACTTCAGAACCATGAAGGCCACATCGGGTATGCCTTCCTTGAGGCTGCAATTGGCCCTGACTGACACAGACATCACTTTTTTCCCTTTGAGGTATAAAAGTACCGATATGTCATGAGGTGCGAGGTCCCACACAACATTGGCATCGCTCCGGTATGGCCCGAGGCTCACTCTTATGGCATAAGCATAAAGCCATTTGCCAATGTTGCCGGAATCAATGATTTCCTTCAGCTTCCTCACGCCTCCGTTGTAGAGGAACGTGTGCCCAACCATGAGTATGAGGTTTTTCCGCTCCGCAATCTTCACGAGTTCGAGGGCCTGCCCGGAAGTTTCTGTTATCGGCTTCTCGAGCATCACATGCTTGCCGCGCTCAAGCGCTTTTTTCGCAAGCGGGAAATGGCTTTTCGAGTTCGTTACAATGACAATGCCTTCCACTGACTTGTCATCCAAGACACGATCATAATCCGAAATCGCCTTTGAGGACGGAAACAGCTTTTCTGCCCTTCCGCGCTTGTCCTTGTCAAGTTCGCATATGTATGCAAGCTCTGTATCCTCGGAATTTTCGAGGTTCCTGGCTATGTTCGGCCCCCAATAGCCGAAACCCACCATGGCGACCCTCGTTTTCAATTCAAAGACCTAAATGAAAATGTTCGTATTTGTTTTAAAAGGTTGCTGGGGGAAATTCCGCCGCTTCAGCGGCAGGTAGTTCACCAATGCTTTGCCGGGAGGAATGCCTCTTCCATTCGCCGGGGGGTTTTGTTTGGAGGTGAATGTATGGCGTCATTGGCTAACATGCCAGGCGCCATGTTCATCAATGCTCGTGCATGTTTTCAGCCACGATTTTGTTCGCGCGCAAAAGCTCGTCGAAAGAGCCGGCATCGAGCCACTCCTTCTTGAGTTTGCTCGCCTTCAGCGACCCGTCTTTTATGTAGAAATTGTGGATGTCTGAAATCTCCAGCTCCCCGCGCGCGGAAGGCTTGAGTGTCTTGATGACCTCGAAAACATGGGGCGTGTACATGTAGACTCCGACGACTACCCAGTTCGTGGGGGGGTCTTTCGGCTTCTCCACCACTTTCACGACCTTTTCTCCTTCGAGCACTGCCACGCCGGCCTTCGCGGCTTCCTCGCGGGTAGTCTCGTAAAGCAGCACCCTGGACTTTTCCTTTCCATTCTCGAACGCCTTCACGAACGGGGCTATGTCGTCGAACAGCATGTTGTCCCCGTTGATTGAAACAAACTTGTCGCCGCCAATGAACTCTTTCGCGAGACCTATCGCCTGGGGAAGCCCGCCTGCCTCGTCCTGCACCCTGAAAGTGAAGTTCACGCCGAAATCCTTGCCGGAGCCGAGAAGGCTGAATATAGTGCTTGCATGGTCAGTGCCGGTTATAACCAAAATGTCAGTTATGCCTGCTTTTTTCAGTGTTTCCAAAGGATAATATATCATTGGTTTGTCATAAACAGGCAACAAGTGTTTATTGACTCGTTTTGTCAGAGGGAGCAATCTCTTTCCGTTCCCGCCTGCGAGTATGATGCCTTTCATTTTTTCACACCTCTATCTCTTTATAGGCATCCTTCAAATGCTTAAACATTTTTTTGGTTATCTCTTTGGCTTGTAACATATCTTCACAAAGAATATGATTTTCTTTTTTTGGAAATCTATCGTTTAAAACCCATTTATCGCTAGGTTTTTCTCTCTTATAAACATCATAATTAACATGCTTAAATGGCACTCCTTTGTGCGGCTCATTCAATCTTGCAACAATTTTCTCAGTAGGTGGATTACCTCTGGCCCCGGATAAAAAATATCCTGTTTCTATGTTATTTATTTCGCCAGTATTTCTATCCGGCAACGGTTTCTCTTCTAAATAATATTCACACACCAATTTTTCACCTCGTTTTTGCTTTCAGCGGTCTCCACCACCATTCGTTCTTCATGTACCACTCAACGGTTTCGCGCAGGCCGTCATCTAATTTCTTCCGCGGCCTCCATCCAAGCGATTTGATTTTCGAGCTGTCAAGCGAGTACCTCCGGTCGTGCCCTTTCCTGTCCTCGACTGGCTCGATGAATCCCTCGTCCCGCCTCGTGAACTTCAGTATTTTTTTCGTGAGGTCAATGTTCCTGACTTCATTCCCTCCGCCTATGTTGTAAATGTTGCCGGGCTTCCCTTTCCGCGCCGCCGCCAGTATCCCGCCGCAATTGTCCTCCACATGCAGCCAGTCCCTCACGTTAAGTCCGTCGCCATAAAGCGGGACTTTCTTTCCGTCAATCAGGTTCGTGATGAAAAGCGGTATCACCTTCTCCGGGTACTGGTAAGGCCCGTAATTGTTAGAGCTCCTCGTGACTACAACATCGAACCCGAATGTCGTGAAGTAGCTGAGCGCAATGAGATCCGAGGCCGCCTTGGTCGCGGAATAAGGGTTTCGCGGCTCCAGCATGTCGGTTTCCTTCGACGAGCCTTTTTCTACCGAACCATAGACTTCATCCGTGCCAATCGAAAGGAACCGCTTGACTCCAGAATTCATTGCGCATTCAACCATGTTCTTCGTGCCCTGCACATTGGTGTGCACGAACGCACTGGCGTCCTTGATGGAGTTGTCAACATGGCTTTCGGCGGCAAAGTGGATGACCGTATCAACACCATCCAAGGCATTCATGACAGCACTCCTGTCCGCAATGTCGGCCTTGATGAATTTGTACCTTTTCTCCCTTTCTACCCCTTTCAGGTTGTCCAGGTTACCGGCGTAAGTCAGGAGGTCAAGGTTCACGACCTCTGTGTCTGTCGTGCCTAGCAGCGTGCGGATGAAATTGCTGCCTATGAATCCCGCGCCCCCGGTTACAAGAACCCTGTCCATGACATCCAGCCTACAAATAGTCCCCGCGACCTAATTAAATGTTTTTGGTGCGCTAAACCAGTAGTTTTCCGAACCTTATGCTGCCGACGAGCCTGCTTGCCTTAACTGCGGCCACATACCCGGCGCCCATGATGATGATGGCAAGCGCGTGCAGCGGGCCCTTGTTTTCGATGAAAGTTATGCCGCGCGGGCTGCTCAGCTCTAGCCTTCCGCCCGGCTTCCAGAGGCCGGTAGCCGCGCCAAAATCGGCTGCCGGGCTCACGAGGAATCCATATCTTATTCGCAGGAATTCCTCGCACACCTTCGTCGGGTGCTTTTTGTAGAGCAGCACGTCATTCTGATGGTAGCCGAGCCTCTGGAGCACGTGGCGCGCAAACTGGACAGCTCCGCTTGGCTTCACCTCCTCGTGGTCATGAATGTACCGCGCCTTCACGAGCCTGAACTCGTATCCGAGGTCCATTATCTTGAACGAGAGGTCGGTGTCCTCGCGGTAGTACCTGTACTCCTCGTCGTATCCGCCCACTTTTTCCAGCAGACTTTTCCTGAATCCCGTGGAAGTGCCGCCATAGTAATCATAGGCGCTCACCACCCCGGCCTTTTCCGAGTCGAATCCCGCCACCATCCTCTCGAGCCAGTCCTTCTCGGCTATGCAGTCATGGTCCATGTTGATGACTATAGGGTATCGTGCCGCACGGATGCCAGCATTCCGCGCCGCGCAAACGCCTGTGTTCTCCTGGTTGATGGCCACGAGGCGCTTCTTGCCTATGGAATATGCGGAGAGGAATTCCTTCGTGCCATCAGTGCTGCCGTCATTGACCACTATGACCTCGAACTCGCCGCCGAATTTCTGGGAAAGGAGGGAGTCCAGGGTCTTCTTGAGCGTCTTCCTGTTGTTGTAAGTCGCCACTACAATCGAAGCGTTGGTCATGCAGGGACACCTGCCATGAACTTCTTGAGAATCTCCGGGATGTTTCCGCGCTTGACCTTCGTGGGGGCGAAATTTTCCAGCGCTGCGAGCCCGGCCTCCAGCCCTTTCTGGTTCCACGCCACGATGCCGAGCCCCTTTTGCTCCACCACTGCCGCCAGCTCGAGCTGGTGGTTATTCGTGTGCTCCCCGAATTCCGCGCGCCTGGGCATCGTGATGAACTTCTTGCCCATGCCCTTGGCGAGGCCTATGTTGCCTTCTCCCGCGTGCGTGATGAAAACGTCGGCGCCGCGGAGCTTTTGCACGAACTCATCCATGCCGAGGAAGTCTTTCCACGCGAAGTTCCGCGGCTTGTAGCCGCTGAAGCCCGTCTGCGCGAAAACCTCGTTGCCGAGCCTGCCTTCTCCGGCCAGCCTGTCGAGCTCCTCCAGCAGCCTGTCAAACTGCTGTGGGTGTGTTCCCACTGAAACAAAAATCATTTTGCCTCCGCCGGTGTTTGAGGCGTTTTTCTCCCCTCTCCCTTGCCCTGCCTGTTTCCTTGCCATTGCTTCACCTTCAGAAAATGCTCCCGCCGAAAATCCCACGTGGGTAGAACCTCGCCATTTCCTTCCATTGGTAAATGAACAGGTCGGCGAACAAGTAAGCCATCCTCCCGCTGAGGCCGGGTTTTGACGGCCGGCAGAAGCTCTCGATGAAGACGATTTTCTTTCCGAGGAGCTTGCCTGCAATGCACGCCACGAGGCCGACGTCCGCGCCCGTGGATATGATGACGCCGGGATTTTCCCTCCTGATTGCGCCCATGCACTGCGCGAAGCACTTCATTGTCGCGAGCGGGTTTCTTCCCGGCAGCTCGGCGAAAGTTACGCGCTCGCTTTTCGCCAGGCTCTCGGTGTCGGCGCGCCTGAAGGTGATGAAAAAGTGCCCGTATCCCGAATAAAAGCTCTTGAGCTGCATCATCTCGGCGAGGTGCCCGCCAGCAGAGCACGCGAGGCAGATTTTCGGCGGCATGTTAACCATTGGTCGGCGCTCAAAAATAAAGCTTTTGGTATGGGGGTGTTTTCGCCTCATTGTCCGGAATAAGAAAAAACCCTCGCAATGCATGCCTCTGCTGTCAATTGCCGGAAATGGCATATATGGCCCTGGCGTAGAGACACTGACGCACAGGGGCACAGGGAGAAACCGCGGCTGTTCTTTCGGAAAAAGGGCGTTTTGCCGAATTCCATGCCGTGGCGTCTCTGCGCGGATTCTCAGTGGCCGGTTCATTGTTCGGCAATCTGCGGCAGCCGAATCGCGCTGCTGCCCGGCAGGCTGCCCACATATATAACCGGTTGGCCGCATGATGCTCATCCTGCAATTGTTGGTACAAAACCCGTTTCTCCCGCCCTTAATTCGGCCTTATAAACTTTATGAAACGAATTCTAATGATGCTCGGACAGGTCAGGGGCCAGGCGCTGAAGGCAAGGGCCTATGTTTTGGCCCACAGGAAAGAGATTCTTTTCGTATTCCTCATTTTCCTCCTCGGCTTCGGGGTCAGGGGCCAGCTGATGTCGTATGACCTGATGTTCGAGTTCGACTCGTATTTCCATGCGCGCATAGTGGAGTATGTGGCTACCCACAATTTCCAGGTCCCTTCATCCGACCCGCTTGCGTACTATGAGCTCGCCTCCAGCGGTGGCGCCCCGATGCCTTCTGTCGGCACGTTTTTCTGGCTCTTGTCCGCCTTGCTTTTCAAGCTAATCACGCTGAACGCGCCTTTCAGCAAGGCCGCTTTCATAAACGTGGTGAAGTTCCTGCCGGCCTTCTTCGGTGCATTGATATCGGTCGGGATGTATTTTCTCGGCAGGGAGCTGTACGGGAAAAAGGCTGGCATCACGATGGGGGTGTTTGCCGCAATAATGCCGGCATTTGCTTACAGGACGATGGCTGGCTGGCTCGAGGACGACTCTTTCGGGTTCTTGCCGATGGTTTTCGGCCTGTACTTCATGGTAAAGGCCGTGAAGAAAGCGGAGTTCAGCAGGCAGACTCTCACCGATGCCGTCATTGCGGCAGTCCTGTTTTCCATAATGGGGTGGAGCTGGGGCGGCTTCCTCGTAGTGCCGCTGATACTTGTAGGGTGGTTCATCGGCACCGTCGCATTGATGTGGCTCAGGAATGACACGAGCGAGAGAATCCTCAACATCTCGAAAAGTTTTGCGGTCATTTTTATCCTGATGTCGGCCCTTGTCACGTTCGGCATAGGGACGGGGTGGATTAGCGGCACCACAGGCTACATCACCAAGTACCTGCCTTTCAGCTCGGCGAATGTCCAAAACATCGCGGGCGGCGGGCAGGACACGACAAGCGTCTATTCCGTATCCGTTGGGGAGGAAAGCAAGGGCTTCCCGAACTGGGGCTACAAGTACAATGCGCTTATAGTGTTCCCTTTCGTGGCGCTGCTCCTCCTCGCATGGCGCGTTGTGGCCAAAAAGGATGATTATGCGTCGCTCCTGGTCGCGGGATGGATAGTGCTCGCCGCCATAATGGCCTTCACAAAGCTGAAGTTCACCTATTACTTCGGACTTCCGATAGCGGCCGCCGCCGGTGTCGTGGTGTTCGAGCTGTTCGGCCTTGTGGGGGAAAGGCACGGGTTCGAGAAGAAAACCGTGGCATTCTGCCTTGGGTTCCTGTTCATAACAGGAATCGCGGCCGGCACTTACTTCGTGCCGCAGAACATGCCGCAGATAGAGGACCAGGGTACGGGGTGGAAAGAGGCTGTTTACTGGATAAACGGCAACATTCCTGAAGATGCGAGGCTTTTCAACTGGTGGGACGAGGGGCATTGGATAACATTCATCGGCGAGCGGAGCGTCAGCACTGACAACAGGAACATGTTCCTGGGGGCCAACCGCGACATGGGCCTCTTCATACTTGCGAAGTCAGAGGACGACGCTTTCAAGATACTCCATGATTACAATGCCGATTATGTAGTGCTGAGCGAGGACCTTGCCGGAAAGATGGGTTCGCTATCCCTGTATGCTTATGGGGCCGACGATCCGCGCAAGAACGAATACCTTTCCGGGCAGATACCATGCAATTCGGTCACCGATTCCGTCACGAAGGAAGTGAGCGTGCGCTGTGGCCAGAACACCATCCCGAAAGCGCAGTTTGATGCCCTTCCATTCAGGAAAATAGCCGAGCCGAACCAGCTCATAAGCTCCACATCCAAGGCCTTTGTTTACAGGAACGAGGCAGGCACATCGCTCTTCATCCTCAACAGGGCCGGCAATGACACTTTCATAGTCACGCTGCTCTTCGACACGGAAAACGTGAAGCGCTTCGAGCTTGTTTATTCCAACAAGCAGGTGAGGATATTCAAGGTGAACTACCAGTAGCCTTGCAGGTGGGAAAATGCTCCTTGTTCTCGCCGCCGTATTCGCAGCCTCTTTCCTGCTGACGTATATAGTCACTCCGGTCATCGCGAGGAAGATTGCGGTCCGCGGAATAACCGGCAAGGACGTGAACAAGGCCGGAAAGCCCGAGGTTCCTGAAATGGGCGGAATAGCGCCGCTGCTTGGCCTCTCGTCCGGCATAATAGCGGCCATTTTCCTCTCTACCTATCTGGGCTCCGTGGCCATAAACCTTCCCCTGGTTCTCGCTTCCTTCCTCACAATAGTCCTCGTCGGCCTCATCGGTGTCATAGACGACCTCATAGGCTGGAGGAAGGGCATAAGGCAGTGGCAGCACGCCCTCCTGCCCATATTTGCGGCGCTCCCCCTCATGGCGGTGAACGCCGGGACCCAGCACATAGTGCTCCCGTTTTTCGGCCAGGTGCAGCTCGGCATCCTTTACTCGCTCGTCCTCATACCTCTTGCAATCACCGGCGCCAGCAATGCCTTCAACATGCTCGCAGGCCTGAACGGCCTCGAAGCGGGCCTCGGGATACTTGTAATATCCACGCTGTCTTTCATAGCGCTCCTCACAGGCAAGACGGAGGCGCTCATCATAGGCGTCGCTGCAACAGCCGCGCTTCTCGCGTTCCTGCGCTACAACTGGTTCCCAGCAAGAATATTCGGCGGAGATTCCCTCACGCTGATGATAGGCGCTGCCGTGGCGGCCATCTCCATAACAGGCAACATGGAAAAGGTCGGGATTGCGATAATAGCCCTGCACTGGGCCGAGCTCGCGTTCAAGGCGAAGCACAAGTTTCAAAGCGAGTGCTTCGGAATACCTCAAAAGGACGGAACGCTGGGGCCCGACCCTCGCGGCGGTTCGCTCACGCACGCCATACTCAACATACGCAGGCTCACGGAGCAGCGCCTCGTGCTGGCAATCCTCGGCATGCAGGCAGTCATATGCTCCATCGTATTCATAATGTTCAGGTTCAAGCTGTTCTAGGGTTTTTATTGTATAGTTCTATTGGGGGTGGAAGTGGTGTCTGTTCAAATTATTTTGTGGTTCACCCTAACCCCAATAGCCACCTCCTTACACTAACACTCATTTTGAGAGTTATAAGCTACTGAAAATATAGGTTTTATATATTTTTGGTGGCTTATAGATGCTTTTTTTAAAGTGATGTGGTTATATACTTCTATGGTTTCCCGTCTTGACGTTTTTCTTGCGGTAGGTCTTTATCCGCGACTTTCCTGTGCGGAATTGGTAAGGAAAATGGGCAAAAAACAAGCCACTTACGCTTCGGTTTATAACCTCCTTCAAAAACTCGTGAAAGAGGCTTTAGTTGAGGTTGACGGGGACAAGTTTTTACTTTCGGATTCAGCTCCCGCAGCTTCTTTGTATTCCCTGGTTTATTTTTGCTTCAAGAACAGTGTAAGCTACAATCGGCTTATCTCGGAAAAAACCGCCAAGTTCGTCAAAATAGGGCTTGAGAAGCAAAAGATTGTGGGCTTGCCTTTCAAGGCAAAAACCGTTTCGGGAATACTTTCCCAACTGTCAAAACACGGCTTTGCCGTAGTTGAATCGCGCAAGCCCCTGGAGTGCAGGATTGTACACTCAAGGTTTCTGGAACGGCTTGCAGGTCAGTTTTTCGGAAAAGTGGAAGCGGCCTGCCCTCAAATTGTCGATTGCATAGAAGAGCAGAAGCTCAATTCGATGCTTGAAAAGGAATTTTCGGCTTTCAAAAGGTTGGAGAAAGAGGCTGCCACTTTTGATGAGATTGGTTTCATACACTCCAGCCTTTCACTTGAGGGAAACACTCTTACCCTCTCTGAAACCGAAAAATTGATTAAGCAAAATATTCCTCCATCGTCAAAACCCTTCAAGGATGCACAGGAAGTACTTGATTACAAAAAAGCCCTTGACAATTTCCTTTATTCCGACGAGCCCCTATCCGAGAAAAACATTCTAAAATTTCATCTTTCTGCAATGAGTTCCTTAAACTTCGGTGCGGGAAAATTCAGGATTCAGAATGTCAGGATTAAAGGCAACCCGAATTTCAAAACTCCCGACTGGAAAGAATTGCCAGATCTGCTCAAAAATTTCTTTGAACTGGTCAGCGAGCCTTTCCCAAAAAAGGTCCATGCAACCCAAACTGTCGAAAAAGCCGCGCTTATGCACAACGAATTCCAGCGCATTCACCCCTTCATTGACGGCAACAGCAGGACATCACGCGCAATTTTTACAAGAATCCTCATCCAGAACCGCCTCCCTCTCATAAAAATCCCCATCGGATTCTTCGACCAGTATATGAATTTAACAAAACTAAGCCAAGAACGCGATGACCGAAAATTTGCCATATTAATGAAATTGATTGTACTGGAAAACCTCAAAATAGCGAACAGGAAAACGGAATTTGAATAAACCGGAGGGTGTGCATTGTCGACATATGATGAGTTCAAGGGAACAGTAAGGCCGATTATGAACGGCGGAAAGAGGGTGCAGATTGCGCGCAGCCATTCTGCGGGAGAACTGGACAATGCAATTCCCGATTTGAAAATCGGCGATATTGTCGTATGCAATTCATTCACAACGCTAAAGAAAATTTGATGAAAGGCAGAAAAATCTCAAAAATTCGGAATCTGAAAAACACCCCCTGTAAAATACAAGAGAAGTGGTAAAAGGATTGCGATTAACGCAACCCGACGAAAAGAAGTGATTAGCAGCGTGCATGCCGCTCCGTTCTAGAGAACAGTGCGTTCAAAGCCGCTGACGGGCTTAACTTCCGGGTTCGGAACGAGACCGGGTGTTTCCCCGCCGCTATGGCCGCTAATCAAGAACAATTGGGTGCGGGTAAGTTTTTAAAAGTTGGGTTACTGCTTTGGAATCACTCGTACCAGTGGGATTTCACTTGGAAATGCTCTGCCATTGTCCGGAATTCTTCCCTCGATATTCCCATAAAATCAGTGGCCATTGTTTTTTCCCATGCTCTTATTTTTCTCCCGCTATCAAAAATCAGAATTGGTATGACGAGATCATATGGCAGGGGCACGACTCCGCCAATGGCATGTCCACAGCGCAGTTCTTTCAGTTTTTCCTTGACCGTAATCTTGTCGTGCCCTGTTAAGAGGAAACCATAAAACACTCTCGGCCTTGCTATTGTCCACTCTTTTCCTGTTTTGTCGCAGGAAATTTCTGCCCGGCAGCCTATCTGGGAAAATGTTACCCATATTGCAAAAAAAGCCAGTAACAAGTGCAGTAATAGTTTGCCGGGCAGATACAAGTAACTGATTGTAAGCAACACCGCCCCCGCGCCGAAAATCAATAGCCGGATAGCATGCATGGACATTAATATTGTGCCGGGCTTGATGATTGCTTTCCCGCCTGGTTCTATTTCTAAACTGTAACTCCTCAAGGTATACGGTTTATGTTTAGTGCT
>JACQPB010000026.1 GCA_016202305.1 Candidatus Iainarchaeum sp. | reverse complement strand
CTTGAGGATGACCTTCCTGATGACTGGAAGTTCAGCACTTGGGAGGTTTCAGGCTCGCAGGAGTCTAAGGACAAGATTAACCACCGTTCTGCTGATGGCAACAGGCATGGGTGGAGCTTTACGCCAACAGGCTCAAGCGCTCAGATTAAGTACACTGCTGTGGCAGGGGCTGCTGGCTCAGCCAGCTTTGATGCCGTCTGGTTTGATGCTTCAGGCCAGAGCCGCGACCAGAAGTCCGTTACTGTTAGGAACATCGCCTGTGGCGATAATGTCTGCGAGGGTGATGAGTCAGAGTCAAGCTGCCCTGCTGACTGCAGGAAGTCAGAGCCGCAGCCGCAGCCTGTTACTCCTCAGCCTGCTCCGCCTGAAAAGCCAGCGGCAGGAATTCCAACTGCTGGGATTCTGGTGGTTGTGGTGATTGTGCTTGCAGGGCTTGCTGCTTTCTTCCTGCTTAGGAAGAAGAAATAAAGGAGTGTTTTTTTGGCTGTTGGAATAGGCTGATGCATAGTCAGCTTATTTCCTGATTCTTCTTTTTATTACTGTGGCGGCCTGTGCCTTCCTTGGTATCACCATCCCCCTTCGGGAAAATCGTAAAGTGTGCGGCCTGGAGTTCACTGTTTTCCCATGTTCGCTGCCAGTAATGCCTTGTACGGCCACCTTGTTACAGTTCACGAAGAGTCAGCCTGCTATTGGTTAGGCAAAACTACAAACCTCCAACGACCAACTAAAAAAGCAAAGCTTTACTAACCCGCTTTCTCTTCCGCATTGGCAAAGGTGTGAGAATGAGGTGGCTTTTTGCTGTTCTTTTGGTTATGTCCGCTTCTGCTTTGGTAGCCTTGGCTGCGGGCCGCTCTGATAATCTGCAGGCTTTTAAGGTTGATTATGATGGCGGCGCCCCTGAGAGGCTGGTGGGCTCGTTGGATGTTGGCAGGCACATAACCGCAGGCAATGTGGATAGCGTTGCCCGGGGCTTTATGGAGCGCAATGAGCGCTTTCTGAAGATTGATGAGGATGAGCTTGCCTTGAGGCAGGCTGAGCGTGACAGCCCGTTGTATAGGCATCAGAGCGGGGTCTGGTATGCTGCTTACGAGCAGGTTTACAGGGGGGTTCCTGTTGAGGACGGTTTTGTGGTGCTGGTTTACGTTGATGATAAGCTTGTAACTGTTAATAACAACTTCCTGAGGGGTATCAGCCTTAACCCTGTTCCCGGGATTTCAGCTGAAAAGGCTGCTGGGCTGGCAGTTCAGGATGCTGGAGTCAGCATCACTCCGCTTAACACGACTTTGCTTGTCACAGCAGCCGACTCAGGTTATCATCTTGCCTGGAAGGTTCAGCTGCCGCTTGATGAGAGGCTGGGTGGGGCATGGGCTTATTATGTTGACGCGCATGACGGCAGGCTCATCAGGAAGTTCAACAACATAGTCTTTGGTGACATTTACGGCCGGGTTACTGGCATGATTTATCCTGAGCATTGGAAGAATTCCCGCAGTCTGGTTAATTTCACCAACCTCACAGTCAGGGTTTACCAGCCTTCCAATAATTCCATAATTTATTCAGGCAAGGCCCATAGCCTGGTGAGCGCAGCAGGAACTAATCGTTCAATTAACCTTTCCGGCTATACAGATGTCAACATTACATTTATGGCCCGGTATGAGCTTGAGAATAACTCAGACTATTCTTACGCGAGGGTTTCCGCTAATGGCAGCTCATGGCAGACTTTGGAGACTTTCACAGGCAGGCAGCTTGGCTGGATTCTTAGGAATTACAGCCTGATCAATTACATTAACAGGTCTGTTTACACTAACTTCACAACATCTTATGACGCTTCTGTGGTTGAGGACGGCTTTTTTGTGGATAACGTCTCAATTGTGGCGAATTCAGGAATTGTTTTTTCAGAGGATTTCAATTCAACTTCAAACTGGTCCCTTGCAGGCTATTCTCATTCAAATGATACCTTCATTAACTTCACAAACACGAATTACACAGGCCATTACAATATCACCGGGTTTTCCGGCAACGCCACCGTAATTACCAGCTTCAGGAGTCCATGGATTAGGGTGGTTGACCGCGCTGCAACCTATGACGCCAACCATACCGCAGAGGTTAACTCAACCCTTAACGGCTCTCATAGCTGGAACTGGAATGGGTCTGACCCGAGCTATTCGCTGGAGCTGTCCAACGTCTTTTATCATGCCACCAGGGTTCATGATTACTTTACAAATGGCACTCCGTTTAACGTGTCAGGGTTAAACTATGAGATGCTTATCCTCGTTCAGGACACTTCTCTCAGCAGCAACTGCAACGCCTTCTATGCGCCTGCAACAGGCACTGTGCATTTCACCCCTGCCGGCGGCGGCTGCAATGCGACTTCGCTTGGCAGCGACATTGTTTACCATGAGTACACCCATGCTGCTGTTGACCAGATTTATTCTGCGGCTATGACTTCAGGCCAGCCTGGCGCGATGAATGAGGCTCTTGCGGATTATTTTGCAGCCACCCTGAACGGCAACCCGTGCCTTGCCGATGAGTGGGATTCAACTACTCCATGCCTGAGGAACCTGAACAACAGCGTGCAGAAGCCGACTTCATTCACCCAGGTGCATGCGGATAGCCAGTCATTTTCAGGCGCGATGTGGGAACTTAGGCTAAGAGTCGGCAATACCAAGTCAGATGACCTCGTCATCAGGGCCATGAAGGTTCAAAGTCAGACATTCAACGCATTCCTTGAGGATTTGCTTGTAATGGACGACAATAACACGAACCTCAGCGACGGCACTCCGAATAGGGGGCAGCTGTGCTATTCCTTCTCTGTCCTCCACGGCATTAACTCAAGCCTGTGCAACAACTCAGCTCCTGTGCTTACAACAGGCCCGGCGACACAGAATGTGATCAGTTGGCCGATCAACCTGACCTTCTCCTTCAATTACACCGATGAGCATAACGACCTTATTGCGGTGTCCTGGTTCCTTAACAGCTCCAACCAGACAGCCTTCTTCAACAGCACCTCTTACAATTTTACAAACGCCACCATTGGCAGCTATAACGTCTCGGTTTTTGTTTCAGACTGGAATTCCTCGGCATCCTATGAGTGGAGGCTTGATGTGAAAACTGTACCTGTCTGGAATTTCACACTCCAGAATTATACCATCCAGGAGGATTCATCACTTTCCTTCAACATCTCAGCATCAGACTTCGACAATGATACAATAAGGTATTACGTTAACGATTCCAGGTTCAACCTCACGGGCGCAACTGTTCCGCAAGGGGTAAATGTAACGCTAAATTTCACCCCTGCCGCGAATTTCAACGGGCTGGTCTTCATAAACTTGACAGCATTCGATGGCGTGTTTAACACCTCTGATAAAATCTTCGTCAACGTCACCCCGGTTAATGATGTGCTTTACTGGAATTTCTCGCCGTCAAACCAGTCCATGCTTGAGGACGCGGCATTGTTCTTCAACATTTCAGCGTCGGATGTTGACAATGACACTATCCGGTACTACCTTAACGACTCAAGGTTTAACGTCACCCCCGCGGCATTAGCCCAGGGTTTGAACGTAACTGTAAATTTCACTCCCGCCTCCAACTTCAACGGCACTGTCCCGTTGAACATCACCGCTTGGGACGGGACAGCCAATATTTCCGAAGTAATCCTTGTTAACATCTCCCCGCAGAACGACCCGCCCGAAATTGCCCAGCAGGCGAACATGAGCGTGAATGAGACTGACTGGGTGAACTTTACCGTATCAGCCTCAGACCCTGACAATGGCTTCTTCAACTATTCGGTCAACGACACAAGGTTTGCTCAGAACACAAGCGGCAACTTCAGCTGGAGGACGAATCTGGCCAG
>JACQPB010000022.1 GCA_016202305.1 Candidatus Iainarchaeum sp. | reverse complement strand
TTGTTTGCCTATACCCCCACCCATTTATAGGCGTTTGAGCCTTACAAAATGGGCAAGCCAACGAATCACCTCAATGTTTCGAGGTTTGCCCGCTATATTAACCCACCGAATTTGTCAGGAGTGCCCGCCAAAAACTCTTCCTCAATGAAACAAAAGAATACGAATACGGGGCAATTAACATCAGAAGCCCAGAATTAGCCAAACACATAGGGAAAATAGTCAAAATAAAGGTAATATATGAGCAGTCTAGCCGCCCAAAATGAAGAATTGGACTTTTATCAATTTTCGTTATATTGTCAAAATAGCTAATATATGCATTATCTAACTATTTATAGCCAAAATAAATTTAATATACTAGCCGCCCAAAATGAAGATTTAAAAATTGTATACTATATTCTGTATAGTATGCGCTGGGCAAAACCAACTCACCAATCAAAAGAGCAGGTTAATCGGGCAGGGGATACGCTAATTAGTGATATGGCTACTGTTGAAGAAAAAAACAAAGCACTTGAAATATTAGATAACTGGAGAGCAATTCATAGTTATCCACTGCACATATTTAAAAAAAGACTAAAAGATGTGTCAACGGAAAAAGTTGATAAAAGCGCGCTAACTGCACAGCGTCTTAAGCGTGTTCCTGCGATTATTAAAAAACTAAAGAGGAAATATGGGGGGCAACAACCAACAATGAGGTTGAGTCAAATGCAAGACATTGGGGGATGTAGAGCGGTTGTATCAACAATTCCCCAAGTAAAAAAACTTTTTGAGGATTATTACTTAAAAGGAGATTTAAAACATAAACGAGTTGGAATAAAAGATTACATTGCAGCCCCAAAAGAAGATGGTTATAGAAGCACCCATATAATTTATAAATTTTTTAGCAAAAGACAAGGAAAAAAGGAATATAATGGTTTACTTATTGAAATTCAGTTAAGAACAAAATTGCAGCACTATTGGGCTACCGCCATTGAAACCGTGGATTTTTTTACTCGCCAAGCTATTAAATCTAATGAAGGGGAAAAAGAGTGGATGAATTTCTTTAAACTGGTAAGTTCAGCTTTCGCTAAAATAGAAAATTGCCCTACTGTTCCAAACACCCCGACTGATGACAAAGAATTATACTCGCAAATCAAACAAAAGGAAAATGAATTAAATGTAATAAAGATAATGTCTGGGTGGACATCAGCTATAAAATTTTTTGAAGAGTACACAGCTAAATCTTCTAAAGAAAAACCCCAATTTTTTTTACTACAACTGGACATTTCAGGTGGTGAAATGAAACTCAGTTCCTATACAAAAGACGAAGAACAAAAAGCAATTTCTGATTATGCAGAAGCTGAAAAAAAAAGTAAGGAGAAAGAATATGATGTTGTTCTTGTTGGGGTAGATACAATAGGGGACTTAAGAAAAGCGTATCCAAACTATTTTGTAGACAGTAAAGAATTTTTAGAAAACTTGACAAAAATAATTAAAAAAGCAACTAACAATGGCTTTTAGTTTTAGGAGCAAGTTTCTGAATTTAGGAGCAGAACCGAATTAAAGAGCAAAGCCAATTTCGCAGTTTGATATAAATACACCATAGCCCATTCTTTCACGTTATGAAGCTTGAGCTAAGCTCTTTTGTCGGCCAGCCGTGCAGGTCGCGCATTGCCTACGAGTTCGTGCCGAAAAAGGATTACGGCCTCGACATGGGGAAGACCGCGAGGCTGCTGCGCTCGCGGGAAGTGTTCGTGGAGATTGAGACTCCATACTTGCTGATGCTGAAACTCGGCGGCCATGATGTCTCGCTGTTCAAGAGCGGGAAGATAATAGTGAAGTCAACGAATCATGAAGGCGAGGCGCGCAGGATTGCCAAAAGGCTGGTAGAGAAGGCCGGCGATTGACCTGGAAGCCCTGTCGGCTGTTTGTGCAGGCACCGGATTTTTGTGCTGCCCGGGCACATGACGATTGAAGGCGAAGGCCCTTACACACTGCCTTCAGAGTCTCACTGAGTGAGGGCTGAAAAACAAAAAATGCCACCATCCGGCGGAAGGGCGACAAAGTGGCAATTGGCAATGGCCCTTAATACCGATACCGGAGAAATGGAGGGGGACACGCAAAACAGCATATGCCGGTGTTTCCGTAAAAAAAAAGAAAAACAGTGAAAAAGAGGCCATTTGGCCCCCTTTCCATTAATTGAGATTTTTTGATAGGCTTTTACATTACCTGTTCTGCTGCCAGCGTCTTGACTGCCTTCAGCGCAGTTATGAGTGCTGCCGGCGCAACGAACACGGCTACATTCTGGACTACTGCCGCGAGGACTGAACCAAGTGGCTTGATTACCGTGTCGATGGTGACAAGTCCGCCTGCGGTGCCTGCCAATCCTAGCAGTGCTATCGCAGCTATCAGGAAGTTGGTGATTTCCTTATCCTTTACGTTCAGGATTCCGACTATTACGCCCAGCACTACTAGTACCAAAGGAACCCATCCTTCGATGCCGCCGAGCAGCCCTGACCTTCCGAAGCCTGCGAGCAAGCCCGCTATCAGCGCGATTATCGCCCCGACTATGAAGGCATAGCCGCCTATCATCTGTTGTGATGCCATTTTCAAAGCACCTCCTTGAGAACCCCTACCGCCAGGTTATTTAAATAACTTTTGGCTTTAGACGGACACATTTACGTCAATTGCAGAAGTTATCGTGTTTTTTCGCCCTATCGTATACTCCCCAAAAATGGCCATTTTGTTCTGGCCCTGGCTTTTGGGCCTTCATAATGGCCAGATAGAATCCTTGGAAGCCGGTTCGCCGATTTTCCTCAATTGGATGGCACAGCACTTGTTTTTATATGAGAACGGCGATAATATGTCAATATCAAGTTTTGCGATGGGAGGGAGTTTTCAAATGGGTGCAAATGAAACATTCGGCAAAGTGTGGAAAAAATCAGCCATGATAGGGGCGGGATGGGGCCTGGTCAGCGGAATCATAAGCCTCGGCACAGTGGCCATGTTCAGGCCGGAAGTCCTCGCGGCCGCCAACTCGGCGGAAGCCCTTGGAAAGGCCGGCATACTGGTAATAATAGGCTTCGCATTGCTGGGCCTCGGGATACTCGTGAATTTGATTACCGGCTACCTCGCGGCAAAGGAGAACGGCAGCACTGAAATGGGCGAAGCCGCAATAGCCGGCCTCCTTGGAGGAGTCGTCTTCGGCGCGGCCATGTTCGTGCTGAACACCATATTCAGCGTCCTGAACGTGGCGCTAGGCTACACCACGGGCGCCTCACAGGCATTCGGCCTCGCGGCAGTGATAGTAGGGCAGCTGATAGGCGCGGTCGTGGGAATACCGATAAGCGCAGTGATAGCCCTTGTCGGCGGCATAATATACACGGCGATAAAGAAGTGAGGCCCCTGCCTCGCTTCTTTGCTTTTCTTTTTTCACGGCATGTTTTAAATCTGCTGGCCCCACAAAACATATGTCTCGTGAATCTGCGGGCCGCGAAGCCAGCTTCGTGCAAAAGCACGGCTCACGGCTGGCGAAAGGGTTGCAGGGGTGGCAGAGTGGTCAAATGCGCCCGGCTTGAGACCGGGTTCCCGAAAGGGAGCGCGAGTTCGAATCTCGTCCCCTGCGCCAGAACCTGATACTTGAGAGCAAGGACATGAAGATGGCTTCGGCCGCCATAAGGGCCAAATACCGGGAAAAAACAGCTACCGGAAAGCCGTTTCTGCCAGCATGCTTTTTATTCCACTTGCGCAGTAGTGATACAAATGCGGCCCAAAAACGCTTCGCGGCTTTTCAGGATTTTCCCTGCGTGCATCATCATAGCCGTGCTTTCAATCTCGCCCTTTGTTTCCGCCGCGCCTGTTGACCTTGTCAGCGCTGAAATATCGGCTGACCGGAAGGAGTACAAAGCGGAGCCGGGCACGGATATAGTCCTCGCGGTTAAGGTAAACCAGCTCTCTTCGGGGGCCAGCGCAACCCTGACAGTGGAGTGCAAAAAAGAGCTTGGCAGTTGCAACCTTCCTACAGTGACGCCGTCATTGCTGCCGAAAAACAAATCGATTGATTTCCCAGCCACGGGCGGCGCTGAACCAATAAGGGTGCCGACAGGGAGCCTCGCCCCGGGAGTCTACACCTTCAGCGCCCAGGCATTTTCGGGCAGTACCGAAACCGAGTTCGGCAACAACAGCGCCTCGGTTTCCATGACGGTTTACAAGAACCGCACGCCCGTCCCAGATGTTCCGCCCCTGGGCGCAATCCTTGTCGCCCTCTCGGCGCTCCTGCTCCTGTCCTCAGCGCGCCGCACTGGCTGATAAAGTTAGCGGGAATTTCTCCGCAAAGCCTTAAACAATGCCAATCCTGTTCAGCTCGGCCACGAGCTGCCTGTTGCCCTTGTACATTATCGACCTGAAGCCCATGGCCCTTGCCGCAAAGACATTCACTGCGGAATCGTCCACGAAGACGCATTCCCCCGCCTTGAGGCCTGTTTGAGCTAGGAAATGCCTGAAGGCCGAGGGGAAAGGCTTCATTGCGCCTGTTTCGTGCGAGAGGAAAAGCCCTGTGAAATGCCTGTACAGCTTCTGCTTGCGGTACGCCTTGCCCTGCAGGAAGTTCGAGTTCGAGAGCACGTGCACCTGCATCCTGCCGGAGAGCTGCTGTGCAAGCGAATACGCGTCCTCGTTGCGCGCGAATGGCTTCTCGTACTCCAGCTCCACCATCTCAATGTATTCCTGTTCCGTGAGCTGCGGGAAAACCCTTTTCCAGAATTCGCGCGGGGATAAACGCCCCTGCTGTAAGTCCGGCAGCAGGAAAAAGTAGTTGGAAAGCGCGAGCCACCTGCCGAAGCCCGTGGCCTTGCACACCTCAGCGAGAATCCGCTGTTCTATGGGCTGGACGAAAATCCCGTTGAAGTCGAAAACCAATGCCTTGAACATCAAAATCACTGCCGGAGCACCAGCGCAATCACTGCTTCCACTTGGAAACCTCGTTGAAAGGGCCCGAAACAACCACCCTGTCCGGGAAGAACTCCGCCCTCAGCGAGGAAGAAAACAGCCTCGCGGGCCCTGCGTTGAAGAGGCCCTTGTTTTCAGAAAGGACTGCGAGTGCTGCACGCAAGGAATCTTTCGCGACAGCTACCGAACCCGGCCTCGCCTTTGCGGATGCCTTCTCGCAAATCGCGCCCAGCACTGCCTGCGGCTCGGCCTCGATTATGAACTCCTGGTCCGGTTGCCCGGAAAAAACGAGGAGAAGCGAGGACACGGAATGCTCGTCGAACGCCCTCGCGAACGAATCGTTGAAGCCGAGCTCCTTCATCGCCCTCACTTGCTCTGAGAACACGCGTGAAATGTATTCCAGGTGCCTGACTTTTTTGTCGAGGCTCTCGGAAATCGCGTCAAGCTCCGACACGGGAAAGTCCAGAGAGCCCTTTGATGTCTTGAGCAGATCCCGGTCCTGCCGGCCGCGCTCTATGAGCACCTGCAGCTTGGCCACAATCGAGTCGATTGCGTCGACTGCGCGCTTCTGCCCGACCTCCATGTTGAGGCCGAGCACGAGCTTGTTCTTTATCTCCGAGTAGATTTCCGCCTCGCCCTTCTCGAGAAGGCTGTACCTGTTCTCCTTCCGCACGAGGTAGCCGAGCGTCGTGAGGTCCTTGAGGCTCCTCGAAAGCGCCGCGCGCGCCGAATTCGGGTTGGAGTAGGAATGCGAGAACTTCGTGAGGAGCGAATTGTAGTCGATGCCGGGGTTCTGCTTGGCAATCAGGAGAATCGCGTTTTTTGTGGTCATCAGGCAAGAATTAACAGGAAAAACGATTTAAAGGGGGCGTTAAACTGGGGGGTGGGTTTGCGAGACACGAAAAAAGTTACAGTGCCAATTCCAAGCCCGAACAAAAGGTTTAATAGAAACTTGGAGGCTTTCCTATTCAGGGAGATTTCGTGAAGAAAACCTTTAATGTTGTGATTGAAAAGGATGAGGACGGCATTTACGTTGGCTCCGTCCCCGAACTGCCAGGCTGCCACACGCAGGGGGCAACACTCAAGGAGCTTAATGAAAACATTGTTGAGGCGATTGAGGCTTACCTCGAATCGATTGACAACGAAGAGCGGCCGGTTACAAAATTCCTCAAAATGCAGAAAGTCGAAGTGGCATTGCAGTGACACACCTTACCCCTATCAAGCCAGAAAAACTCCTGCGCCTTGCCAGAAGGCTAGGTTTCGAGTTGGTCCATGTAAAGGGCTCCCACCACATATTCAAAAATGCGGCAGGAAAACGCATTTCGATTCCCGTCCACAAAGGAAGGCATATAGGGAAAGGGCTGCTCCTGAAAATAATCAAAGAAGACTTTGGGCTTGGTGTCGAGGAATTTTACAGGCTGATTTGAAGGTAGGGGCTTGACGTGAATTAATTTGCCGAAATTTTGGCATGGTTGTTAAGGGGGCGATAGAGATTTTCCGGCACCTTATTTATCGGCAAGCCCTAAACAGTGGCAGATGGAAAGAAAATTGAAATGCACGAAAACTCACGGAGTTGCCGTGAAAGCCTCACGCCTTCGCCTGCAGCTCCGCCTTCTTCATGCGCTTCGGAATCACGAAATAGACCTTCCTCGCGCATACCGAACATTCCGCTATGAAAGTGGGCTTCTTCGTCTGCTTCTTGACCGTTGCGGTGAACTTGGCCTTTCCGCCATAGCCCTTCTTGTGCTTGCGGATGTTGCTCCTCGTCCCTATGGAAAGGGCCCTCGCCTGGCCAGGCTTGAATGCCTTGAGCTTGTGCTCCGTATGGGTGTTGCACTTGGGGCAGTACAGACTCTGTTCCTTGGGAATGTTCACAAAAGCACCTTCAAAAAAAAGGACTTTAAACTACTATATCAAACCGCATAAGTTTTTCGGTATTCCAGCGGTTTGATAGATAGCAGGCCATGAAAAATCACCGAATCATTTTGTTGGACTGCTATAATCACAATCGGGAAGGTTTAAAATGCTTTCCGAGAGAAATCCGCGGAAACTGCCAGCAAACCCGGCCAGTGATTTTTACAATCGCCCAAACGGCCTGTCTTGCCGGTATTCAAGACATTAAGCAGGGCAAATTTGCCATCAACCGATTCTGCCGGAGGCCATTCGCTGTCTTTTGGCCTCCTGATGAGTCGGAACGAAGATTTTTGGGGGCTTGTCCGTCTAACGGCGAAATCAACCTGGCATTTTTGCGCGCTCTTTCTGGAATTTTGCGGGCGGCCAATGCACAAAAACGCTCCAGGCCAGTCTTTTATCGCCGAATTATATCAAACCGCGTCTATGTTGAAATGCCGCTTTGAGTAACCATTTTTACCTCCATCGTCATTATAAAGTTTTGGGGAGTGCCTCCAACAGAAGCGTCTATCCGCAGTCTCTGTTCGAGCTGCACTAGGAACATTTGGTTTGGAGGAGAGCAATGCGCTAATCGAAAGACGCGGGTTAAAACCCGCACGGTTTGCAGAGCGTCTCTGCTCTCTCACCCCCCAACTTGTTCCTTAACAAGCATCCCGAAATTCTTCCCCCCTCTTGAGCATGAAATACACTGCCGTCAACATTTTTCTTGCTACCGCAATGATTGTTTTTTTCTTCCCGATTTTCCTCTTCTTTTTAAGGTAAAACCTCCTGAATTTTTTGCTGTGCCGAACAGCAAGCCAAGCACACTGAGTTAGTGCCCAACGCATCTCTTTTGTTCCACGCTTGCTAATATGCCCAAGAATCTTTTTCTCTCCGGACTGGTAAATTGTTGGAGCTAGGCCAGCATACGAAACAAGCTGTTCGGCAGAATGGAACCTTTCAACCCCATCAATAAAGGAAACCAAGAGCAGAGCGGAGAAATGCGCCACCCCCGGAATTGTAGTCAAAAGCACCGCACCCGGGTTTTCCGAAGCTTTTTGCTTAATCTGTTTATCCGCACGGTAGAGCAACCTATTTAGGTAATCAATGTGCTCTAAACATTGCTCCAAAACAGGTTTTACTTCGACAGGAACTTCCTCGTTGAGCCAGCCCCTCTTTTTTCTGAACAAATTCTTTCCAACCTTTACCCTATACCTGAGAAGCAAGGCCTGAACCCTATTCTTTTCTGCAGTTCTTTGTTGTGTAAGACTGATGTGCTGGCGCACCAAATCCCGGTTCAACCTTACCGCTTGTGAAGGTATATGAGCCAAGGGAATAATTCCCGCTTTCAGCATGAGAGCCATTCTCTCCGCATCAACTTTGTCGGTTTTCTTCAAACCACTAATCGATTTCAAAAGCAGCGGGTGAGCAACTTTTACCTCCACACCTCTGCCCGTGAGAAAATCGTATATCGGATAGCTCGTGGTGCAAGCTTCCAAAACGCACACCGAACCACGAACACCAACAAGAAGCTTCTCCAAACCCTCTTGAGTAGTCAAATATCGTTCCCTCAAAACAGGATTGGTGTTCTCATCAATCCTGTGAACCACAACACTTTCCTTATGCGTATCAATAGCAGTTGAATCCATGGCAAAGCCACCTCCGTAGCTATTACGTCAGAGGCGACATTTCAAACATGTCATCAAAAGTCTTTCGGCTGCAGGGCTTTTCCGTCCCCCGACATTTCCCCCGGCTTGGAGGTCGCGAACCCGTACTCTTCCGCTGATGAAATGACGTTCAGCGTCACCCTGTCGTTCATCACCATGAGGAGGCCCTCCCCGGGATTCGCGGACATCAGGAAGCCCTGCTCGCTGCGGTTGAGGCCGAACTTCTGTGCGAGCAGTTCCATGGCTGAAGGGTCCTGCCTCGCGAGGAATTTCCATGAAGTGTTTGCGAGCACCGACTTCCCGGCCTGCGACGAGAGCAGGTCTTCGGCTTCCTGCGTTATAACGACGATGCCCATGTTGAATTTCCTCGCTGTCTTTATCATCTCGAACATGTGCTGTGCGTGGCCTCCGTGCCTGAGCAGGCTCCATGCCTCGTCTACCACGAGCAGCTTCCTCTCCCCGTCGGCCTTCATCCTGCCCTGCACGTACTCCATTATGAGGTACATGAGCGCCGGCCTCAGCCTTTCCGGCATGGAGGATATGCTGAAGCTTATGAGGCTGCCCTTGAAATCCGCGTGCGTCTGCCTGTTGATGCACGAGAACTGCCCGGAAGCGCAGTAGATGCGGAGCCTGCTCCCCAGCGATTCGTAGAATTGCCTCTCGCCACTTGCCGCGGAAGACCTCGCCCTCGCTATTTCGGAGTGCACGTCAGAAAGCACGGGAGGCTCCTTGCGCCAGGATTCCCTGTCCCCCATGCTTATGCCCTTTCGCGCAAATGCCGCCTCGCACGCCATTTCCAGTATGTGCCTCTGCTGCTCCGTCAGCTCTCCCAGAAGTATGCCGAAAACGCCCTGCAGCGAAAGCATCTTTTCCCCGAGGCCCATGCCCATGAGGTCGAGCGGGTTTATGGAAGCGCCCCCATCGGCCCCTATTTCCACCACCTGGCCGCCGTGTTTTCGTGTCATCGCGGAATATTCGCCCTGAGGGTCGATTATGACGGTCTTCACGCCGTTCAGGAGGCTCCTTCCTATGAAGAGCTTCGCCGCAAAGCTCTTGCCGCCGCCGGAGGTGCCGAGTATTATGCCGTTGTGGTTCGGCAGCCTGAAAGGGTCTATTATCACGGGCACCTTGTTTGCGGTGCCAACGCCGAACAGTATGCCGTCCTCGTCGGCATTGAGGAAAGCGGTGGTGAAGGGGAAGCACGCGCTGAGCGCATCTCCAGGGATGTTCCTGTCGGCCTTCAGCCTGTCCTCCTGCAGAGGGAAAACGGACCTTATGCCATCGCGCATCCTCATGTAAGGCACTTTCGGGATGACCATTATGGAGTTCAGCTCGGAAGAAATCATTCCCGAAAGCAGTTCGAGCCTTTCCGGCGTGTCGGCGCGCGCATTCAGGTAAAGGGCGATGTTGAAGAGCTTGTCCTCACCGTTCTGGAGCTTCTCCAGAACATTCATGGTGTCTCGGTGCTGCAGCCTCAGCGACGGGTTCACTATCCCCTTCAGCTCCGCTGCAAGCAGGTCCGCTTCCTGCCTCACCAGCTCCATGTTGAGCCGCGTCATCGTGTCCTCTATTCCGGAAGGCTTTATGTGGATGCCGATGTCAAAGTTCCCCTCTGCGGAAACAATGGCGTCGAGCCAGCCTTCGCGTATGTTCCTCGGGTACCCGGAAGCCGCTATCACTCGGTTGAGCTCGCCGTTCAGTTCCAGGTGCCGCGGCCTGTCGGCCATCACTGCTGCACGCCCCTTGCATGTCCTGCCGGTTTCGTTGCCGCCGCGCCGCACATGGGCGTGGCCGGTCAAGGGCCAGCGCAGGGCGCCGCCGGCTCCGGCGGCTTTTTGTGTCGTCGCTGTGCCCTGCTTTAACCTGTGGTGCTCAGCAACCCAAAATGGCCCTCCGCCATTCATGGCGGGGTTTTGCGTGGGGTCATTTTCCGTTGACGGCAGCTTGTGAGACCCCGCGGGCTTCAGCCCGCGATGCTCAGATGCATCCGCGTCCGGGTTCCGCGGCCAGTTTTCCGCTGCCGCCGCGCTTCCGCGGATTTTTCCCGGCCTTCCGGATTCTTCATGCCATGCGAACCCTTCCGCGGCCCCGCCGAAACACCCTGAAAGCATTTCCGCAATCTCCGCGCCAGAGAGCCTTGCGGCTTTCACCCCGCATTTGCGGAGCTTGTCCATGCAAAGGCCAGCCCTCGCATCCAGCGCCCTTTCCGTGTAACAGTTTCCGCTTCCGTTTTCGGTGCCGGGAGGCGGGCCCGGCACGACAACGTAGAAAAGCCTGTCCTTGACGGCGTTCGCGGTGATGAATCCGTTTATGAAAGAGCCGAACCGTGCTGTACGCGAGCATGCTGCCTCATCCTTTCTCGCCTCCGCGTTTTCCATCATCCTGCGAAGGTATGCTTCGAGCGAGAGCGGCACTGTCCTGACGGCTATTTGTATGGGGAAGTCAAGCGAGTTCAGGAAATCCCTGTAGGCGCATATCACGGCCTCCTGCTGCATGCGCGACAGTATGTGGAAGTTCAGCGCCCACACCCTGATGACTGCCTTCATGGAGCCGCTGTCCGTCACCATGCAGTCGCCCCGCACCTCTTTCACTCCCACGAATTTCCTCGCGCACTGCCCTGGCTTTGTCACGTTTCTCGGCCCGGATGCGAACGCGAGCGCAGTGAGCAGGTGCTCCTTGAGGCCGAAGAAGGCGAATCCCGCGCCGAGGAGGGCGAGCGCGAGCGCGGCGAGGATGCGCGCCTCGAGCGGAATCGCCGCTTTCATGAACAGCGCTGCGCCTCCCAGCGAGAAGGAGCCGAGCCACGCCGCCTGCCAGATGGAAAGGTTGAACAGCACCTTCTCCTCATACTTGAGGTTTCGCGGTATTTCATACGACAAGTGGGCCCCCCTGGTGGAGTCCGGGTTGCTGGCCTCACTTCCTCATCTGCACGCGGCCAGCGGCAGTGGCGAGCTCCCCTACCTGCTCGCCGAGCATCCTGGCGGCCAGCATCATGTCAGCGCCGGGGGAAGGAGTGACTGCTGATGAAACCGCCCTTCCGAGCATTGCCATGTTGACGAACCCGATGAGGAGGAACGAGAACGCCGGCACCAGGAGATGCCCCCGGTTCAGCGCAGTGTCTCCCAGCGCGATTCCGGCGGCCGACAATATCGCGGCGTCAATGAGCTGCATGCCGATTGCGGTGCCTATCGCGCTGAACACCGCGTTGCCCCATCCCCTGAGCGGCGGCACGAAATGCATGAAAACGCCGAGGGGGAAAATCGCGGCCCCTGCCATGAGCAGCATGTATCTAGCGAAGAGCGTGAAGCACGCGAACACCGAGGCGGCGCCTAGGAAAACGGCGCCGAGCAGGCCTCCTGCTGGCCCCGGGCTGCCGAAGAGCGCTTCCGAGCCTGTGCCGAGCAGCATTTCCGCGGCGGCGCCGGACAGTGCGAGCACGAGCCTGTAAATCTCGAATGATGCCGCGACGCCGACGACCATCATGAAGCCGTTCTTGAGCCAGTCCTTCGCGATGAACCTCTTCTCGCGGTCAATCCCTGAAACGAGGAACATGAATCCCACGAGCATGAAGAAAAGCAGGTAAAGCGAGGACACGAGCAGCGTCACGGACTCCCACGCGGGCCTCATTGCCGTGACGTCAGGGTTCGAGGTCACGAGTAGCGCGGCGAAGTCCGCCACCGGGGCGTTGAAGGAATCCAATGCGCCTTTCAGGGAAGCCGCCAGCGCTCCGAGCAGGGCGTTTGGCACAGCTCCTATGCTTCCCTGCATGGCGATGCCGCTCTGCCCTATGCTGCCGCTCACGGTGTTCGCTGACTCGTTTATCGCCCTGACGAGGCCTTCAAGGTCTATGTTCACTGCTATTGGCTCCGTGCCAGCGGCGTTTGCGAGGCCCGCATAGAGCAGGAATCCCGCGGCCATCAGCAGCGCGGTTTCGTACGGCCTCGGCATTTTCCCATCCATGCTCATGCTTCCACTCCAGTTTGCATTCTGCATTCTCGCGCCGGGCGTTGACCCACTTGCTTCAGCTGCTTTTTGCCCGCCCCGCATTCCGCTGGCCATGATTATGAGGCAGGCAGGTTCTCCCCTCCGGGGCTGTCGGCGGAAGCGCCTGCCGGTATTCGGCGTGCTGGCCTCAGGCCGGCGCGGTGAGGTAGCTGACCACCAGCGGCGCTACCCACACGAGCACCAGGCCGACAATCGAGTACGTGAACATCGACTTCGCGTTCTCCCTCGCCTGTATGTTGTTGCCTGCGAACATGTACATCGCGCCCGCGGCCGTCAGCGCTATCGCGCCGAGGACGGAGAGCACGCCCTTCATGAGCCCGTATATCCTGTCCAGCGGCGCCTTTATCGTGTCCACTGTCGCTGTTGTGTCCGCGAATGCCGCGGGGAACAGGAGGAGCAGCAGTGAAGCCATTGCCAGTATTTTCCTCATTCTCTTACCTCCTTTGATAAGTGACGTTTTACCGGAATGCTGTCGGCGCGATATAAAAATTTTTTGCCCGATTTTTCCGGAAAAGCGGTACGCGAAACCGTTTTTTCCCGGTGCCCTGCCCGGCAATCGTTTTAAAAACCATCTCCGAAGGGTTATAATAGTAGGGTAATCATGGGAATGAAAGCATGGACATGAAAGGAATAGTGTTGAAGCCGGAGCTGCTCAAGGCGGTGAATGACCTCGGCTTCACAGAGTTGACCGAGATACAGGAAAAGTGCATTCCGGAGATACAGCGCGGCGCGGACGTGATAGGGCAGTCCAGCACGGGCTCCGGCAAGACGGCTGCTTTCGGCCTCCCCATGCTCGAAAAGGTCAGCCCCGGCGGAGGCATACAGGCCCTCATACTCACTCCCACGCGCGAGCTGTGCGTGCAGGTAGCCGGCTCCCTCAGGGACTTTTCGAAGCATCTGGGCGTCAGGGTGGCGGACGTTTATGGCGGCGTGAGCATCAATCCGCAGAAGGATGCGCTCCGCAGGTGCGAGGTAGTGGTGGGCACGCCGGGAAGGGTTCTTGACCACATGCGGAACAATTCAATAAACCTCTTCAAGGTCAGGTTCTTCGTGCTCGACGAAACCGACAGGATGTGCGACATGGGCTTTTACGAGGACGTCGAGTCGATAATAAAGGCCGTTCCCGAGAAGAGGCAGACTCTCCTTTTCAGCGCGACGATGACGCGCGACGTGGACAGGCTCGCGGGCCAGTACATGAAGTCGCCGGTCAGCATTAAGGCCGGCGCCTATGTCGACCCGGCCCTGCTCGACCAGGAGTACTATGACGTTTCCGTTGCCGGCAAGTTCTCCGTGCTCGTGCACCTGCTGAAGAAGAACAGCGTCGGGCTTTCCATGGTGTTCTGCAGGACGAGGCGCGAGGCCGATGTCGTCGCGCATAACCTCAAGAAGGCCGGCCTTGACGCGCTGGCAATCCACGGCGGCCTCAGGCAGGCGAGCAGGATGCGCGCGCTTGATTCCCTCAAGAGCGAGAACATCGCGATACTCGTCGCCACTGACGTCGCCGCGCGCGGCCTCGACATCAAGGGCGTGAACTTCATCTACAATTATGACGTTCCCCCGACTTCGGAGGAATACATACACCGCATAGGCAGGACGGCCCGTGCAGGCGCCAACGGCCGCGCGATATCCCTGCTGTCCCCGCACGACCACCTGAACTTCAGGAGCGTGCTGCTGAATTCCTCGCTCAAGATAAGGCGCGAGCCCACTCCTGACGCCGAGTTCATACAGATACAGAGGCACACTGGCTCAAGGCCCATGCATGGCCGCCCGATGGGCGGCGGAACGGGCTATGGTTTCCGCGGCCGCAGCAGTGGAGGCGGGCACGGGAGGGGCAGTTCCCATGGAGGCCGCAATTTCCGGGGCCGTGGGCACGCCTCCGGAAGCGGCTATGGCGAAGGGCGCGGCTCCGGTCCGCGCTATGGGCCAAGGCATGCCGGTGGCGGCGCGCAGGGAGGCGCTTTCCACGGCCGCAGCCACGGCCATGAAAGCGGCCTCGGCCCGCACAGGCGCGCTTCGCCGCACCAGCATTCTTTCCATTCCGGCCACGGCTCCCAAGGCGACAATTTCCGTGACATAAGCTCGGGTCCGAGGCACAGGGGCCGCGGAATGCGTTCAGGAAGGCGCTAACCGCACCAGTGCCTGCCGGAAGCGAACAGTATTTTTTCCGCGTGCTTTTTGCCGTTTTCCTTTTTTCCTTTTTTTTTGCGCGGCCCATTTTTTTTTCGTGGCAATTCCGGCCTTGTCATTTCCCCTGCTGGCCAGTTTTCCATGTTTTCCTCTTGAGGTAGTTGCCCTGCATTATGCTGCGGTAGAGCCACGGCAGATTGTACTTGAGTAGGAGGATGGCGCGCTCGCGAATTGTGGGCACAGTTTCCGGCCTGTTCTTCCGGATGGCGTCGGCCACCATTTCCGCTACCGCAGACGCCAGCATCATGCTGTCATACCTTATCCTGTGCGGGTGGCCTTCGAACGATGGGTTGTCAAAGAATCCTGTCTTCGTTCCCACCGGACATATGAGGTGCACGCCGATGCCTTCGGGCAGAAGCTCGTGGTACAGGCTTTCCGTGAATGCAGACACCGCGAACTTCGAGGCGCAGTACCCTGAATAGTTGGGGAACGCGAGCTTGCCGGCCATCGAGCCGATGTTGACTATGTGCGAGCCGCGCGCGAGCGCGGGAAGCAGCTCCTTCGTGAAATAAACAGTGCCAAAGAAATTCGTGCGCATCATGTCCTCGAGCTCGCCTATTTCCTGCTCCTTGAATGCATGGTACGCCCCGAAGCCGGCGTTGTTGACAAGCACGTCTAACTCCCGGAACCTTTTCATTATGGCAGCGCACGCACCCTTCACCTGCCCATAATCCCGGACGTCGCAAACCAGCTCCATTGCCTCGTGCGCGCCTGCGTTCCTGCATTCCAGCGCCACGGAGGACAGCCTCTTCCTGTTCCGGCCTACAAGCGCAAGCCTTGCTCCCGTGGAAGCGAAGAGGATGGCCGTTTCCCTGCCTATCCCGGAGCTGGCGCCGGTGATTACGATTGTTTTTCCTCCGAAATCCATGTGATTGGAATTGGGCGGAAACGGTTTTATTGGTTGCGCTGTATAGCTTCATATCTTCATGGCATCAGCGAAATGATGTATGCGGCGGGAAACAGGATTCCCTGGTGCATGATATATGCCCCAAGTGAGTTCCTCCCAAGCGCCTGGATGGCCCGTGAAATTCTTCCATTGCCTACTTCGAGCGCGAACTTCCTCTTGCCGTTTTCGTAAATGAGCGTGCCGGCAGATATTCCGAGCGCGACCATGCCGAACCAGGGGAACACGGGCTGGAAATCAATTGTCGGAAAAGGCACTGCAAAGCCGAGCCACACAAGCGGCACTATACCCATACTCCTAATGTCCACAAGTGCGGGGAGAGCGAAGGCTGCCAATGCGGTCGCGAAGGCCGCGCTCCTGTTGCCGGCTATCGGTATTGAAATGACTGCGGAGACCCCTATCAGCTGCAGTATCCCGAAGTAGACGAACTCTCCCGGGAAAAACACGAGCGTGATAGCCGTGATAATCAGTCCGGCGCCGAAAATCTTGGCTCCCCTGCCAATGGCATACCTTGCATATCCTTCCTTTTTCCTGTAATGATTCACTGCAAGTACCACTCCGGTAATGAAGAGGAACAGTGAAACAGTGGCCTTCTGGAAGACGCCCCACAGGCCAGTGTAGAGCGAAACCTGCGTCACGCCGAAATAGTTCAGGTCCCATGCGAAATGGAAGAGCACCATCATCAAAATGGCGGCTCCGCGAGCGAAATCTATTTCCCGGAACCTTTTGTTGCCCATGCAGCCACTTTCAACAGCCAATCCAATCCATGCCCTGCTTCCTGTTTATTATATCAAACCGCGAAAGTCTTTCGGTTTTTGACGCGGTTTGATAGATAGCACTTGGCAGAGCGAAGCTCTGCTAAGCCTCGTCCCCCGCGGGGGACAAGGAACATGAAAATTTTGCCGAATTATTTTCGCTGTCTGCTATAAATGGCCAATCCATGTTATTATAATTTTATTCGCCTGCACGGCTTGCCAGCCGGATACCTTATACAAAATCAAGTCCAGGAATGTGCATTGCAAACAGTTCCCGATTCGGAAAGGCCTTTCGGAAGGGTGTGTTCCGCTTCAGCAGGGTTGGCCAAGCCCTATCCAGACACATTGTCAGCGCAGGTTCCGGTTGGTTGGGTGCGGAGAGCCGTGCTATGCATGGCGGAAACTCGCTCCACCAGCATACCGCTGCTTCAGGAGCAGCCGCTCGTTGCGCCGCAGTCCTCGCAGAGAGTGCACGCGCCGTTCCTCTTCACCTTCATGGAGCCGCATCCCGCGCACTGGTCGCCCGTGTATCCGCGGCTCCGCGCCATCCTGACCTTCACTTCTTCCTCGCTATCGGGCCCGCTGTCAATTTCCTCCATGGTCTTTGGCTTGGCGGGCTTCTGGGCTGTTTCATTCGCCGGGAGTATCTTTTTCTGCTCCCCGTATGACTCGTCCACGCCTTCCAAGGGCTTCACGTGCACGAAGTCTGTCCTCCCGAGGTACTCGTACCCCAGGGCGCGGAATATGTAATCTATTATCGACGTGGCGTTCTTTATGGATTCGTGCCCTTTCACCAGTCCTGAAGGCTCGAAGCGCGTGAACGTGAACGAGTCCACGAACTCTTCGAGCGGCACGCCATACTGCAGGGCCTTGGAGACGGCCACGGCAAAGCAGTTGAGCAGCGCGCGGTAGCTCGCGCCCTCCTTGTACATGTCTATGAATATCTCCCCCAATGTGCCGTCCGGGTACTCGCCTGTCTTCACGAACACCTTGTGGCCGCCGACAGTGGCTTCCTGCACGAACCCGCGCCTCTTTGCCGGCAGGGAGTGCTTCTCAAGCTTAACTGAAATCTTTTGCTGGACATGGCTCGGGCCTATCGTCTCGTCGATGTCGTTGTCGCTCCCGAGCCATGCTATTTCGTCCTCGCCTGCAATGGCGTTCAGGGGCTGGGAGAGCTTGCTGCCATCGCGATACAGCGCATTGGCCTTCACCATGAGCTGCCATGACTGGAGGTATGCGTCCTTTATCTCCTCCACTGTTGTGTGGCTCGGCATGTTGATTGTCTTGCTTATGGCGCCCGAAATGAACGGCTGCGCCGCGGCCATCATCTTTATGTGGCCCATGTGGTGTATGAACCTCTTGCCGCTCTTTCCGCACTTGCTGGCGCAGTCGAAGACGGGGTAATGCTCCTCATGCAGGTGCGGCGCTCCCTCTATGGTCATGGTTCCGCACACGTAGTCGTTTGCCGCGGAAATCTCCTGCTTCGTGAAGCCGAGCTCGGCGAGCATGTCGAAATCACGGCTGTCAAGCCTCTTCGCGCTGATGCCGATGCTCTTGCAGAACTCTTCGCCTAGGCTCCACTTGTTGAACGCCATCCCTAGCTCGAACACATTAGGGAGCTGTCCCTCTATCGCGGCTATCTTCTCGTTCGTGAACCCTTTCGCGAGCAGGGTTTCCCGGTTTATGTACGGGCACCCGTCGAGCGTGCCGTGGCCGCTCACATACTTCACTATCTCCGCGGCCTTCTGTTCGCTGTACCCGAGCTTCGCCAGCGCGCGCGGCAGCGACTGGTTCACTATCTTGAAATACCCGCCGCCCGCAAGCTTCTTGAATTTCACCATGGCGAAGTCGGGCTCTATCCCTGTCGTGTCGCAGTCCATGACCAGGCCTATTGTGTTATGGCTCACAAAACCATTCGCAATGTACGTCATGTTCTCCGGGACCGAAAGGTCAAAAGTTGGCTGTATCCCCCCGTCTTCGTTGCTTTCCGCCGTATCATAGAAAAATTGGAGTGCTGACAGCAGTCTTTGGCTCCGGGTATCTTCATATACTCGCATTACCGTATCCCGTGGAATTGATTGGTGCCTCTTCAAAGAAAGCATCACAGAATTTCTGTGTTCGCTACCTACGGGCACCGCTTCTTCAACCAATTCCCTTGGCAAAAAAACATAATCTCTCTTTCCTGTTTGAGCAATTCTTTTTACATGCACAACCCCATTTTTCCTATACCCCATAAACCCTATTTTCTCCAAAAACCCTTTATTGTACGACACGTTTTTCAGCCTTGAAACATAAAGGTCTGATTTCCCCCATCCGGATGTGTCTATTTTTGTGGTAGTAGGGAAGCCTAAAGCCAGGAGTAATGTTTTTATCTCCTGGGCAAAATAGTAGTTACTTGTAGAAAAACTTGGGCCACCTGTGGTAACGGTGCCATCAGCCTCGAACAATCCTCTCAAGAATGCAGCGTAGACTTTCCCGTCGTTTGTATGTAATATTGCATCGGGAATATACGGAGAATATCCCTTGCCCTTATGTTCTGGGGATGGTTTTATCTTGGAGAATCCGCATGCCTCCCACCACAGGGTCAGAGGCACAGAGTTTACGGCAACTTCTTTATATCCTTCCTGTTGGGTTGTTGCGGCATCCAGATTAAACAATTCTTTTATCAGCTTCCTTAGGCGGTCAACAACGTCCTCGTCTTTATTGTCAACGCAGAACCTCAATCCTTTGCTGTGCAAACTGCCATCGCCCATGAAATAACCAACAACTTCCGAGAGTTGTTCATCCATTGCCCGGGGCACAATTAACTTGAAATCGGTATTCCAATGCAATTCTGGCTGTGGCGGTAGCAATACTTCCATAGGGTTTCCAAACATCGTGTCCATTGCCAGGGGTATTCTGTCCCCTTTTTGAATTTCGTCAAGCCTTTTCCATATTAACTTGTTATTCTCGGGGTCAACGACTTTTATCCTGTGTTTCTCCGTTCCCTGAATTTCGTATCCCGAAGCTGTCTTGATTTTCCTTGTTTGTGCTTCCCCGTTGATGTAAAACTTGGTTGCTTGCTTTGGCCCATCGTCAGTCATTGCTGTAAAAGAAACGTCCTGCCACTTGTCCCCTTCCCTGTTTCCCAGAGCTGTGAGCCTTACCAGCCCAAGGTCAGTTGACACTAACGAGTTTCCTGTCAGGCAACCCGTAGGCGCTATGCATGTGACCTGCGCATTCCTGTACCCGTGCCTCTCGCCAAGTGTGAGGGCCCTGTCCCACGCGTCCCTTGCTGCGCTGAGGAGCTTCTTGGGGCATTTTTCCGTGCTGATGCCGATGGGCTTTACCGTGAGGCCCTCATAATCAGACGGCTTCGCGTTGTACGCGGCATTCCTGTGGTTCCTTATCACGCGCAGCATGTCCTGCCTGTTCGCGGCGAAAGTGGGGAAAGGGCCCAGGGTGGCGGCCATTTCCGCGGAAGTGGCATAGGATTCGCCGCACATCACCGCGGTTATGGCGCCTGCGATTGTGCGCCCTTCCTCAGAGTCATAGGGTATACCGGAAACCATGAGGAGGGTGCCGAGGTTCGCGTAGCCGAGGCCGAGCGTCCTCTGGTTATAGCTTTTCTGGGCTATTTCCTTTGAAGGGAACTGCGCCATGAGGACGCTTATCTCAAGGGTGATTGTCCAGAGCCTCGTGGCGTGCCTGAATTCCTCCGCCTTGAACTCGCCGCTTTCCGCGAGGAAGTGCATGAGGTTGATGGACGCCAGGTTGCATGCCGTGTCGTCGATGTGCATGTACTCGCTGCATGGGTTGCTCGCGTTTATCTTTCCTTCCTTCGGGCACGTGTGCCACTCGTTTATCGTGTCATCGAACTGTATGCCCGGGTCCGCGCTGTGCCATGCCGCGTACGCAATCCTGTCCCAGAGGTCCCTCGACTTTACCGTCTTTGCCGTGGCTCCGTCAGTGCGCCTCTTGAGGTGCCAATCACCGTCATTCAGCACCGCCTCTATGAACGAATTGGTCACCCTTACGGTATTGTTCGAGTTCTGGCCCGACACGGTCGAATACGCCTCAGAGTTATAGTTCGTGTCGAATGCCGGGAAATCGAGGCTCTTCTCTCCCTGCTCGGCGAGCTGCAGCACCCTGAGTATGTAGTTGGGCGGCACGTTGGCGCGCATCGCTTCCCTTATCCTCTGCTTGAGCTGAGCGTTCTTCTTCACATCGGTTGACTTTCCCTCGTAGGCCGTCTTCATTATCTCGTTGAGGAAATAGCTGCAGCTCCTGCTTCCCGCGACCATGGCGGCCACCTTCTGCTCCTCGAGCACCTTCCACATCACGAACTTCTCTATGTCAGGGTGGTCGACGTCGAGTATAACCATTTTCGCGGCCCTCCTGGTGGTTCCGCCTGACTTTATCGCGCCCGCGGCCCTGTCGAGCACCTTGAGGAATGACATGAGGCCCGAGCTGTACCCGCCGCCGGAAAGCGGCTCTCCCTCCCCCCTGAGGCTGGAAAAGTTGGTGCCGGTGCCGCTGCCGTACTTGAAAATCCTTGCCTCGCGCGTCGCAAGGTCGAATATTCCGCCGTCGTTCACGAGGTCGTCCCTGAGGGATTGTATGAAGCACGCGTGCACCTGCGCCCTAGAATAGGCGTCGCCGGACTTCTCCAGCTCCGCTGTATCCGGGTTCACGAAGTAGTGCCCCTGTGCCGGCCCCGTGATGCCGTATGCATTGCAGAGGCCCGTGTTGAACCACTGCGGGCTGTTGGGAGCGGCATACTGGTTTATGAGCATGAACTTGAGCTCGTCCTCGAAGGCGCCGGCGTCCTCCGCCGAGGCGAAATACCCGTATTTCTCGCCCCACCATCTCCATGTCTCCGCAAGCCTAGAAACGACCTGCCTCGCCGACGTCTCAGGGCCGAGTTTCTGCTTGCCACCGGCGTCCATGACAGGGCTCCCGCGCCTGTCGAACTGCGGCACCCCCGCTTTCCTGAAATACTTCTGCGCTATTATGTCCGTGGCAATCTGGCTCCACTGCCTGGGGATTTCTATGTCCTTCATCTCGAACACGAGGCTTCCGTCAGGGTTTTTTATGGACGAGGTCCTGTACTCGTATTCCACCGCATCAAGCGGGTCACGGCCCTTTTGCGTGAAAATGCGGGGTATTGCAAGCCCCTTGTCCGCCTTCTTCGTTTTTTGCTCCCCGTGCGCAACCGCCTTCTTTACAGACATGCCTATTCCCCCATAAAACATTTTTTTCATAGTAATATTCATTATATGGCCTATCTCGGCCCAAGCTGAGATAGCCGTCGCTCCCAACCGCCGAAACGGTTGTTTTTCAGGAATTAATCTAAACCAGCTCCGCATATAAAAAGCTTTAGTCGGACACCTAATAGGTTCGGAAAATAAACCTATTAATGTAATTAATTTGATTTTTCTTCCTAAAAATTTAAAAATTATGTCGATTGTTGTGATTCCTAACTTAATAGGGTGCCAGATTTTTGATATCCGTACGATTTTTATTGCGGCGTATTCAGCACAATGCAACAATTGCCCTCTTCTTTTTTTAAATTGTTCCGTGCAGAATAATTTTCCTTTGTTTTCGGAGAGGTGCCAGCAATGAAATCCATCAGCGATTCGGAGTTCGATTCCTTCATCAAGTCAAAAAAGCCCGTTATAATTGACTTCTGGGCCGAATGGTGCGGTCCCTGCCGCATGGCTTCCCCATTGTTCGAGGAGCTCTCGAAGGACTTCGAGGGAAAGCTTGAGTTCGCGAAGATGAACGTGGACGAGAACCAGCAGACCGCGTCCAAGTATGGCATACTGTCTATACCGGCGTTCCTCATGTTCAGGGACGGCGAAGCCATAGGGGAAATCCATGGCGCTTGGCCCAAGGCGCAATTCAGGCAGAAAATAGAGGAAATACTCTGACGTATAAACTATATTCTACAGGTTGCTGTGTTGCATAACGTGACTTTTTGGCTTGACAACTTTGCGCAAGCTTTATTAATTGCCGCGACAGTAGAGTGCATATGGATGGTGAAAGATATCCAAAATTCAGCCATAGTTACAAGGAACGTCAGGAAAACAGCAAATCAATAAAGGTGTATGGTTCTGAATTACAGGACTTTCTGACGAGTCTAATGGAAAACAGGGGCACGCTGGTAAGCGGGGTTATGTGTGCTAATATGCCAAACATTCTATTTGCAAATGATACAAGGTCAGACATCGGGGCAGTTTTTGTAGCGCAAAGTTGTGCTTCTGTGTTAATTTTAGGCAAAAATGACGGAAACCATACAAATGCGTACTTTTACAGTGTCTATCCAAGCGGCGCTCAAGTCTGTATAACTGAAATCATGCCTTCTGACGGCGTTGTGGATGTTCATCCTTTTGGGCCAATTGAGCATCGGAACCCAAGATTTTTCACTAAACCGACTTTTTAGTCCGTTGTCCAATTCTTTAAGAGCAAAGCTGTCCACTCACGGCGCGGCTTTTGCCCTGCTGCCTCTTCCGGCATTCGGCCTTTCCTTTGCCCTTGCGGCAGGCGAAATCCCGCCAAACAACTTCTCAAGCCCTATTTTTTTCCTGAGAAGCCTCAAGCCCGCAACCGGCCTGCTCCTTAACCGCCGGAGCGCTTCAGGCCACGACTTCCTATGTTCGAGTCCTGCCTGCAGGTCATAATTAATTTTCGCCATGCTGTCGCCAAGCATTTTGGTGCGTGCTCTCGCTGCCTGCCACTCGCTCCCTCCCGGCGGAAACGCACTACCTACAGCGGCCTTGGCCAATGAATACATTCCGCGCACCTCGTTGCGCCTCGCAAGCACGCCAGTCACCCAGCGCCTTGTCTCAGCGCCTCTTGACAGCGGCCTTCTTGGGGCGCCCATAGCCCTTGGAACCCCAGCTGGCGCAACCGCCGGCCTATTATGTGCATGGGGCGGCCTGAATGCAGGCGCCCTGTTTCTCTGCCGGCCCCCGCGGTTTTTTCTTTTCATGAGTGAACTACCAGCCCCTGAAGGGGCTGGCGTCACTTGACACTGCCAACCGCTCCACAAACGTGGTTTCTTGCTTCATCGAACCGCCTTGCCCTACAAGGGTAGAGGGTGATTCTCTTGCAAGGGCCGGCACCCGGCCCAAAAACCTATGTAATATATTCATGGCGGAATTATAATCCCTATCCATTGCAACGCCACAATTGCCGCAACTATAAATGCGTTGCCAAAGAGGCATTTCTCTCAGGTTTCCGCACTTGCTGCAGGTTTTCGTGGTGTTTCTCGGGTTTACTTTTGCTAGCTCGCAACCAGCGCTTGCAGCCTTGTATGCGAGCATTTGCAAAAACCTTGCCCAAGAAGAATCCATTATATTCCGCGCATTCCGAGCGGAGCGCGCCATACCGACAATGTCCAAATCCTCAACAACAATGGTTCTGCAGCCCTTCACGTATTTTGCGGAAAGCTTGTGCAAAAAATCGTTCCGACACCTCTCGATTTTTTCGTGAACCTTCGCGACCGCCAACCTCGCCTTTTTCCTGTTGCCACTCCCTTTATTCTTCCTCGCCAAATCCCTCTGCGCGAGCGCAAGGCGCTGCGCATGCTTGTCAATGTTATGCGGATGCGCAACCCTATTCCCGTCACTATCCACCAAGTAATTGTTGATTCCGAGGTCAATGCCAAGAACCTTCTCACCATGCACCCTCTTCGGATTGGCATCGGTTATGAGGATTGCGAACCATTTGCCTAAGCGATTCTTCAAAGTAACCTGTTTTATGCGCCCCTCGACAGGCCTGTGCACCTTGATTTTTATGCTACCGATTTTGCTCAAATGCAAAATGCCTTTCTTGCTTTTCACCATCTCAATCCTGAAGCCGGACTGGTTGTACGAAAATGTCTTGAACCAATCTTTTCCCTTGAACCTCAAGGCGCCAACCTTCTTCCCATTCTTCTTCAATTGCCTCAATGAGCGCAGATTCGAAAAAAGCCTGTCACACTCAGGCTGCAAAGCCTTCGAATAAACTTCATTGAATTCAGGCCGCGCATTCTTCAATTCCACAATACTATGCTTTACCACTCCAACATCATTTTTTCCGGATAGTGACTGCTGGTTCAATTTTTCCAAGAGAAAATTGTAAGCCTGCCTGCAAAGCTCAAGCGAACGCCCCAAACCAAGCGCCTGAACCCTGTTAGGGTACAGCCTGAACACATAACTCAACATACAGAAAAAGTCCGCGCCAAAACTTATAAACCCCCTGAGAGAGAGGTCATTGCCGGTGCAAACACACCAAAAACGGCACAACAAATTAAGGGAAACTCCGTGGCCGCTCCCCTTAACAACCCCGTGCCACAGCCTCAATTCATCTACGGGCTAAAGCCCATAGGGTTTTCTCGGCCAGCGCCTAATTGACGCATTGGCCATTAATAAATTTTTGTCTGCCCCGCTTCCCCTCATTTTGCGGAATAGCCGGCTGTTTGTCCCACAGCCCTCTTGGACATACATGCCTCTATGCCAAGCCCGGCCATTTCCTGCAAGGGGAGTAAGCGGCAGGCGTTGCAAGTTTTTTTTCCCGGAAATGAAGTGCTTCACACGCTCTTGGCCGCACGCGGCATGTTATGTATACTTCTCGTGGGGTGGCTTTGCGCCCTTGGCAGTGTTTCCTGCAAAAAACCCGCAAGTATGCGCTTGACCGTTGCCACGTCGCCCGCCGCCTGAAGCTGTACGCGCACCTGCTTCGTGAAATCAATGCCCTTGGTGAACTGCACGGCCTTGAGCTTCAAATCGGAGAGCTTCACCATGTCATGCCTCTCGCACGCGCCCAAGTAATCGAAGAAGCCACTTATCTTGTCTGAGGGCGAGGCCTTCCACTCCGCACAATTTTCCAGCAATTCCCTAGCCTCCCTGAAAATGTAAGGGTTCGTCATCGCGGCCCTCCCTATCATGCCGAAATCACACATGGTTGCTTCTAGCATCTGCAGGGCCTTCGCCCCGGAATTCGCGTCACCGTTCGCCACGACAGGCACGGAAACAGCTTCACGCACCTTCCTTATGGCATCCCAGTCGGCAATCCCTGAATAACCCTGGGTGGCCGTCCTCCCGTGGACCATTATCGCATCAGCCCCGGCACGCTCAATCTCCCTTGCAATAGCAACGCTCCTGTTTTCCTCCCATCCGAGGCGGATTTTTGCCGTTACCGGCCTCGAAGACACGCCCTTGATTGTCCGCACTATGCCTGCTATTTTAGAAGGCTCCTTCAGCAGGGCCGCGCCCGCGCCAATCGAAACCTCCTTGTGCGAAGGGCAGCCGCAGTTTATGTTCACGAGCTCGAAGTTCCGCTCGACGGCATCAACCGCCGCAATGAAGTCCTTCTCGACTGCCCCGAACAGCTGCACGCCTACCGGCCTCTCCTCAGGGGCCGTTTTCACAGTGAAAAACTCGTTGTTAGTGAAAGGGTCGGGGTTGCGCGCTATTTGCGTCGCATTGATTTGCTCCGTGATTACGAGGCCCGCACCCTGGTTCCTGCACATTAACCTGAAAGGCAGCGAGGTTATCGCAGCCATCGGCGCGAGGAAGAAAGGGCTGTCGACACGGATTCCGCAGAAGTCCATGCAAGACTTTTTTATTGATTGTTCTTATAGAGTTTTCGGAGCTCTTGGGCCACATTTTCCAAAAAGTCGATTTGCGACTTGAGTTTTGCGGCGTCTTCCGGCTTGTTCAGCCCTGCCTCTATTCCCTCAAACATACGTATAGAACGGTCAATTGCTTGTATTTCCCCGTCCAAGAGCCTTGCCTCCCCATACTTTGCCCCTGAGAGTGTCTGGTGCTCGGGCCCAGTTATTTTGCCTTGAGCCAGTCTTTGACCTTCCCCCTCTATGTCAATCAGGAGCCTCCTGTATTGCTGCTGCTTGTGCAGCTTTTCACCCTCCAGATGGGCCTTCCATTTCCTCACAAGTTCAATCCCGTTCAGCCGCTCTCTTTCCATCTGTATAGGCAACCTGCCTTTCTCGGCCCTAACCAACTTTGACATCAACACCGGCCAAATTTTTTTCATGTGAACTGCTAAGCATTTACCCATATAAAATTGTTTCGGGATTGAATCCCGCATTGCGCTACAAAATCCAGGCCACTTGAATAGCGACAATCTCCCCCTCTAAACCCTTTTAAATTTACCCAAGCCACCCTATATAAGCCATCAATATTTATGTCCCGTCACGATGGGACGACGTATGCTCCTTCAACCGGAGCATGCGGTTGCGGGGGTGGCAGAGTGGTCTAATGCGGCGGACTGCTACAACCCTTTTCTTTTTGTTGACACAAAAAGAAAAGCGTTGACGGAAAAGAAAAATGTAAATCCGTTGGTTGCAGTTATCCGTTACTCGAAAGGGTGCACGGGTTCAAATCCCGTCCCCCGCGTATTCCCAATGGTTCCAATCGGAGTCTTTTATAGTCTTTTCGGTTGAGTAAGGAGGAACCATTTATGAGGGAATATATTCATCCGTATGAGCGGTCTTTGGAGCGCGAGCTGTGCCTTTTGAATGAGGACCCGGCTATTTCCAAGGAGAACCGGGAGCTGATGCTGGGGTTCTATAGGCATAACCAGCTCAACAACATTTCCATTCCTCGGCTGGTCAAACAGCTTGGTACTTTGAGGCTCGTGGTCGATTATGTTAAGAAGAGCTTTTTGGAGGTCGAGCGCGTCGATTATGAGGACTTTATGCTCCATCAGATGGAAAAAAAGCTCAGTCCAGCCACTATTTCGACTTATGGCGAGGTTCTCAAGGTGTTTCATAAGTGGGTTGCCAAGTCAGAAACATGCCCGCCATGCGTGTCATGGATAAAGTGCAATAGCAAGAAATCCAAGAAACTACCCGAAGACCTCTTGACACAAGAGGATGTGAAAAAGCTATTAGGCGCAACCTCGTCCCCGCGTGACAAGGCGCTAATAGCATTGCTCTGGGAAACAGGCGCAAGGATCGGCGAGCTAGGAGGCCTTGACATAAAGGATGCCGCGTTCGATGAATTGGGCTGCAAGCTAAGCCTTGACGGCAAAACAGGAATGAGGAGAATACGCATAGTCAACGCAGCCTCTGAACTCTTGGCATGGCTCAACAAGCACCCCATGAACCAAGACCCCAACGCGCCAATATTCCTCAACATCTACGACAATTTCGGCCAGAGGATGCTCCACAGGAACATAGTTAAAATTCTCCAAGTCTCGGCGCGAAAAGCAGGGGTAAAAAAGCCTGTGAATCCGCACCAGTTCCGGCACTCCCGCGCCACCTATATGGCTCAGTTTTTGACCGAGGCGCAACTGAAAGAATACTTTGGCTGGGTGCAGGAATCCAAGATGGCCGCCAACTACGTCCATCTATCCGGGAAGCAGGTTGACGATGCGATACTGCGCATGCACGGCCTCATAAAAGAGGACAAGCAAGAAGACATACTCAAACGTGTTTCTTGTCCGCGGTGCAAAAAACTCAACGAATCCAACAATTCCCACTGTGACCAATGCTGGCTGCCGCTCACACAAAAAGCCGCAGTTGAAGCCGAGGAAAACAAGAGAAAGGAGGAAACAGGAATCATCGCCCTGATGAAACTCATCAACAAGTACCGCGATAACCCCGAAAGATTGGCCGAAACAATACGCCTAATCGAAACAGGAGGCGCACAGGCATGAGCAAAGACAACAACGCTATATGGTTTCTCATCGGAGCCAACTACTGGAAGCCCATAATGATACTCGTGCTTGCGGCAATCGCCTTATTCGCCATATTCGGCACGATAGTCTTCATATGGACTTCTTTGCCAAAATAAAGGCAAACCCATCAAACAAAATTGACGGAAACCCGCCCAGCGCCCTCCACAGCCCAAACGGGGCGTGTTCCACGGAAAAAGTTTGCAGGGAATTAGAGTTTTTAACCTGAATTTTTTGGGTGTTGTTACCATGACCTGTGGTAAAGTTCTTTTGATTTCCCTAGGATAAAGTCTACCCAGAATCCTCTTTTCAGGCCCCTTGCTATTTGGGCTGCTTCTTCATTAGACCATGCTGCTCCTGAAACCTGTTTGGGGGAAAAGGACCCTGGAAATGTTTCTGAGGCCAATTGCAATACGGTCTTTATTTCCCCATCACGTTGTCTGAACCTAGAGCGCATGAGTGTGAATGTTCCCGCACCGGCCATGCTTTGCCGGGTTCTTAGCTCTAATTCTGCTAGCGAAGAAGCGCCTGCAATATTAACGTCAAATGGCGCTCCCTTATTTGCTTCTCTAAGCCAAGCCTTTCTTGACCTAGTGATATGGGGTTTCAGAGTGGGTTTTAAACGTCTCGGCATTTTGCGTCACTTTTTACCTGTTCCATCTGCGCCGGTATTGGCCGTGCGGTTTGAATGTAACCCGTTTTTCTATTTCTGCGGGTGAGGGAGGCCTTTTGGGGAAGTGTTTTCTTTGTGCAGTGCTGACCGCTTCCAAGATTTCGGGTGTCCAGTTTCCGGTTTGGTAGGCATCTCTTTGCTTTGGGTCAAGTTTGGACAGTATGGAGTTGGTGTAGTCGTCGTGTCGGGCGGCTAAGGAGGCTTTGTGCCGTTCTATGATTTCCGAGAGGAACCCGAAAGTGGCTGAGCTTCCTGTGAGCGTTCTTCTGGCCCTGCGCATTGCGTGCTTGCCGAGCCCTTGACTGGCGAGGCGTGTGAATTCTTGGCTTTTCAAGAGGTTCACGAGGAGCGTGGCGTTTATGTCGTGCTTTTGCCTAATCTCAAGTAGCCTTCGTTCTAACTCGTCGTCTCCGATTGGCAAGATTATTGGCTCGTCCATAAAAAAACCCGTTTTTTGTTTCATGGCCTTTGTTCCGGCCTCTTCTTTTCCACGATGCTTATGTTGGCGAATCCGGGGGCGGGTTTTTGTTTGTGTTGTGCCTGCCAATTTTCCCAGGTCGCCCTTTCTTCGGGAGTCATTCTTGCCATTTGTTCTTCGGTAGGTTCCTTGTCGAGGCGCCGGGCCTTGAGTTCCTTGGCCAGCCTGTATTGTTCCAAGGTCATGCCGTGGGCTCTGAGGAATAGGCTTGTTTCTCTTCTTTGCGCCTGGTTTTCTGCCTGAATTCTTTTCCTTTGCCCGATTCTTCTTGCTTGGCTTCCGCCCATAAAAAATCACTTCCTGATGGTAATTGCTCTGAGTGCATTTTACTCTTGTGTTTTTCGCATTTTTTGTGGCATCCAGATGTCTTTTATCATGCCATAGGCATGCCTATCCTCAAATCCGCCAATTTTCTGCCTTGCCATTTGGAGTTGAAGTTGCAATATTGAGGCTTCGTGGTACATTTCTGTGGGGGGGGTCTGCAAGTATTGTTCTATTACTCGGTCTGGTGGATAATCAGGGTTTCTTATGGCTGGCACTTGTGCTTGGAGCAGGGATTTGAATCGGGTAATTGCAGGCAGGAGCGCATTTAAGGCAACTCGTGTTTCTGGCAATAATGCCTCCGAATTGACATAATGCTTGAAAAATAATTTTCCATCATGCACGTCTTTGATGTCCTTTTCGGTGAAATTATTTTCGTGCGTCTGCCGGGGCCTGCGCCTAAACTCTCTTCTTTCTTCCTCTGCCCGCAAGCCCTTTTTTGGTCGCGTTTCCCGTTTCGTTTCAACAATCCCTAGCCGCTGTTGAATCGTCTTCAAAGGCCTTCTGGCAACAGCGCTTGGAGTGACTCTTACACTTCCCCTCTTTACTCTGAACGCCATGTGAAAATTAACGTGGCTTTTGTATTTATTTCTTCGTTTTAACATTTTTCATAAAAAATTGCGGATTCGCCAGTCTTGCATTGGGTTCACCCCTCAACCTTTTTTCTCAAAAACTCTTTTGCCCCTCCAGCGTCTCTCGTTTTTTCCTAAAAAGCCTCGGTCTTCGTGCGTTTAAACCCTCCCCCCTCTTGATGCGCGGGGGAGGGGCTGAGGGATTTAATACGCCCAGAAGCCCGCAAACCGGCTTTTTTGTTAGGAAAAAACTCGTTTTAACCGCTGGAGGTGATTCAAAATGAGTTTTCATTATAGAAAAAATATTCACGATGGGGGCAACCCTTTCGACGGCGACTTGACGCTGCAAAAAATACTTGCAGCCATGAAAAGAAGGGATTCTCAATGAATCTCCTTGTAGAGGTTTCCCCTCCTTACGGGGAGCCCTTTTCAGAGCTGCGCGATGCGCTCATTGACCTTGGCGTTTCCTTTCGGGAAATGCAGGTAAACGAAACGGTCTACTACATTGCAACCGTGAACCGCGAGCAACTGCGTGTTCTCAGGAGCATTGCTGAAGACACCGGCGGCTGCGTCTCAGTAATCTCCGAAACAATGGAGGTGAAAGCATGAACACCCTAACCGAGCTCTTCGGCGAAGTCATTTACAGTTACACGCTCGAACAAGCCCTTGTCGACGGCATACTGGTGAAAACAGGCCATCTGCAACCCAGCGGCTTGCCGGTAGTTTTTACATCAAACCTCTTTGAAGACGTAAAAGACCACTACAAAGAAATAATCGCCACGGGCCTCGAGCTCCTCAACAAGCCGGACGAAGAAGACACACCCTACATGAAACTCCGTGTCATCGAAACAGGGAGCATCTGGGTTGTCGCCAACGCAGAAGGGGTGACGTTCATGAAACCAGAAGACTATTGAGGGCGTTATGCCCTTTTACATATTTTCCAATAGCAGCAGTCTTTGCATCTTTTCACGAATTCTGTTGGTTCTGGCATAGCTTCTGTGTCTATTATTAGGTTGATTTGTTTTATCGTTTCTTTGACTTGTCCGAGCTCCGAGTCTGTAACTTCTAGTTTTACAAGGTCGCCTGTTTGTTCAAATTTTATGAATGCGGCAGGCACGTCATAATTGAGTTGTTCTTTGACCAGCAAGCTCTCTGCGAATAACTGGATTTTGAAGGTATTGTATATTTTCTCCGGCTTTTTTGCATCCTTGTATTCAATTGGGAAAGCCTGATTTTTTTGTTTATCAATAATAAGGCAGTCCAAAATGGTCCTGAAATTAATCTCCGGAGACTGAAGTTGCAGATTATACTTTTTTGGAAGTTTGGGAAATTCTTTCACTATTTTGTTTCTCTTGGATTTTTCTGTAAACGATTGGTGCAGTTCCCTTCCTTTGTATTCTTTTATTGTGGTGGCTTGCGGTATTCGAAGGACGTTTTCAAAGTAAATCAGTCTGTTACAGTAATGATAATTCATTAAGTCCTTGATTGTGAGGTAGCCTTGGTTGTCCATTTCAATCAACTATTTCAAAGTCTTTGTCTTCAAATTTTGACTCGTCAAATTCGCCAACAATTATTTTTGCTTTAAAGCAGTTTGTGCAGGCAGGAATCACAAAAACACAATCCTTGGCTTCAATAATTTCTTTGCATTTGATGCCAAGCATTTCGGCGAGGTTTTTTGTCAGAGGGCCGCAGAAGGCGCTTTTTTGTATTCTTTTTAAGCCAAAGTTTTTGCATTGTTCGGAGACTTTTTGCCTTTTTGAATTTGAAGTGATATCGTAGATTACAAAGTAAATCATTGTTTTCACCAGCGGTAGACAAAAGCCTCGAACCCCTTGTTTTCATCAAGCAGGTAATTTGCCACTCTACGAGCTTGGCCTAGCATAATATCGTCAAAACTTGTTTGTTTTCCCTTAAAACTTACTTTTGTGTAAAGTCGTTCCATTATCGCTGAAATTATTTTTTCCCGGCCTTCTTTTGTCAGGATTAATTGCTTGTCTTCGGGGTGCTCTTGGAACATTTTTCCATTCACTTGTTTTTGTGCAAACAGGGTTACAATTGCCCGGTCAACTATTATTGGCCTAAAGCCTTCAATCATGTCCAGAACCATAGACGGCTTATTGTACCTGTCAGTGTGCATGAATCCAAGATACGGGTCCAGTCCCGCCAACACACAAGTTTTTTCGGTTTGGTTGTAAAGTATCCCGTATCCGTAATTGAGCAGAATGTTTACGTGGTCTTGCGAATCCTTGTCTCTACCTTTGAATGGCAGTATTTTTGTGAGGCATCCAAAGTAGTTGCTAGCTGTCACCCCTTCTATGCCGAGAAGTTCTTGGCGCATGAAATCAACATTTCCAGTCAAAGAGTCTATTCTTTTGCTTACTTCTATATTTGAATTAGCGATTTCAGTAAAATCTTGTTTCCTTGATTTGGAGAGAGATTTTAAGAAGTAGGCTTGATTCACAATTTTTGCTTTTACAAGCTCTTTAGCAATTTTAGCAGCTCTAGGCGTGTAATAGGCTTCTAATTGCCTTTTTCTGGTAAGAGTAGTGCCGCCGAGCTTGCATGGAAATACTCGCCCAAGCGGGCGCCCTATTGAATTGAGGAAAACAATATCAATTTCATTTTTCAGGGCAAATTTTATTGCCCCAACCGAAACACTGGAGGCAGCGGCAATGAGTATTTGGTCAACATCTTTTACCGCATATTCCTGTTTTTTGTCCCCGGTCTTTATTGTGAATCTCTCACCTTTTTTGCCAAGAAAGCTTGAGTAGTCGTTTAGGATTATCTGCATTTTCTCACCCTACAATTCCTTGATTTTCTTTAGGACTTCTTCGATGTTTTGCTTTGAGGCCAGGTAAAATTTTGTTTTGCCTTTTCCAAGCTTTTCCCACTGCTTTCCCAAGGCTTCTTTGTATTGGGTGTCTTCATTGGTGAGTCGGTCTTCTCCTTTCCATTCGATGCCTATAATTGTGCCGTTGGTGGTTACTGCGGCAAAGTCTGGGTAATATTTGTTTCTTTTCCAGCCTTGCAGGGCGAGTGAGTCATCCTGCTTTTCTCTACACCTTACCCAAAATCTTATGTTGGTTAACTCGTCCAAGTCGAGTTTATCGAGTAGATTTTTTTCTTCCTTGTTGAGTTTTTCTATTTTATCATAATAGCTTTTCTTGTAATCCTGATTTACTTCAGTTACAAGCTCTATTTCTTTTGGGAATGCATTGAATTCTTTAAGCGTAATTTTCCCATTTTCCACAAATTTTTCAAATTGCTTTTGCGCATAGCTTTCGATTATTTCCGTTATCTTATCGTTTATTGCTTCCCTTAATGGATGCCTATTCAATGATAGCGCCCGCATTGTATGCTCTTTTAGCTGGTCTTTGACGATTTTGTTTATGAAAATGAGCTTATCTTTTCTTTCAAGTTCCTTTGCCCTTATTTTGTCGTCCAGCCACAAAGTGAGTATTTTTTCATCCGTGTTTTGTTCTTTTCGCCCATAGCTGAGTCTCAATTGCTTTACCATTCCTTTCTTCCAATTGCCTTCTTCGGTAATATCTATTTCGCCTTTTCCATCCTCACTTAACGGTAAAGCGAACTGTATTTTGTGGTCTTGTTTTGCCAGTTCAAAATCTTCGCCCAATAAGTGCTCCCCGAAGGATAGCTTTTCTTCCTCAAAGGCAAAAACTGGTATTTTGAGTTCGTCTTTGAACCGTTTCTTGGCTTTGAAATAGTCACTTTCATCTTTTTGGGTTATATTTACCAAATCGTTTTTGCTGTAACCGTTATCTTCGAGGCCTTTAATGATTTGGTCTGCCGCGTCTTGGAAGTTTTTTGCCGAAGCAAATACATAAGACTTGTTCAGGTTTTCATCTTTCCTTTTCTGTGCAAATGGCATTCTGATTATTCTGCCTATTATCTGTTCAACAGCTATTTTAGAGCCGAGGTTTGCAACGGAAACCAAAACATAGGCAAAGGAACAGTCCCACCCTTCAGCAAGAGCGTTTATTGTTATTATGTGGCGGATTTTACACTTTTTACTGAATAAGTCCACCCCCTCTAATTCATTTTTTCCAGATATTTTGATTGCTATTTCTTCCTCAGTAACCTTCTTTTCCTTTCTGAGATATTCCTTTATTTTTTCAAACGTAATGGATTCTGTTTCTTTCCTATCAGCTTCTGCCTGGTAGAGGGCAATTGGCCTTATTGACTCTGCACCATGTTTTGCAATTTCCTCCAATGTTTGTCTTTGGACAAAACCATCATCTACGACTTCTCTCCAATCCCGCTTGCTTTCGAGTACTAATGGAATTTTTACCATTTGTTCCCTTTTCAACTCCTGTGAACGGATATCCACTAGAATATTGCTGCCTTCCCTTGGAGTTGCAGTATATTCTATTACAAAACTTGGATTGAGGTCTTTTAGGAAATCTATTGAAATTTTTGTTTTAGTTCTATGGCCCTCATCAATCACAATTAACGGATTGTACAACCGGATTACATTTGCCAAAGAGGTTATTACTCCAGTTTCGTCCTTCTCTAATTTTGAATCGTTTGTAGCTTCCTCAAAGAATTGCAATAATTCCCCGTTTTCCTGATAAACCTTGTATTTGTTTCTGAGCTTAGAATCTTTTCTAAAAGCATCGAGGCTTGCAACTATTATGCAAAGGTTGTCTTCAACGTCATGCTTTCTAATCAGTAGGGCTTCTTCGTTTGAAAAAATCTTTATGTTATTTTCAAAAGCGTTATCTAACACTGTCCGATGCATGTCTTTTTTGTCTTTCAATTTTCTTAGGGTTTGTGATTTTATCTCATCTGACGGAACAAACCAGACAATGATGCCCTTGTCAAGTTTTTCTTGCAAGTAATTACTTATTATTTCTGTAATCGAGTAGCTTGCAACTAAGGTTTTTCCTCCGCCCGTCGGAATCTTTACACAGACAAACGGTACGTTGAAGGAGTCATTGTATTTTACACCTTGTTCACTTTCTCTGTTCATTATTGAAAGGAATGCAGTCTCGTAATCTCCTTTTAGTGTCTTTATCCTTGCTAAATATTCTTTTAGTTTTTCTATAGTCTTTTGTTGATATTGTTTGAGTTCCATGGTTAATACCTCTTTATTTCGTAAGGAATCTGTTTGAACTCTATATTGTATTTGTCGAGCTCGTCTTGACTTATCAGGCAGAAGTCAGCATACACGATTTTTCTCTTTGTGCTTTTCTTGAGATTTTTCAGGAATTCCTTTGTGAGTTTGTTTTTGTGCTTTTCCTTGAAAATCAGGTAATACTCGTTGATTTCATCCGGCGATAAGCCAATGTAGCTCTTGTTTATTTGTTTCTTGTCTATGTTGGTTTGCGTCTCAGTGAAATAAATGTAAGTGGCTAGTTGCTCAAACACGCATTCATTTTCTATTTCTCCTTCAGAATTGAATAATGGCCTATCCAATTCACAAAATTCAAATCCAACATCGAGCTTTTCTGATTTAATTACTCGTTTGATGCGTTCTGCCGTAATATTTTTTGCTACTGCATCTTCTAGTTCCACTAAAATAAATTTTCTGTTTCCAGAATCTTCTTTGTTCAATTCTAGAACCGCTTGGCCAGTAGTTCCTGAACCTACAAATGAGTCTAAAATTAAATCATCGGAATCTGTGGCGAGTTGGATGATTCTTTTTATCAATCTCACTGGTTTTGGGTTGTCAAATAGCAGTTCTTTTCCTCTAAATATTTTTTTGAGCTCTTGCCTAGCTTCTTGATTATGCCCAACTTCTTGGTAAAACCAAATCGTTGTAGGGACAATGCCTTCTTTCACTTCAGATAAAAATCTTTTCAGTCTTGGCACGCCGTTTAAATTTTTTCCGAACCAAATTCTATTATCTTTTACAAATTCTTTGAATCTTTCTTTAGAGGTAGCCCAGCACCTACCTTTTGTTGCTTTTACTATTTTACCGCTCGGAGTGGTTATCGGATAATCATATTTTTTGCTATATGTCTTTACAGAAAAATCGCTTGACATCCACAGCCCTCGTGGGTCATTATCTAGATTTAGGTAACGTGCATTTGTGCTTTCTTTTCTTTGCAAAAGTTTTACTCTAAAGTTAGTTATATTTTTCGAGTAAACTAAAATGTAATCATGCACATCGGAAAAAAACTTTGCATCACTTTGTGGTGAAAACTTTTTTTGCCAAATAATCGTCGCTACAAAATTTTGCCTGCCAAAAATTTCATCCAGTAATGCTCTAGCGTGGTCTGCTTCATCATCGTCAATACTAACAAATATTGCGCCGTTTTCCTTTAACAAATCTTTAAGAAGTTTTAATCTCGGATACATCATGCAGAGCCATTTGTCGTGTCTGCATAGGTCCTCTGTTTCACCCCCCACCACTTTCCCTAACCATCGCTTTATTTTTGTGGAGTTTACGTTGTCGTTATAGACCCATCCTTCGTTGCCTGTGTTATATGGGGGGTCAATATAAATACATTTGATTTTGTTGCAGTAGTATGGCATCAGGGCTTTAAGCGCTTCTAAGTTATCTCCATGGATAATTAAATTTTGAGAATTTTCTCCTACCGATATGGATTTTACCTTTTTTAGTAATCTAAATGGAACTTCTTTATCATGGTTAACGACCTGCTCTTTTCCTATCCAATTAAGTGCGGGCATAGAATACCTTACCAGTTTTGGTATACTGATAACGTATCGCCCTATTAAAAGGTTTACCCAAACAGGTAAACTATTCCTTAATATTCTGTTAACCACTTTTGGTAAATGGACAAAGACCCGCTACTTATTGATGAAAAGTTATTCAAGATATTCAGGGTAATGGGGAAAAAGAAACGATTTGCCATTCTTTGGCTGACTAGAAATAACGAAATGACAATCACGGACTTAAGCAAAAGACTCAAGTTGGCTTACACTAAATGTACAACCTATGTTTCAGAGCTATACCACCTAGAATTAGTTTCAAAAAGAAAAGAAGGGCGGCAAGTCTTTGTAAAAAGCAAAGTTGCATTTACCCAAAATTCAGTAATTTTTGGCCAACAGTAGTTGCAGTCCTTGTTCTGTCGATTCAGGCCCCGCAACAATTCACCGACAATGATGAAGATACAATAGTCGTTGTTGCAGTCCTTGTTCTGTCGATTCAGGCCCCGCAACAAAGCCTTAAGTTGCGGGTGCGGCAGAAGGAATTGAGTTGCAGTCCTTGTTCTGTCGATTCAGGCCCCGCAACTTTGCATATAACACTGTTTATACGCAACTAGGCGAGTTGCAGTCCTTGTTCTGTCGATTCAGGCCCCGCAACAAAAATATTCGACTACAACTTGAGCGCGAGCGAAATGTTGCAGTCCTTGTTCTGTCGATTCAGGCCCCGCAACCACAGTCAGAAACGCCACACTTTCCAGCGCGAACAGTTGCAGTCCTTGTTCTGTCGATTCAGGCCCCGCAACACGGGCCTAACAAAAGAGCAGAGCGCGAAACTCAACGTTGCAGTCCTTGTTCTGT
>JACQPB010000021.1 GCA_016202305.1 Candidatus Iainarchaeum sp. | reverse complement strand
TGTCACAACTGCGGCATCTGTGTAGTGATAGGTTGCATTGGCATAGTATTGTCCTATCAGATTGCCTGGTGTTGATGTTGCTAGTCTGACTGCTCTGTCGCTCTTTCTGCTCTCCCTTGAGTCTGGCCACTGCATAAGAAGATAGAGGTTGTTTGCATCGTGTGCGGCCTTTACCCACATTTGAGGAACTTGGCCGCCCGAAGTGGTAGTGCCAGTTAAGGTTAGTTCTGTAGGTGAAATCTGACTCCATACTACATCGCCCGGCATTCCATCGATTGTAATGGGCAGTTGTGTTTTGAGGGCCACGATGTCAGAAGCCGCCTGTGCGTTAGATCTGATGATTACTGATGGTACTGCAGGGAGTACCAGCAGAATTGTTAGGCATGCAGCAATGAAGACTCTGCGTGGAGACACTAATCTCCTTGCTCGTATTTCGGTACGCCGATTTCTAGGGTTCAGTCTAGTTAGACTCCCTAGTGCTTTTTGGTCGTCTTTCATATTATTTGCCTCGACACCAAAAGAAGGTGTTTCGCCCTTTCAGGGCTCGTCAGGAGGCTTGCTTAGCCACGTATTTACTGTCACTCCTTTTGTTGTCGTTTCCCCTCACGACGTATGCCGCGAATCTGAATTAGTACGAGGGCGAATGTTGTCCATATCGAAATGACAACTACGAGAATCATTATGATAGATACAGTGCTGAATGTGAGGGGCGATGGTAATGGCTCTGGCCCACCATAGAGAAAATGCCTAGCTACCGTGAACTTGTTTGCTCCATAACCTGCGCCTCCGGGGAATGAAGCCGCAAACTCTAGAGTGCCCAGAGAACGTGCTGAGTAGTTTACAGATGCCATACCTTGCTTGTTTGTGTAAGGAGCGCCTATCCTCAATAGGCCAAAGGTTGTATTTACCGTGAACGCTAGGGGCATGCCTACTAAAGGATTGCCTTCATTGTCCTTCAGAACTGCAGTCAGGGCAATGGGGCAGTTTGGCCAGCATTGAGTGTCTATGTTAAGTCTAAGATCTGTTTTCAGTGGCGCAAGTGGAGCGGCAGGAGCTGGAGCTGGTGCTGGCTGCTGTGGTTGGGGTGCTGGAGCTGGAGCGGGTTGCTGGGGAGCTGGGGCGGGAGCAGGAGCTGGGGCAGGTTGAGGTGCCGGAGCTGGTGCTGGCGCTGGTTGTGGTGCAGGTGCAGGTTGGGGAGCAGGAGCTGGGGCAGGTTGAGGTGCCGGAGCTGGTGCTGGCGCTGGTTGTGGTGCAGGTGCAGGTTGGGGAGCAGGTGCCGGAGCTGGAGCGGGTGCGGGAGCTGGTGGAGGAGCAGCGCCTTGGGGTTTAACTTCAAACTTACCATCCTGCAGCATATCATGTCCGGGGCAGTCCCAAGTTTCTGCGCTACATCTGATTGTGAAACTTCCAGCTTTATCGGCGAGAAAAATGATCGTCGTTTCTGGATGACTCGGATCTATCTCGTCTGCTACTATCTCATATCCAGTAATCTCGATTATGTGTCTGTTCGCAGGTTCTTTGTTTTTCCTGTCTTCTTCTGTCATGATGAAAGTTATCTGTACTCTATCCCCTTCGTTGACCGTGATAGCTAGGTTGGATGAATGTGTCCCATTGAAGCCATCCTTTGAAACATAAAGGACGAAGGATTTTGTTCCAGCGGCCTGACCTTCAGCAGGTTTGACCGTGAACATTATCGGCATCTGTATCTGGATGACGCCGTTGAGCGCTGGGAGGGGAATTGGAGCTAACAGTATCGCAATCAGTACCATGATTGTAAATGGACTTCGAACTTTCATTGATTCTCACCACTTATACTAGTTGTTTTGGTACCTGGCACTTCTGTTTGTGTCTCTACATGCTCTCCCTCACGAACCTCCCACATCGAGATTATTGGGAATATCTTGGAGAATAGAGCGAATAGAAGCATGAATCCAGCCAATGCAGCAGCGGTTATCGATATCTCCACCCAAGTGGGTGCATAAACGGCCCACTCGCCACCTGGCATTCCTGGCCTTGCAAGTGCAGGCACGACTATTACGAAGCGCTTGTACCACATTCCTATGTTTACCAACAAGGATGCTACTGCAATGCCGAGAACTGTTCTCGTCCTTGGTATGGCTATTATGAAAGCTGGCAGGATAAGTCCAGTAACTACAAAGGTGTAGAACTCTGGCGCGTATCTGCCTCCGAACAACTGGTTCAGAAGC
>JACQPB010000023.1 GCA_016202305.1 Candidatus Iainarchaeum sp. | reverse complement strand
GGTGGAAAAAGAATCTCATAAAACAAGTCGCAATTTAGCCTAGCCAAAAAGTCTCATTCTAGCTTGGCCGTAACACCTAATGAAACCATCCTCTTTTCATGGATAGTTTTCAAGAACAAGTTGCATAGGACTAAGGTCAACGCCAAGGTTATGAAAGAAATGGAAATGGCAATGAAGGACTTTGACATGAAGGACATGCCGTTTGACATGAAGAAAGTACTTTATGCCGGCTTCAAGCCGATAGTGGAAAAGAAAAAATAAATTGCAAAAGACAGAAAATTTATTTTTTCGCCTATCTATAATAACACTATGTGTTCTTCGGCGAGATTTTCTTAAGCATGAATGGCCAAATGCCAAGAAATAACATGATTCAGGCATGCTTAATAGGGCGGGATGATGGGCACTCAACGACCGTCGTTTTTGCGGCTATGGCCACTTCCATGACCGAAAACCGGCACCCGGCGACGCAGGAAACCGCCCGGAGTATCTGGTTTAAAAATGGTGCTGGTGGAAGGATATGTAGTTGGCTTTGGGGCTGGCAACGGCTTCCAGACTGGTTTGCCGACAGAATATCTGGCATTGCAAAGCTTGGTTTTGCACTGCCTGCACGAGGTTGTTTGGATGCTGCTGAATGCAATGGCCGACATAGCGCTCATTTCGCTCGTGCTGACAATTGCATCGCAGTTTATACAGGAAAAGTTCATGAAGAAGGAGGAAATGAAGAGGCACCAGGAAACCATGAAGGCCAACCAGAAAAGGATGCAGGAGCTGATGAAGCGCACCGACGAAAAGTCGAAGAACGAGCTCGATGCACTCCAGAAGGAGATGATGGAGGGCATGCAGAAAATGCTTTCCGGCTCCACCAAGGTCATGATGGCTTCTTTTGTCGTGTTCGTCCCGGCTCTATGGGCGCTCAGTGCGTGGTATGAGAAGGCAATAATCAGCCTGCCGATACCGCTCCCTTGGCTCAAGGAAGGCTTCGACCTCTTCAGCATCGGGACGTGGGGCGTACAGGTTTATAGCCAGACCAACTGGTTCGGATGGTACTTCGTTTCATACCTTGCAATCATGGTGATAATGAACCTCACGAAGGATGCATGGAAAAAGCTCATCCTCAGGAAAAATGAACAAGGCGTTGTGAATGGTTGACAGACAGACAAGGGTAAAGCTGAAGAAGTTCCGCAGGACCCCGGGAGGAAGGAAATCCGTGCATTATTCACGCTCGAACAAATCGTGCGCCGAATGCGCAGTGACGGGAAAGAAACTGCATGGAATGCCGGGACAGGGAAAAAGCACCGTGAGGAAGCGCGCGAAGAGCGAGCGGAGGCCAAGCGTGAAATTCGGCGGAATCCTCTCCAGCCCCGCTAGGAAGGAGCTGTGGGAGAGTTATGCGCTCATTCAAATGGGGAAGATTGGCCATACTGACGTGCCGGTGAAGACAAGGAAATTCCTTTCACAGCTCGGCACAGGCAAGGGCGTGCAGGTGTTGAGATGAGGGCGTTCGAGGTCGGCAGTGTCTGTGTCAAGACAATGGGAAGGGAAGCCGGAAAGAGCGCAGTGGTGCTCGGCGTCATAGACGACAATTTCGTGGTCGTGCAGGGGCCAGAGGTGCGGAAAAGGAAGTGCAACGTGCTCCACCTCGTCCCTGTAGGGAAGAAGATAAGCGTTTCAAATGAAGTCACGCAGAAGGAGCTGAAGGAGAAGCTCGCGTGAATGAATGAGAGTGGCTACGATGGAAGAAAAAACAAAACAGGCGCATGACAAGCACGGGAAGGGGCATGACAGGCACCAAGGCATGCCGCATGCCCACAGCAAGCCAGTAGAGGACAAGGACCTCAGGCTGATTGTCAGGATAACAGGCGTGGACCTTGACGGGACAAGGCCTGTCGAGATAGCGCTCACGATGATAAAGGGAATAGGCGTGAGAATGGGCAAGAGCATTGCGGTTGCGTTCCAGAAAGCGCACAACATCCCATTGGGGACGAAAGTAGGGAAGCTTACGGAGGAACAGGGCAAGCAGCTCGAGGAAGTGGTCATGAACCCGGCAAAGTTCGGCGTGCCGGCATGGGAGCTGAACAGGCGCAAGGATTTCTTCACCGGCGAAAACTCGCACATGGTGATGAGCGAACTCGACCTTACATTGAGATCCGATTTGCAGAGGATGCTTGAAACCAAGTCATACAAGGGACTGAGGCACGCATGGGGACTCCCGGTGCGCGGACAGAGGACAAAATCAACGCATAGAGGCAAGGGCCCGGTTGTCGGCGTCGTGAAGAAGGAAGTCGCGAAGGCCGCGGCGCCAGCCAAGGCAGGCTCGGCACCCGCGGGAAAGAAAGAGGAGAAGAAATAGATAGAAGGGATGATGCATGGGACAGCCAAGGAAGAAGAGGAAACAGTACGAAACCCCGAGGAGGCAGTGGGACACCCAGCTCCTTGAGCGCGAGAGGAAGCTCTCCAACACTTACGGCCTCACCACCAAGAGGGAGCTGAGGCGCTCGGAAACGTGGCTCAAGTACAAGAGGAAGGCAGCCAAGGAACTGCTCGCACTGCCGATAGAGAAGCGCACCCAGAGGCAGGAAGAGCTCATGAGCGGCCTGCGGAAGATAGGCCTCGTGAAGCCGGACGCAACACTGGACGATACATTGGGACTCAGGATTGACGAACTGCTGGAGAAGCGCCTCCAGACGCTTGTAATGAGGAAGGGCCTCGCACTCACGCCGAAGCAGGCAAGACAGTTCGTGGTCCACGGCCATATATCTATTGCAGGAAAGAAAGTGACAGCGCCCGGATACCTCGTCCCCACAGAAGAGGTACAGCAAATAGGTTGGTACAGGAAGCCGATAAAGACCGAGACAGCGCCAAAGAAAGACATCAAGAAGGAGTTCGAGGAAGCCGCGGGCATAGCCGGGACAGCCATCGCGGCGGAAGGCCCGGCCACAGAAGAACCTGAAACTGATAAAAGCACTGATGTTACAAAGGAGGGGAAATAATGGCCAAGACAGGAATCGTGCATATTTTCGCTTCGCACAACAACACCATAATCCTCCTCACAGACATAACAGGCTCTGAAACAATAGCCAAGTGCAGCGGCGGCATGGTGGTGAAGGCACAGCACAAGGAAGGCTCGCCATACGCGGCAATGAAGGTCGCGGAGATAGTGGCGGAAAAGGCAAGGGAAAAAGGCATAGAGGACGTGATAATCAAGGTGCGCGGCCAGGGAGGAATAAAGCCGAAGTCACCCGGACAAGGCGCGGAAGCCGCGATACTATCGCTTACAAGGAATAATGTAAGGATAAGGTCAATTGAGAACGTGACGCCGGTGCCGCATGATGGGTGCAGGCGCAAGAAAAGGCACAGGAGCAAGAAAGAGTGATGACCATGGAAATCAAGATTCTGCAGGAAAAAGAGAATTCGATAAAGGTACTCATGAAGGACACGAACATAGTGTTCGTCAACAGCATCAGGAGGCAAATCATGTCAGGAGTGCCTGTAATCGCAATCGAGGACGTGCACTTCTACGAAAATACAGGAGCTATGCACGACGAAATGCTCGCGCAAAGGCTCGGAATGGTTCCGCTCAAGAGCGACTCGAAGAAATGCAAGGCAGGCGACTCTGTAAAGCTGGTGCTGGAGAAGGACGGCCCATGCACGGTTTACAGCAGCGACATAAAAAGCACGGACCCCAATATAGAACCGGTCGACCTCAACATACCAATCACGAAGTTGGGCACAGGGGAAAAGCTCAAGCTTGAGATGGACGCAATCGTCGGAACCGGAGAACAGCATTCCAAGTGGCAGCCAGCAGTGGTTTCCTACCAGGAAATGCCAGTAATAATGTCCGAGAAAGGCGCAAAGGACAAGAGCTACAAGGCGGACATGATAGAGATTCTCCTGGATGAAAAACACAGGGACATACAGCTCAAGGAAGGCCAGCACATAGAATACGACGACACGACATTCATATTCACCATTGAGAGCCACGGGAACATGTCACCAAGGGAATTGTTCGAGGCGGCAATTGATGGACTTATGGAAAAAGCGAAGGAATTCAGGGGGGAGTTAAAGAATTTAAGTTGATTGCACCCAAAAGGCTTTTGCCGCAGGGATACCCAAGCGGTCAACGGGGCAAGGCTTAAGCCAACCTTTTTCTTTTCGTTGCACGAAAAGAAAAACCCCGGGGAAAAAGGAAAGTGCCTGTGCATCCTTTTCTTTTTCGTCGACGTTTTTCTTTTCTTCGGAGAAGAAAAGAAAAAGGCCGGAAGCGACCTTGTGGCTCAGTGCCTTCGAGGGTTCGAATCCCTCTCCCTGCATTGAAGGATTGCGATTCTGGAAACGGCGGAAATCGATTGGCGGATGATTTTTGAGGAAGGATTGGTAACATGAGGACAGGACCGACAAACAAGAGCACGAGAGAGCTGATAGTGGACCTTGACAAGCACGGCAAGAAAGTGAAGAATGGCGTCTGGCGCTTATTGTCCAAGAAGCTCGGCTCCAGCTCAAGAGCCAGGGTGGCGATGAACGTGTACAAACTTTCAGGAATGGCGGCACAAAGCAAGGGAAAAACCATAGTCGTTCCTGGCAAGGTGCTTTCCAAGGGAGACATCAAGGAAACCGCGAGGGTCGCATGCTTCGCCTGTTCAGCCAAGGCACGGCGGAAGATTGAGGCTGCCGGCGGCAAGGTGATAGGCCTTAAGGAACTGATGCTGGAAAACCCCAAAGCGAGTACGTTAGTGGTGATGCAATGATTGTGATTGACGGTTCAAACGCCATACTCGGTCGCCTCGCCACGAACGTAGCCAAAAGACTGCTCAAGAGGAAGCACGTGCACATCATAAACGCGGAGAAAATGGTGATTACCGGAACGCCTGACGGCATCATGCCCAAGTTCAGGACAAGGATGGAAATAAGCCCGAAGGGCAATCCGCACAAGGGCCCGAAGTATTCAAGGATGCCCGACAGGATAGTGAGGCGCGCGATAAGGGGAATGCTACCGTGGAAGAGTCCCTCCGGAAAAGCCGCTTTCAAGAACCTGCGCGTGCACATAGGCGTGCCGGAAGAACTCGGGGGAAAGCAGGCTGAAAAGATTGAGGCCGCAGCCAGCAGGCACGAAAAGGGTTTCATGACCATAGGTGAAATAAGCAGGATGCTCGGGGCAAAGTGGTAACAGGATTTTGGTTTATAATAGGAATGTGTGGTGAAGCGAATGGTTGACAAGAAAAAGAAGAGGAAAGGCATTACATCGAAGGCCAAGAAGAAGGAAGCCAAGGCCAGGGCTGTTGTGAGGAAAGGCAGAGGAATAGTGAGAATAAACCACCGCAACATGTTGACCATACAGCCAGAATACATGCTGGAATATGTCCGCGAGCCGCTTGAAATAGCCGGGCCGCTTGCAGGCGAGGTAAACATAGAGGTGAAAGTGCACGGCGGCGGATTTATGGGGCAAATGGTCGCTGCGCGCTCTGCAATAGCAAAGAGCCTGGTCGAGTTCAGGGGCGATGAAAAGCTCAAGAAGAGGATGCTCGCCTACGACAGGATGATGCTTGTTGATGACCCAAGAAGGGTAGAGCCGAAGAAGCCTCTCGGCAGGAAGGCAAGGAAGAAGAGGCAATTGAGCAGGAGATGAATGGGGGAGGTTTTGGAATGATAGTGCCTGTAAGGTGTTTTAGCTGCGGTTCCGTGATAGGCGGCGCCTACGAGAAGTTCAAGGAAAGGGTTTCAAAAGGCGAGGACGGGGAAAAGGTGCTCGACGACCTCCACATCAAGAAGTACTGCTGCAGGCGCATGCTCTTCTCGCACGTTGACTTCATAGATGAAATAATGATATACAAGAGCCTAAAATGAAGCTTTGCATGGTGTATGAACTATGGCCAAGGAAAAAAATGAAAAAACGGAATCCGAACCGGAGAATAAGACTACGGACGAAAAACAGGCTGGAGAAAGCGAAGCGGTAGTGGAGTTTGGCGCCAAGGCAGTGCAGGAAAGCGACAAGTCAGAAGACAATGAAGCCAAGCCCACAAAACTCGTGGAAACTGACAAGTACCTGAACACCGGCTCCCACATAGGCACGAAGTTCAAGTCCGGGGACATGAAGCGTTACATTTACAAGGTCAGGAAGGACGGCCTCAACGTGCTTGACGTGCAGGTACTTGATGACAGACTGAAGTTCGCCGCCAAGTTCATAGCGAATTTTCAGGGGAATAAAGTGGCAGTAGTTTCGAGAAAGAGCTATGGGCAGACACCTGCCCGCGCATTCGCAGAAGCAATAGGCGGCATTTCACTAAACGGCAGATTCGTACCAGGCACTTTCACGAACCCGCAGTGCACCCGCTATGTTGAACCCAAAGTAGTCATGATAACCGACCCTGAATACGATGTACAACCCATTGAGGAAGCCACCGGAGTCAGGATACCGACAGTGGCGTTCGTATCCACGAACAACGCCCTGAAGAACATTGACATGTGCGTGCCTATAAACAACAAGGGAAGGAAGAGCCTGGCACTCGGCTACTGGATACTTGCAAAAGAAGTGCTCAAGGAAAGAGGCGACATAAAATCAGATTCGGAATTCACGAAGACGCCTGAAGACTTCGAGTACAAGATGAAGGAAGGCGAGGAAGAGGAGCAGAGGCGCGCATTTGACAGGAACAGGCGCGGCCCGGGTCTCAGGCCAAGGGGCAGGTTCGGCGGCGGAAACTTCCGCGGAGGCGGAGGACGCAAGCCATTCGGAAACGGCGGCGGCAGGTTCGGCGGCGGAAGCGGCAGGTTCCAGAAATACGTCCACCAGTGATACTGTAAGAAAGCCATTTGAATTATTGTGGCAAAAGTGACTTTTCAGGAAATATGAGCAGCCCTACTTACCAGATTAGACTTTTAGGCCACCCGTTGCTGACCGTTATAAATCACTTTCAAAGGTTAATATCAAAGCCGAATCACCAAGTTTTCGGCCTTAGTGAGCATAGAATAGGCACAGGAGGACATTGTTGGATATAATCAAGCATAGGGGCCCCGAAGGAGAGGGGATGGAGGGGGAGCGACCTGCCCGGGAGGGGGGAAGTGGGGG
>JACQPB010000020.1 GCA_016202305.1 Candidatus Iainarchaeum sp. | reverse complement strand
TGCCTGAATATCCTGATGCCCTCCAGGAGATGAGTGAGCGTGCCCATGAAAAGAGGCGAGCCTGCGGGGAAATTCGTGTTGCTTCCATTTCGAACCCCGAACCTACAGCTTAGGAGGCTGTCGCCCTATTCATCCCGGACAATGCCGCCCAGATTAGGCTACAGGCTCGTGGTTCCAGGTCTGTGGGCGCTGTTTAAAAAGATTCCCAAATCCGGGTTAGTATTTTTCCGCGCCTCTACCCCATAACCCCCGCGACTATGGGCGCAATCCTTGAGAATACCAGCACATTGAACAGTACATTGCTTCCCACATAAACCGCTCCATAGGCGAATGTCCCGCCGAGGGCCATCTGCAATGGCGCTGTGATGAGGTGGTAAGACAGCGTAAGCACAATTCCCAGCGTGACTATGTTCCACGTGCTGAACATGCTGGCTGCAATGGCAACGGCTGTTATCCCCAGGAGTGAAACTATGGCTGTCTGGTCAAGCTTCTCTGAGATTACCTTGCTTGCTATTGTGGAGATGACCGCCACGGCAAGCCCTGTTACAAGTCCGTATGTGGCTGCTGTGAGTATGGTCGCGAATTTAATAAGCTCAAAGTTAATCGGGCTTTTTATGTAATTCTGGTAGAATGTTGAGAGGCTGGCAATTGCAACAAGCGCTGTGACAATCACCATGAATTTTATGCTCTGCCCGAAGAGGAATATCAGGGCAAGCACTGCAAGGGCTGCTATGAGTATGTGGAAGTAGTAAGCCCTTAGCGATTCAGCCAGCCTGCGCACATTTAGGAAGAGTCGCTAGCATTAAATAAAGCTTGCGTTTAACCCTGCCTGATGTTCAGGATTAAGCAGGTCGCGGAGGATTTTGTTGTGGATGAGGATTATCAGTTTCCTTCTGTTAAGCCCGGGCAGTACTCCTATTTCATTTTGAGGAAGTCAGGCATGACCACCCACAGGGCTGTTGAGCTGATAGCCGAAAGGGCTTTTGTGCCGGGGAAAAGCGTGGGTTATGCGGGGTTGAAGGACAAGGCTGCGGTTACATCGCAGCTGGTTTCAGTAAGGGGGGTTGGGAAGCGATTCGCAGAAATGAGAATTCCCGGAATCTCCCTTGAGTTTGTAGGAACAGGCGACACTCCCCTCACGCTTGGGCTTCTGAAAGGCAACAGGTTCAGGATAGCCGTGAGAAACCTTGGTGATAAGGATTGTTCCCGGCTCGCGCAGAGGGCGGCGCTTCTGGAGAGGATGGAATTTCGGTTCCCGAATTATTTTGGAAGCCAGCGGTTCGGCTCTGCAAATCATCTTGTCGGCAGGGCAATTGTTTCAGGGGATTTCAGGGCTGCGGTGGAGGGGGCGATGATTAAAGGCTCTGATTCCCATCTTTCACACCATCCGAATGATTACGTGGGCTCGCTCAAGAGTGCGGGCAGGAGGATGCTTTCGCTTTATGTTCACAGCTTCCAGTCCTTGCTCTTCAACGAGGCTCTTGCCGGGCTTTGCAGGCAGATGAACTGCTTTTCATGCAGTTATTCAGCAGGAAGCTATTTTTTCCCGGATGCGCTGGAACCGTGGGGAATGATTCCTCTGGTTGGCTTTGCAACCGAGCTTCACGAATATCCTCAGGAAGTAAACCATGCTGTTGAATCTGTTTTGGCAGGCCATGGCATCAGGCTTTCTGACTTCATAATAAGGAGCATTCCGCTGCTCTCATGCGAGGGCAGCGAGAGGGCGGCATATGCGTCAGCCTGCGGTTTCAGGATGGAATTCGCAGAAGATGAGCTGAACAGTGGGATGAGAAAATGCGTCCTTCGGTTTAGCCTTGGGAAGGGAAGCTATGCAACTGTTCTTCTTGATTTCCTTCTTCAGCCGAAGTAGGGCAGCTTGTCTTTCGAGTCCGGCGGCATAGTCCAGGACTGCCTGAGCAGGGTTAACACGGCAAGTATCCGGGGCTTGAGCTGCTGCCATTCCCTGAGTGTGGCTGTTACAAACTCAGCGTCGCGCTGCTCCTCATTCATTACAAACAGCATGTTTGATGTCCTGATTATTGACATGAGGCTTTTGTAGAGCTCGAACACCTCGCGCTTTCCGGCCTCGTCAAACACCCGGCTCTCGAAGAACATCGAAAGGCTTGTGTCAGGCTGCATTATGCAT
>JACQPB010000019.1 GCA_016202305.1 Candidatus Iainarchaeum sp. | reverse complement strand
CTTAGCCATTTTTGTCGCATTCTTGCTCAGCCGTAACACATTAGGCTTTAAGTTAAATTTCTTGGAAAAGGGTGAATTCTTTTTCTTCGTCATCGGGTCAGTCACTTTGAGTTCTTCCCCAACGCACTCCCAGTACTGGAGAGCACCGTGCTTCATCCACGCTTTCTCGCCAATCAAAGCCATCTTTTTATATGCCCCAATTTTTTTCTTCGCTATAGGTATTACAAAACCATCAACATATGCCAATTAAATCACCTCAATCTGAACAACTAAGGTAATATTATTTTTAATTCATGCGGAAGTGTTAACGCTCAAGACTTATGAATATCTCGCCGAAGAATACTTCCTGCGACTTCTGCAAAACCCGCTTTTGTTTTACGGTTTTCAGGCCCTTGCTTGCTCCGCTCACGCCTGCCCGAAGAGCTTTCCGAGCATTGGGTGCATTTCCATTACCTGCTGTTTCGCAAGCTCTTCGTAGAGCCTGTAGACTATGCCGACTGTCAGTAGTATGCCGGTTCCGGAGCCTATTGCGCCTGTGAGGTCTGCGATTCCCGCGAGGACGCCGACAAATGCGGAGCCGAGTATTGTTATAGTGGGTATGTACCTGTCGAGCACCTGCCTTATGACACGGGGGTCGCGCCTGAATCCGGGTATGTACATTCCTGCGCGGTCGAGCTGCGCGGCAACCCTTTCAGGGCCCTGGCCGCCGAGCTCAATCCAGAATTTGCCGAAGATTACGCACACCACCGTGAGCACGATTATGTAGAGGATTGCGTGTATTATGTTCCCTCCGAGGCCTATGAATTGCAGTCCGGTTATGCTGTTGAGCATCTGCATTGGGATTTCCGGGCTGAATCCGTTGAGGGCGAGCTCCTGCACCAGTCCGTATGGGGGTATCACTATTGTCGCGAGGCCGTTCATTATGGTGTCGAGTACCGGCACCTTTCCTGCAATAAGCGTGGCCCATATCCTGATGTTCGCGAAGAGCGCTACTGCCAGTATGACTGGCATGTTGGAAACGTAGAGGAACTTCACGGGGTAGCGGCCTCCGGTGCCGCGCCTGCCCATGGTTATGGGTATGTTGACGTGTATCCCTTCCGCGTACACGACCACGAAGAATATCGCCAGCGTGAAGAGCACCGGGAGCAGGGCCACGAATGCGTTGACGACGTTGGACGTTATCTCGCGCAGGAAGACGAAGAGGAGGCCGCTGCCGTCTGCGAATGAAATGCCGCTGGTGGACGGGTCTAGCGGCGAGAATATGCCCCATATTATGTCTCCTGCGACTCCGCCTGCAATGAACAGGCCTATCCCGGAGCCTACTCCGTATCTCGAAACCACTTCGTCAAGGTAGAGCAGTATTATGGAGCCTATTGCAATCTGGAGCACCACGAGCAGGAACATTCCCTCCGCGGGAGCGAGGAAGCCTGTGAGGACGTAGACGCTGGCCTCGAAAAAGCTCACGATGATGGCGAGGAGTTTCTGCATTCCGGTGAACTCTGCCTTGTCTTTTGGGTCGGACAGGTCAAGCTTTACTATTCCCCCGCCTATCAGCAGCTGGAGTATTATCGAGGCGAGCACTATCGGGCCTATTCCGACTGTTATTATGCTGCCTATCTTCGAGGCGAGCACGACTTGGAGTTGTTCGAGCTGGCCGGAGCGCTGGGCGCTGATGCCTATGACCTCGATGTTGCCCATTATGAAGAAAAGCAGCAGCGCGATTGCCGTCCAGAGCAGCCTTTTCTTTATAGGCTGCTTTTCTTCAGGTGCCTTCACTTCTGGCAAGAGGCTGTAAATCGGCTTGAAAGCTTGGAATGCGCCCATGTGCCTTCAACCTCCCGCATACACTCATACGACATTGATTTTCCTGTTATTTATTTTCCGGCTCTTCTGGCCCTTCCTCGCTTTCGGCCTCGAATTCATCTTCCCCTGCTTCGGCTTCTGCTGTTCCGCCTGCAGCCTCTATCTTCGAAGCGGCTTTTGCCGAAATCCTTGCGTTGACAAACCTGACTTTTTCTGATATGCTGCCTTTTCCGAGCACTTTTCCGAATCCGAGTTCCTTTCCATCTAGTATGATTGTCCCTGCTTCGTTCCTCGCCTTTCCGTTTGCCACCCATTCGGCGAGCCTGCCTGAAACCTGTTCGAGGTTTATCGCCGGCTCCTTTGCCTTCGCCTTGAACATCCTCTTGACTCCGAATGTCGCGTAGTATTTCGAGAACTTGTGCTTGTGGCTGCCTGCCCTTCCCACTCCGCCCCTTGAGCCGGAGCCGCGCCTGTTCTTGGTGCCTCCGCCGCCGTGCGTCCTGTTGCCTCTCTGCTTGTTCTTCTTCCTTCTGCGCCTCACGACCATTCCATCACACGCCGTTCAAGTGTTAAGTGTTAATAGCAATCAGGACATCCTGATTATAAGCTCGTTTATCTCCGGGCCGCGGTTCCCGAGCGCGCCCCCTTCCTTGTACGATTTTTTTATGCCTGCCCTCTCATGCCCTTTGCGTGGAGGGTGCAGCCTGAAAACTGGCGCTATGCCAAGCTCTTTAATCTTCCGCCTGTCGGAAAGCACACTCTTCGCCAGTTCCAGGAAACCTGGAACCTTCTTTTCCTTGAGTGCTTCCAAAGTAATCTTCCTGTTGCCATAGAGCCTGCCGCGCCTCTCAAGCAGGACCGCGAGTGTCTTCTGGTCTATCTCGCCGAACGTCACGTAGTCCTTGACCTTCTCCACCATTTTCCTTCCTCCGTTGGCCTCATTGACCAGCACGAGGTGGTTGGACTTGAAGAGCCTCAGCATCTCAAGCGTGGTGCGGAGCTTTGCCGTCACGTTTGCCGTGCCCCTTATCCTGATGGCGGCTATCATCTCTTCTCCTCCAGTTTCCTTTCCATGTCTGCGGAGTACTTGACATTGTTTGTCGCGGCAAGGGCGTTGATCGTGGCGCCTACGAAGTCAAGCGTGGTGGCGGTGTTGCCGCGGCACTTGCTCCATACATCCTTTATGCCTACGAACCTGAGTACGTCCTTGACATGTTCGCCTATCACGAGGCCTGTGCCTTTAGGCGCTGGCAGGAGGTTCACTCTTACCGAGGATGAGGTGCCTTCTACCCTGAATGGCACCGAGTGCGGCTCGTGGCACCTGCATTCCCAGCTGCCGCACCCTTTTCTGACTTTCCTGAGCGCCATCTTTGCCGATTTTGTCGCCTTGTTTATCGCAGGGAACCTTTCCCTGTCCTTGGCTGTCCCGAGGCCTATGTATGAATCGCCGTCGCCGATTAGGACGCTGGCGCGGAATGAAAAGCTCCTTCCCTGTCTCGTGACGCGTGCCGTTTTCCTGAATTCCACGAGCTTGTCCTTGATTTCGGGAATGAGGACGTCAACGATTTCAGGCTCCATTACTTTGTACCCTTTCGCGAAGAACTCATCCATGTTGGCTATCTCGCCGGCCTTGACCATTTTTCCTATGCCTGTCTTCGGAACCCAGTCGGAAACGCGTTTCTGCCTTTCCCCTTCCCTGTACTCGGCGGAGTCCTCTTCCCTGCCCCTTTTCCTTCTCCTTTCCCTTTTCTGCATCAGTTCACCCAAACGCCTTGTCTATAGCACTCTTCACTTCCTCAAAGTTCTTAACCGTTTCCTCGCTTATGTGCTTCCCCATGCATCTGTCCTGTGCCGGGAAAACCGTGCTGTCAGCGGGGACTGTGAGGCCTGCGTCAATAGCGCCCTTCAGTGCCGCGAAAGGTATGCTTCCATGCACCGGCGATATCAGGCCCATGTCAAGCACTGCCTCTTTCACGCCCTGCTTGAGCGCCTTCTTGGCGCAGGCATATCCTGCAAGGTAGGCAGATGGCAGGTTTCCGCCATGCCCTTTCCAGCCTATTTTCCTGAGTGATGGGCTTGCGAACGAGGCCTTCACTATGTCTCCTTCTTTCCTGTAAATCACGGCCTCCACGGTGGCCGAGTTGTTCGATTTCCTGACCACGAGCCTTGCTTTGCCTGACTTGAGGAGCGCAAGCCTCTTCTTGTAGTCGGTGCTGAGTTCCCTTCTCCTCTTGAATTTCATCTTGTACGTTGGCGTGTGGCTCATTTCTTCGCCTCCTCGACCATCGTGCTGATGTAATTCTTGCCCCTGAAATAATTGCCTTTTATCATGAGGTAGATTTCCCTTGCCGGCCTCTTGAATTTTGCCCCCGAACCGCGCAATTCACGGAACACGCGCCTCTGTGCCCTCACGTTCTTCATCCAGTATTCCTTGCCGCGTCTTGCTGCCTTGGTGCCGGTGCGCTTTCCCCTGCCCTTCTTTCTTCCTTTTGCTTTCTTGGCGAGCAGGGTGCGTGCCCTTCCTCTGCTGTGCTGCTGCACGCTTCTCTTTCCGATGATGCGTTCCTTTATGAGTGCCCTGATGTCGTCCTTTGTCATTGCTTCAGAAACCCTCTTTGCCTGCTCCGGGCTCACCCATACCTTGGTTTCGCCGGCCTTGAGTATCTGTGCGGCCATTCTCCTTGCTTTCTTTCCGTCCATGCATTCACCTGTAAAAGCCATCATTCCTGTTCATGGGTTAAGCACCCTTATGCCCTTTTCAATCGCCTTGTCCACTATCGTGACCTTCTTCCGGGAGCCGATTCCGGCGGCAACCCTTATCGCGTGGTCTTTCGGGGTCGCTGAAACGTCACTCAGTGTCCTGACTATGTATTCCCTGTATCCGCTTGGGTGAACGTGCCTGTATTCCTTCGGCGTCGCATAGCCTGTCCTTGGCATGTAGCCGTCAGAGATTACCCTCTTGACGTCTATTCCGCGCGGTACCCTCCAGCGGTTCCACTTCGCTATGCTCTTGCGCCTGATGCTCCTCTTGCCAAACCTTCCCCTGAATGTCGGGAGGTGCGGGCTTCCGAGGCTGGCTTCCCTCATGGCCAGGACAGCTTCGCTCCTCTTGACCATGGTCTTGCGCGATTTTTGCTTCACTTTTTTAGCCGTCTTCTTGTCAGTGTTCTTTCCTTTTGCGCTTTCCGCGGCTGCCCTAGTTTCCTTTGTTTCCGGCGCGGCGTGCTTGTGGCCTTCGTGCGCATGAGATTCCTGTGCAGCGTGGCCTTCATGGGCTTCCTTGGGCTTTTTGTCCTCCGCATGGGTGCCTGCTTCTTTCTTCCCTTTTGCATCGGCTTGTTTCTGTCCAGCCTTATTTTCATGAGCGGCATGTTTCCCTTCCACGATTTTCTTTTCCGGCGCCGCGACTTTTTTCCCTTCTATGGGCTTCTTTTTTTCCGGCCTCTGGATTTCAGTGTTGTGCGCGGAGGTTTTCGCCTGCGGCTTCTTTTCCATGTGCTTTTCCCACTCCGAGGCCGGCTTCGGAATGGCGTTGCCTGTTCTGCGAACAGGTGTGGCTTCGCTTTTTTTCCCTTCTCTTCCCTTGTCCGCCATGATATCATCATCCTCAGTTTTGCCCTGCCTTCTTGGTTACGTAAATCCTGTCCTGGAAAACGCGGTTGTCCTTTCCCTTGACGCGCGTCACCTGTTCCATGTTGGCCGCTGTCTGGCCGACATGCTCCTTGTTCGTTCCTTTCACCGTTATCTCCTTGCCCTTTATCTCGACCTTGCTTTCGCCTATTATGCGGGCCTTCTTCGGATGCTTCGCTCCGGCGAGGTTGAGTATTTCAACATGATTTCCTTTCACGGAAACGTTCATTGGGAAGTGGCTGAATATGACCTCGAGCCTGGCCTCATACTGCTTCTGTACTCCGGTGATGAGGTTGCGCACGTGCGATGCAATCGCGTGCCCTTCCGCGAGCACATTGCGCCTCCCGCTCCTTGCCCACACCTCTATGCTCTGGCCATTCTGCTTCAGGTAAATTTCAGTTGACCTGAAGTTCCTGTAGTTTTCCTTTCCGGAGGCCCGCACCTTTATGTCCGCGCCATTGAGCTCTACGCTTGTGCCCTGTGGGATTTCCAGTGTGTCGACAATGCTTTCCGCCATAAAAATCACTTCAGTACACGTAGGCCAGCAGCCTTCCCCCTAGGTTTTTCTCTTTTGCCTCTATGTGCGTGAGCACGCCTTTCGGCGTTGAAACGATTATGGTGCCGACATCGTATGCGGGCAGGTATTTTTTCTCGAATTTCTCGAATTCATCCTTCTTGACCGCATACCTTGGCTTTATGGCCTTGGCCTGGTTTATCCTGCCCACCAGCTTTACCTTGATCGTCCCGCCGCGTGTATCGCCTATTTCCTCGAAGCCGCCGATGTAACCCTTGTCCTGCATTATCCTGAGTATCTCCTTGAGGAGCCTGGAGGCTGGCCTGAGTGCAACCTCTGCCTTTGCCGCGTCCTCGTGGTTCTTGAGGTTCGTCAGTGCGTCCGCAATCGGGTCTGTCCTGCTCATCCAATCACTCCCAAAACATTCCTCAGTTGTACTTCTTGAACCCCAGTCCCGGCGCGTGCTCCTTGAAGCAGCGCCTGCAAAGGTGCAAGTTGTACCTCTTCATTACTCCCTTGTGCGAGCCGCACATGCTGCAAATGCTCGGCTTTACCTTCCATCCCTTGTCGACCTTGTTTTCGCTCATGCTACCTCTACCCCGAACTTTTGCCTCATGAAATCCGCCGCGTCTTCAGGTCCTATCCTGTGCCTTTTTGAAACAGGCGTCTTCCCGAGCTTTCTCCTCTTCACCCTGAACCCTGGCCTCTCGAGCGTCACTAGGACGTCGAATCCGCGTATCCCGAGCTTCGGGTCGTACTTGACTCTTGGGAGGTCTATGTATTCCTTTACCCCGAAGCCGAAGTTGCCCTGCTTGTCAAAGCTTTTCATGCTTATCCTGTTGTCCTTGGCCGCGAGCGCATCCTTGAGGAACCTTTCTGCGCCTTCTCCCCTGAGCGTTACCTTTGTGCCTATGGTGAGTCCCTCCCTTATTCCCCATGTGGGCTGCTTGACCTTGCATTGTGTCAGCACAGGCTTTGCGCTGGTTATGGACTGGAGTATTTTGGAGGCCTTATCCAGTTCCTCGCCGGTCTTGCCCACGCCTATGTTCACGGTGACCTTTTCGATGCGTATTTTCCTCATGGCGTTTTCATTTCCTGCGCGCTTGCCGGAATCAAGGCTGCCCGCGTCGGGCATTGCGGCGGTCGCGCTTTCCATTTCTCCTGCCTTCCCAGTTTTCATGTCGTGTTCTGCCATATCCATTCACCAGCATTCCGGATTCATTTGCCTGCAATCGCCTCTATCTCCGGCTTTCCCCTGCCGACTACCAGTACGTTTCCTGTTATTGTCTGGAACTTGCTTTCTCCGTCGGAGAGTTCCGCGACCTTGTGCTTCTTCATGTCGCCTGCAATTATGCCGTCAATCCTGACGGTCTTCCCTGTGTGTATGCCGCCGATTATGAATGCGCTTCCGCCCTTATCCATCGGGTAGACTTCCTCGATTTTGATTTCCGGCAGTGCAATCCTCACGCTGTCCTCCACGCTTACCTTTGTCCATGCCTTCGGGGCTTCAATGGTGAATCCGTCGTTCGTTGTAATCCACACCTTTCCGCCCTTGCGCACGCTCTTGCCGACTACCTTCGAAACCTTGAATGCTCCGTCCTTTGCGCCTATTTCCTTCGCCACGAGCCTTCCTTTCCTGTCAAGCATGGCCCTGTATTTCTTCTTCATTATGGGAATCTCCACGACGTCAAAAAGCCCTATTGAGAGGCCCTTGTCTTTCCTTACCTTGCCATTGACTTTCACATTTCCGCCGGAAAGTGCATTCTTTGTCTCTTTCATGTTTGCAGTGGCACCTATGACGTTCCTCATGAAGAATGAGAGCGGCACCGACGTTTCCTTGCTGTGCGGCCCGGCCCTCGATTTCGGGGTCAGGGTTTCGCGCTTCTTTTCGAAGAAGCCCCTGACCTTTGGTGCGGAAATGCTTTTCTGCGTCTTGCCTTCTCCCCTGTTTGCCATGCCGTCAATCCCCTCTCGTAACCATGTTGCTCATTTCTTGTCTGTTGCATTGCCCTCTGCTTCTTTTGCCCGCTGCTTTCCAGCCAATGGGCCTTTCCTGTTCTTCTTCGAGAGCCTCCTTTCGTCCTTTTCATCTATTGCGACAAGGAGGAGGTTGCTTGGCCTGAAAGGCACCTGCTTTTCAGTGCCGTCAATCTTCTTGCGCACTATTCCCTCGATAAGCACCATCCTCTTTCCGGTCATGACTTCCGTGATTTTTCCCTGTCTTCCGGCAAACTTCTTGGAGCCGCGAAGCACCTTTGCCGTGTCGCCCTTTCTTGCCTCAAGGTTGCGCCTTCCTATCTGCTTCCTCAGTTCCCTGCTGAGATGCACGGAGAAATCCTTGCGTACGCTGTGCAGGGGCTTCGTGTAGAGCCATTTCCTCTGCCTCCCTGGCTTGGAGCTTGTTGCAGCCATAGCCACTGATTCCGCCATTTCACACAACTCCTGCACTAATGCCTGCTATTTTGGGGTATCTTTCCCCGACTTCCTTTGCGACAACGCCCTTCACTTCCGAGCCCTTTGGCATCCCTTTCTCGTCCACAAGGACGACTGCGTTGTCCTCGAACTTCACTCGCGTGCCGTCAGGCCTCTTGTACTCCTTTCTAACCCTTATCACCACTGCCTTCTCCACTTTTTTCCTGATTTCCGGCTTCCCCTTTTTCACCACGACGTTGACCATGTCAGCTATTCCGCCTTTCGGGTTTGTCCTGCGCCTTCCCTTGTACCCGTACACTGTTATTATCTTCACTTCCTTTGCGCCTGAGTTGTCAGCGCATGTGCATATTGTGCCGTGCGTCAGGCCCCTCACTATTGAAGCGTTTATTGCCTTCATTGCCCCGCCTTCTTGATTATCTCCATCACCACGAAGTTCTTGGTCTTGCTGAGCTTTCTAGTCTCGCCTATCATCACGGTATCGCCTTCGCGTGCGTTTATCTGCTCGGGGTTGTGTGCCTTGACCTTGGACTTCGTCTTCTTGTACCTCTCGTACTTCCTGATATATTTTGTGAGAATCCTCTGCACCGTCACGGTCTTTGGGGCTTTAGCGCTGACCACTATGCCGCTGAATACAGCTCCACGCACGCTGTATCCTGCCATGTTGTCTTGCCTTTGCTTCTGGTTTTGTGGCGTCGTGGCGTGTGGCCCGGCATTGCTTCGTTCCAATGCTTCCGCTTTCGGTGCGTCGCCGCCATGTGCTGCCTTGTCTTGGTGCTCTGCGGTGTGCCGGGCCTTCTGCTGCACGCGGCCCGATTCTTTGTGTGGGTGTGCTTCGTGTTCCGTGTGCGCGTTTTCGTGCCCTTCCTTGTGCGAGTGCTCAGCCATGCATATTCCTCCCATAAACCATTTTTGTCCGTGCCTCTGGTGCGTACATTATCTTCCTGCCTTCTATGGCCGACTTTTCGCCGCCGACATCGAACTCGAATACGCACTCCGCTTTTGGAACCATTTTCTCAACACCCTTGCTCTCCATCACGATGACATTCCTGGTTTCATCAACCACTTTTCCCTCTATCCCTTTCCTTCCTGCATCAGTGCCGTAAACAACCTTTGCCTGCAGGCCGATTAGCTCGTGCGCGGCAAGGTTCTTTGTGGTTATGCAGTAATGCGCGGAACTAAGCATCAATCAATTCCTCCCTATACCCGTTCTTGAGGAGTATCTGCTTGACCTGCTGGCGGTGTCTTCCCTGCAGGACAATCTCGTTGCCCTTCACGGTGCCGCCGCACGCGAGCTTCCTCTTCATCTCCTTCTCAAGTTTCTTTGCCTCCTCTTCATCTCCAAATCCGCCTACAATGGTAACCACTTTCCCGAAGCGCCTCGCAACTTCCCGTATCCTGACTTTCTGGGATTCTTTTGTTATCTCTCCGAAGTCGAGGAGCTCCTTTGGAAGGCCTGTTATCTTGTCAATCTCTGCCACTTACCTCTTCACCTCTTGCATTTTGCCGCATCCGGCCAGAGCTCCGGGGTTTCTTCCGAGGGTAGGTCGGCTGCCTGCAGTGAATCCAATATAATGTGCTTTGCTCATTCTTTAGTCGCCTCTTCCGTCTTTTCCATGCTTCTTTGCCTTCTTCTCATTTATTATAGTCAGTATTCTCGCGACCTGCCTGCGCGCGTTCCTTATCTTGGCAGGTTTCTCCGCCCTTGTTCCCGAGGAAATGAGGGCCCTTTCCTTGACAAGTTCGCTCTTGAGGTCCACTATCTTTGCCTCGAGTTCTGGGGTGGAATTGTCCCTCAATACGGCCAGTTTCTTCGAACCCATGGAAATTCCCGCCGCAAACCTCACTTGCCTTCCTCTGCCTTCCCGGCTTCTCCGCCGGCTATCTCTTCACTTTTTTGCTCATTTCCCTTCGCATCGCTGGCACTGTATCCCTGGCCAGTGTGCTCATGTGCATTACTTTCTCCGCCATGCTTCCGGGGCTCCTTATGCGCTGCCTTCTCTTTCTTTTCTTCCTTGGGCGTAACCGGCTCATTTTTTGACTCTGCGGCAACCACGGGTTTTTCCGCGGATATTGCTTCACTGGCGGGAACAGGTTCGATTGCCTTGGTTTCAGCTACAGAATTTGCAGCGGCGGTTTTCTCCGCGGCCATCCTCTTCTCTATGTATGGCTGTGCCTTTTCCTTGTCCGGGAATATCATGCCGGGCTTCACAATCTTCACCTTTATGCCTATTGCGCCCACTTTCGGGTACGCTGCCGCATGGCCGTAATCCACGAGCTTTGCCTGCTCTCCAACCTTCTTCATGTAGCCCCATGCAATCCTGACGCTCTTCTTCCTGCCGCCCTTGCCGGAGAGCTTTCCTCCAACTATTATCTCGGCGCCCTGCGCACCTGCGCGCTGCATGTCCTGCAGGCCCCTGAACACCACGCTTCTCCACGAGAAGCCTCTCTCTATCAGCGCCTTGAACCTGTTTGCGACTGCTTGTGCGTCAATCTCCTGCTTTTCGATTTCCTTTATCTCAATCTGAGGGTTGTCAATGCCGAATTTCTTCCCGATGGTTTCTGTGAGCTGCGCTATGTTGCTGCCGCTCTTGCCTATAGCAAGCCCCGGCCTCGTGACATTCACCACAATCCTCGTGACAAGCGGGGTCTTCACTATCTCGGATTTCGTGAACCCTGCCTTGTCGAGTTCCTTTGCGAGGTAGTTGTCCAGCTCTACCTTGTTGAGGCCTTGTTTCACGAAAACCTTTTCAATCATCTACCTCGCCTCCCTCACCACTACTTCGAGGTGCGTTGACTTCGAGCTCCTTGCCTTCCCTGATATGCGGCCCTGTGGCTGGTATGAGCGCCTGCCGAAGCCCTGTGATGCGAACATATGCGCAATCAGGAGGTTTTCCGAGTCGAGCCCCTTGTAATCCGCATTTGCCTTCACCGAATTGAGCAGCTCCACGAATGCCTTGAGGCACCTGATGGGGTAACGGCCCGCCTTTGCGAATCCCTTTGCCTCGCCCCTCTTGTGGCCAACCTTCTTGTTGTACCTGCGCAATGGCAGGAACTCCTCCATGCGGATTATCCTGTTCAGCCAAGTGATTGCCTTGTCGACCCTCATTCCTTTGATGTTGGACATTATTTCCAGGCTGTACTTGAGCGACACGGGCTTGTTCTTCATCATGGCTTTCGCCGTAGATTTTGCCTGCACAAGGCCCTGTATCTGGTATTCCTTCTTCACCATATATATGGTCATCCTCTTGCGTTGATTGCCGTGGAGCTCTTCGTGGCCCCTATTCCGGCTTTTCCGTGGGTGAGTTTCTTCCTCGTGAGCACGAATTCCCCGAGGTAGTGGCCGAGCATCCTTTCCTTTATTTCCGCATTCACGAACTCTTTTCCGTTGTAAATGGCAACAGTCACTCCAATCATGCCGGGGACGACTATGAGGTCGCGGTTATGGGTCCTCACGGGCTTCGCGAACTTCCCCAACTTCATTGTTTCATGCGCCTTCTTGGCCTTTTTGAGGAATTTTTTCATTTCCACGAGTGTCCTCTTAATCGTCCTGCGTGCCCTTGAAGTGCAGAGCTTCGAGAAATCCTCCACGCTCATGGCTTCGAGCTCCTGCACTGTCTTTCCCTTGAAAGTGAATTCCTTGCGCGCCATAAATCACACCGTTTCAAATCCTGCATGCGGAACCATTTTTATAGCAAACAGCGAAAATGATTCGCCTAAATATTCACGTTTGCTATCTATCAAACCGCGATAAAAGCCGAAAGACTTTCGCGGTTTGATATAATCCGCACATCGGACGTGCTGTCCTTTCAGCCTTTCTTCCTCCTTCCTGTCCTGCTTGATGCTATGTCTCCGACCTTTCTTCCCGGTGCCGCGTGCCTTGAGGTTGACTTGGACTTTCCGGGGTGGTGGTTTGCGCCGCCGAACGGGTGGTTGACCGCGTTCATTGCAATGGCCCTTGGATAAGGGTATTTCTTGTGCTTTCCCTTCATTGCGAAGTGGCGCTTTCCTGCCTTCACGAATGGCTTGTCCTTCCTTCCGCCAGCGCCTGAACAGCCTATAGTGGCCCTGCTCTCGGCCTGGAGCTGGATTATCTGCCCGGAAGGCATCTTCACGTAAACGCTGTCATTGTCCTTTGTCATTATCAGTGCGTACATTCCCGAGCTTCTCACGAGGCTGCCTCCGTCTCCCGGGGTTCTTTCAATGTTGAAAATCGGGCATCCTTCGATGCACTCCCCTATTGCAAGCACGTTGCCTATCTGTATTACTGCGCCTTTTCCGTGCTGGACGCGCTGGCCCACGTATTCGCCCTCTGCGGCAATCCTGTGCTCTTCCTGGCCGTTGTCATACACGACGCGTGCCAGCACTGCGCTTCTTGCGGGGTCATTCATAAGCTCCACCACTTCGCCTTTTATTGCAGCTTCTGCTGACTGTGCATAATTCACGTACCTTGCCTCGGCCGCGCCATTCTTTGTTGCAGCATAAATGGGGCTTCCCGCGCCGCGCCTCTGTGTTTTCAGTCTCTTGCCCACACAACCACTTTCCCAAAAACCTCAAATTACCCCGAGCTTGGTGGCAAGGTCGCCTGCCTTTGCCGACTTGTCCAGCGTGACAATTGCGCGCTTCCTTGCCTTCATGTCGCGTAGCATGTTCACGCGCCTCACCTTGACTTTGTAAAGGCCCTGTATGGCCTGCTTTACATCATACTTCGTCGCCTTGGAATCGACCACGAAAGTCAGCTTGTTGGAATCCTCTATCATGCCTACAGACTTCTCTGTCACGAGTGGGTGCTTGAGTATGCCGAGGTCTCGCACCTTCTCTTCGAGCGGGACTTCCTTTGCGGCTTCCGCTGTTCCCCGGGATTCCTTGCCCGGATGCGTTTGCGCCGTTGCCTGCGCTTTCTGTGTTCCCTTTGCCGACGGCTCCGCTTCATGCTTTTTATCTTTTGCCGTGGCTTGCCGGCGTTCCGCATTCTTTTCCTTCACGGAAACCGTTTTTCCTGTGGCTGTTTTCTTGCCGTGGGTTTCCACTTTTTTCCCTTCTATGGGCTTCTTTTTTTCCGGCCTGTGGATTTCAGTGTTCCTTCCCTGGTTTTTTGCGCCGGGTTTTTTGCCCATGTGGCTTTCCCATTTATCGGCTTCCGAGTTCTTCGTCGCCATGAATATCACGCCTTGGCCTCGCCGGGTTTCAGTTCATTCTTCGCAAGTTCCTTTATTGCGCCTTCTGTCCATATTGTAAGCCTTCCGGGGAGCGCTCCGGGTGCGAGCACGTTTGCATTCAGGCTCTTTGCCGCAATGACGTCAACTCCCTCGAGGTTCCTTGCGCCCATGTTGATTTTCGCCGTGTTTGCGGCAACCACAAGCACGCTTTTCCTGCGCTTGTATGCCCTGCCTCTCTTCTTGCCTTTTCCCGCCCTGATTGTTTTCTTTGCGCGGGCCTTTTCTACATCCGCAATCACGCCTATGGCCCTGAACGCGTCGGCGACACGCTTTGTCCTGTCGAGTTCCTCGAATTTGGCCTCAACGACAATCGGGAAATGGATGCTGTCAGAAAACAGGTGTCCGCGCTTCTTCACGAGTTTCGCGTCAGCCGTAGCGGAAATCGCGGAGGCCGTTGCAGTGCGCTTTTCCTTCTCGTTTATCTTTTCCGCCCATACCTTGTTGAGCTTCGGCGGATGGGCTTTCGGGCCGCCAACAACTCCTGGGATGCCTGCAACCTGTCCTGCGAGTAGCCCTCTGCGGTTCTTGAGCCGTGGCTTCCTCGCGTGGCCCACATTGATTGTCCTGTGCATTGTCGGTTTTCCCCTAGCTCCTACATAGAGTGCGGTGTTGTACCTTCCGGAATGCGGAGTCGGGTAATGCGGCTGCACTCTGGCGGATTGTATGGCGAGCACGGCCCTCCTTATCAGCCCTTCGTTTATGTCCGCGGAGAACTGCCGCGGCAGCTCAATTTCCGACACTTTCTTTCCCTCGATGGAAATGACCTGCGCTTTCATGCCTTCACCGCCGCTTCCGGATTCGGCATTTTCACGTCTGTGTACTTTGCCATGTTCTCATCATGCACCCTCACTGCGCCCCTGAGAGCCACAATCCTCTTGGCCGGTCCCGGTACAGAGCCCGTGAGCAATACGTAATCGCCTTTCACCATGCCATAATTGTGGAATCCGCCTTTGGGGTTTATCGTCGCGGGGTTGCTGCCTATTGCCAGGACTCTCTTGTTGTACTCAGTCCTTGTCTGGTAGCCGAGCTGCCCCGGCCTTGCTACTGTCCACATGACAGTTGCCGGGTGCCACGGCCCTATTGAGCCTACATACCTGTGCTTCTTCGCCTTGGGCCTGTGCACCTTGACGCCAGCCCTCTTCACGACTCCGACAAAGCCTTTTCCCTTGTCAACGGCCTTGACGTCCAGGAGCTGGTTCTGCGAGAAAACTTCCGAAATACGGAGTTCCTTGCCGAGCTTCCCCTTTGCGAACAAGAGCTGCTGCTCAACGCTTCCCGCAATGCCTAGCTCGGCAATGTCCGCAGCCTTCTTGCCTATGCCGGTGAGCGATGGCTGGACTTCTACAATGAGTGTAACGGTTGCGGTCTTTTCCTTGAGCTTTTCCAAATCCTCAAAAGCAGAATACTTTGCTTCCTCTTTCGCCTTCGATTTTTTCTTTCCAATGTGCTTGAATGCCTTTATCCTCTCCCTGAGATGCTTGCCGGGCCTGTCAATGCTCGTTTCGGCAAGTGCCTTGAGGCCGTAATGGGTTTGCTTGTACAGCCTCACTCCAATGACCTTTGCAGGGGGGCATTCAATGACAGTCGCCGGAATCATGACTTCCTGGCCGAAAGAAGTGCTCTTGTCGTGTGCGTTCCTGCCGAACACGTGCGCCATTCCGGCCTTATACCCATAGAAGCTCGCGGATTTGGCTTCTTTTGCTTCCTCGCTTTTGAAAACCGCGTACTTAGCCGTTTGGCTCTTCGCCCTGACCTTGGGGTAATACGCGAGCGAACCAGAACGTGGCTTGTGTGCTGACATGTTTACCTAATCTCCCTTAACTAAAATGCGTACACTTCCCGGCTCACCAATTGGGCGGGTGCCCGAATTATATTATTCAAATGCCAAAAAACCCAAAAAAAGGTATTTTTGTGCATTTATATCCCAAGAGGATTTACTTGGAATACAGTGTACACTCACCTTTTTTCTTTTGCGTGCAAAAGAAAAAAGCTCGGCCAAAAAAGAAAAGGCCGTATTTTGCCCTTTCCTGGCTGTCTACTATTACTTCTTGCGAAGTTTTAAAAAGGTTGCTGGGGCGTTTCCGGCTGCCGCCCAAATCGGAATTCGAGGGGGTGCCGGTTATCCTCTGGTTATGTCCATGTAAAGCTTGCCGCTCTCGTCCGTGCCAATCTTGCTTACCTTTATGTTGGACTTCAGCACTGCCTCAAACGGCTCGTCAAGGTCCTTATAGGTGAATGTGTTCCTGAAATCCGTGGTTTCGACCACTCCTCTGTAGTCAATGAAATTGAGGCCTCCGTCAAAGAGCCGCACGTATGCGTGGTAATAGGTCTGAGGGTCTATGTATATGTCCGTGACCGTTCCGCTGAGGCTCTGGCCATTGTATTTCCCGTCGCCAGCAATGCCCTCTATCGTTTCTCCCTTGTAGAACCTCGTTTTGGGTGTCGTGGTGGCCGCTGTTTGCTGTGCCTCTATTTTGACTTTCACTAGCCGGCTTTCCGCATTGCCGTTTGAAACTTTCAGGTCGAACTCCCCTACAGTGTTTGGCAATTGGATGTTGAGCAAAGTTCCATTGCTGAAAGACTGCACTCCTGTTATTTCCACTCCGCCAATGATTACCTTGTTGTTGAATTGGGCGAAGTTTTTTCCCGTAATCATTATGCTCTCAAGCGGCTTTCCCGTGCTAGGGGTAACGCTTGTAATCTCGGGTGCCTGTGGAATGTAAACGACATTTACCTTGAAATTCCTGGTTGCGCCCATCCCTCCGCGGTCAATTACTGTGAGGTTGAGGTTCGAGGGGCCTGTTGACGCGGCCGTGCCGCACTTGAGGTACCTTCCCGCAGTTGTGGATAGCTGGCCGCTTGAATCCACAAGATAGCACGGGATTATGGCGGTATCGCCGCTGAGACTGTATATTAGCGTGCCTTTTTCATCGCTAACTGGCCTGTAATCGTACACGTAATTCCAGAAATCCAGGTGGATTTTTCCCTCAGTACCGACTTTCAGCTCTATGTCGGGGATTGGCAGGATTGTGGGTGCAAAGTTCTCGCCTTGCGCGGGCTGGTTGGGCTGTGTGCCCTCCACGACTTTTACCTTGATGACTGCAATCATCTTATAGCCAGCGGCGTCCTTTGCATAGTTGCCCGTGGGGTCCCTCACCGAAAGTCTTATGCCGCCTTCGCCCAATTTCTTGGGCTTGTAGCATTTGAGCTTGTAGTCGTACTGTGCCGCTTCGCACATGACGACTTCCTCGTCTATTTGCGAGTGCTCAAAAAATAGCTTGTCCTTCGCGTCGTCCGGGTCCTCTATATAAGGCGTCAGGTCGAGTACGACGGTGCCATCAAGCGAGCTGAGCGGAATCTGCTGGTCAGGGATTGCCTTGATGGTCGGCGCCCTGTTGGTGCCCCTTGCCCTTATTGTCACGTTAAATGTCCTCTGTCCCATGAGTTTGTTGTCTTCGCCAATCGCATTCACGAGTATCGGGAAAGTGCCGATTGCGGTCATCTGCATCCTGCGGCACTTGACCAGTGAATTTTCAAGGTAGCACCTCAGGAACATATCGTCGCTCTGTCCCACGGTGAAAGACAGTTTTTCCTGCTTCTCGTTGTTTATGTACTCCGGCAGGCTGAACAGCGTCACGATTTGTTCAGTTGACTCAAGGTCAATGATTTGTTCGGGTATGGTTTTTATGATGGGTGTAGGAGCGGTGGTCTTGCGCACCAGATTATTGGTTCCCGGGGTAGTGCCCTGTGGCCTAACCTCGTTGGCACTGTACAATTCTATTTCGGCCTCATACTGGTCTGTAGAGCCAATCTTTGTTATGCTTGCGACTTTTAAGATATACTTTCCTGACCCGGTTTTCGGAATCACGAATTCAGCGCCCTCGCTAATGTTGCTGATGCCACTTGTTCCAATGCCGCCGCCCTCACTTTTTCTTTCCAGTGCTATTCTCTTTACGCCGTTATCAATGTCCACTGCCACGACTTTAGTCAAATCTGCGAAATCAGTTTTATTGAATTTGGTGCCAAGGCTGTCATTTGCCCTCACTTTCTGCTTGCCGAGCAAATCACCTTTCACGTATTCCGTGGCAGGAATTCCAGGTGGCGGGGCCGTGGCCCCTGATGCAAGCCTGCATTCATTTGCAACCTGTAGAAGATAAACCTTCCCGGCTTCGGCTGTTTTTGACTTTATCTTGTCGTCAAGGCTGTCGCTCGGGTAATCCATTTCATTTACCCATTCCTGGTTTGTGCCATCGTAGGTGTATGCCCTTGCGATGAAGTTGGTGCATTGGCCGAATGCCTCCCTCAGGTTCTTGCCATTCTTATAGTCGTCTATGGCGACAAAGTTCCATCCCTTGAAGAGCATGGTGTCAGGCCTTCCCGGCCTTATAGATGCAACAGTGAAACTGCACTGCCTGCCTGCTTTCACCCATTTGCCGGCTCCTACAGAGTCAGGGACAACATAGCCTTCCTGTGAATACTTGGCGTAATCCGCCATTGCAGAAACATAGCTTAGTGCCAGTCCAGCCCTGATATATGATGTTCTAGGAGGCCCCTCCTGAACCCATTTTCCTGAGGCATCCCTTGCTTTTTTCAGGTAGGCGCCGTTATGTGCCGGGGAGAGGGAATATTGTTCCGTAATGTAAGGGCACTGCTGTTCGAGTGTAATGTCGTTTCCCGCCGGAACGAGGTTCCACCCTTCGTTAATATTTATTGCCGTTTCCGAGAAAACTATTGAGGAGAATAAAACCAACGAAACTGCCAGAAAAAGTGTCCATTTCATTTTGCATCACGCTGGTAGTGCTGGCGGGCCTTGGGTATCCGCCGGGTTGGCGGGCTTGTCGGAGCCGCTTCCGTTGTTCGTGGCGCCATTCTTGGCCGCATCGGGCGTCTTCTGTCCTGGCTGTGCGGGTTTTTTCGTGTCTTCCTGCGCGCACCCTGAAAGCGCGAACACTGTGCCTATCATAAGCAACACGAGAATCCATGCAGGAACAAGTTTCTTCAATCCAATCACTCTGTAAGACAAATGCTGTGGTTGTTTATATATCTTCCTTTTTTGTAATGTCAACTCCTCAACTCTGCCTTTCCTTTCCGTGGCGATTTCATTGCTGTTTCAATCTTGCTGTAGCCTGTTTTGCTGGATGTGTGTGAGGCGGGCATCGTTGACTGCCGGAGCTTTTCAGCCTACAGTGATGTTTGTCGTTTTCTGCGCCCCTCCATCATGGTCTTTTCCGGTCTCGTTTCCGTATGCGTTTGCCGCTATGATGTAAGTGCCTTTTGACGTAGTTTTGAATGACAAATTGCAGGGCGAGGAGGTGCACTGGCCGATGTGGCTCCAGTTCGCTCCAGAATCCATAGTATAATACAGGTCTATTAACTTGAGCGAACCCTCCGGGTCCGTGGCCGTTGCAGTCACGCTGACGGTTTCGCCGCTGGTGTAAGTTACCTTGCCTGTTGTCACGGTGATTGTGGGGGGCTTGTTAATTACAGAGCCGCGGTCGCTTCCGACCTCCGGTGTTGGTTCTGTGCGTGTGGCTTCCATATATCCTTTATTGGTTTTATGGCTGATTCCAACTACATTTATTTGGAAGTTTGTTTTCAAATACTTGTCTCCATAAGATGGGTTTGCAAGGTTGGCTCCCTCGCCAGCTGTTATGGCGGCAACAATGTTCCCCTGGCTGTCTCTCAGTTCTAATGTTGCCTGGTAATTCGATGTTGGGGTTGCAACCCAGGTTCCCGTGAATATCATTTTCATTGCTTCGCCATCGTACATTCCGGCGCCTGTTAGGCCGGTTATTGTATCGCCTTCGTTGTATATTGCTTTTCCGGTTATTTGTGTGTTGAGCAATACATTGCCGAGGTTGCTCCCGGAGTATGCTATTACAGTGCCAGTTTTAACGCCTTGAGTATCGCGCACTTCCAGAACCACTCCATAATTCGGTGTAGGGCTTGTTGCTATAATGTTTTTAACATATAATGTTTTTCCCAAAAGCTGGTTGTTGTATGTAAGGCCGGTGATAGTTTCGTCTTCGTAATAAGTATAAGTATCGAACGAATTTCCGGATTTTTCCTGTGGCACAGCAAATACAACATATCCTCTGTTATCGGATTTGTTAATGGCTATTGAGTCTACACTCATTTTAGTGATTTCTCCCAAAAATGCCTTAATATCCGGTTGTGAATCCGTGCTCTTCCTCAGCGTTATGCTTATGCTGTTGTTTCCTGTTATGATTTGTTTTTCTACGCCGTTTGTTTCGTATCCATCTTTGCTTGCGGTGATTGCGTATATGAGTAGTGGCGCTATTTGTACGTCGCCGTTCCCTCTTGTGTCAGTTGTGTCTGTTGCGGTTATTGTGCCTTCGATGTTCAGCCATTTGTCGTTTGCTCCGGTGCCGAGCCTGTAGTTGGAGTATGCCTTGACTGCGGCTCCTTGTATCGGGTTGCCGTCGCTGTCATAAACCGAGACATCAACTCTTGCTGTTGGGTCCTGGCCTAATCCGCCGCACCCTGAAAGCACCAACGCTAGCGAGAGCAAAATTCCCAATACAGCAAACCTCATCAAAAGCCCCTCCAAAAAGAAACTCAATTAGAGAAATACAAGTGCAAGGTTGTATATTAACCTTTTTTTTATGTAGCAGTCAGGGGCTCATGGCGAATTTGGCGAGTCGAAAGTTCCGGGGAGGCTTAAATCTGGCTATCGGCCACACGTTCCATAAAACCAGCGCCACGAAATCATGGGCGTAGTTGTCGTGAGGCTGGCAGTCAAGGGCTTCCGGCAAATGCCGTTCGCCTTCCACGTTGTCGAGTCAACCTATTTGCGGCCATCTCCGCGTATTCGCGCTTCCTCGCCCTTATTGCTTCCTTGCCGCGAGCAGGAGCGCTGCAAGCACTATCACTATCGCAATGCCTATAGCGGCGGAATTCGCGCTCAGCACCGAGAGGCCCGCAGTCGCTATTCCGCGTATGCTTGCAGCCGGGCTGCTCTGTGCCACGCCCTTTTGCGCGTCCTTGTTCTGGTCATTGTCATTGGCGGTTATTGGTATGTTAACTGTGCCGGGCTGTTGCGGATTCGGCCTGTCCTGCACGCTCTCAACCATGGTGAACTTCCTCACGATTTCCTTTCCGCCGGCTTGCACAGAGTAATAGACCTTCCCTTTTTGCCCAAGGCCATTTACAGCGATAGTGCGGGTGCCGCTTGTATTCGGCGCGAAGGAAAGCTCGCTTGGCGCCACTGAGGCGTCATACGAATAGGCCCTCACATTGACTTCTTCGCGTGACGGGTTTTGTACCGTAATGCTGATGAATCCTGAGCCGGATTCGAGCTTCGCTTCCGCCGGCACAAGTGCCTGTATGCCGTTCACCCCTTCTCCACCGGCCGCGTTCACCGTGATATAAAAATTTTCAGACAGGGTTTCGCACTGCATTCCTGAGGCGAAATGGCCATTCACTTTCAGGTATGCTGTTCCCGTGCTCGTGCTTTCCGTTTCGTTTGCGAGCGCCCTTACCTTTATGCTTCCGCTCTGGCCTGCAAACACCTTTGGCGAGTCCCTTCCGGCTTCTATGGTGAAACTAGGCGAGTTCTCCACTGCCTCAATATTGTCAATCATGAAGTCCTCGCCTGCAAAGTTCCTGAACTGGAAGTATGATGTCCTGCCTTCTCCTGAAGGTACCGTGATGCTTTCCTTGCCAACGCTCAGGGCATCACAGTTAAGCGCTGCGAGCTGCACTGTCCCGTAATTCGTGTTTCCTGTGGTCGAAGCCCCTTGCCTCTGCTGTATTGCGTTTGAAGCGCCTGCATTATTGTTCATGTATGTCCCCGCATTGCCTTTCCCGGCTGTGCTATATCCAGCGTACTGGGCCGTGGTATTTTGCGGGCGGGTGTCCTTCCATGCCTGCTGTGTTTCCTTTGCTTTGTAATATGAAGTGCTTCCTATTGTCACGTAATTTGCCGTCTCGGTTCCCTTTGCCGCTGGCTTTGCCGCGCCTATGACTTCTATTGCGACATCCTTGCTTATGTCATTGCCTGAGCAGCTTGTGCCGTCGCGGAACGTTCCGTAAACGCTTATCGTTGCCATCGTGCTGCCGCTCTTCGCCATAGCATCAGCGTCAAGCTCGAAGGTTATTTTCCCGCTCGAGCCGTTGGCTATAACCCTGTCGAACTTCACGTTCCTGGCTTGTACATCGAAGCCGTTCACGTAGGCCTGCACATTCTGTATGTCCATGAATTTACGCGAACTGTTGTTTATGTATGCGGTCGCAGTGAGTTTGCTTCCCGCGCTGAGGCTGGCTCCATCCGCGCTCACCTTCGCTTCATCGCATGTGGCTTCCTTCTCCGGGTGGTACTGCTGGCCTACGAGTGTTGGCTGTGAAGGTGGCAGGAAATACGCCCCATAATATGAAGGCGCGTAACTGTACATCCATCCGGGGGAATATGTCCAGTAATCGTTGTAATAGTAATAGTTCTGCGGGTAATATGTGTAGCAGCCGTTGCAGCCCGGCGCGTACCTCCAGTAGCTGTCGAATGAGTACCATCCCGGCTGGAAGTAATAGTAGCTGCCCGTGTCATATACCCTGAATGGGTAGTCGAAATAGTATTGCCCCTGGTAAGCGTAAGTGTAAGGTGTTGCCATGTATGAATACGAGTTGCCGTAATACACCTCAAGCCTGTAATCCGAGTTTGCGTATCCGACGTAAAGTCCGGCATGTGCAATGCTTGCAGTTAAAATGAAAGCGAATGTTGCAATGAGTAAGTTCCAGGGTTTTATCAACAGCCCACCTCTTGTATCTATAGCACGCCCCAAGTATTTAAATACTTCGTTAACGGGAATTAGTTATTAAT
>JACQPB010000018.1 GCA_016202305.1 Candidatus Iainarchaeum sp. | reverse complement strand
TTTAAGCCTGCTGTAAAAAAAGGCGATTTGGTTTCTCCGGGAATGATTATCGGGACTGTCCAGGAGCTTAACACAGAACACAGGGTCCCTGTCCCTGCAGACATTTCCGCAGGAAAGGCGAAGGATATCAGGGAAGGCTCGTTCACCGTTGAGGACGAGGTTTGCACTTTGGAGAATGGCGCGAAAATTGCGCTTATGCAGCAGTGGCCTGTGAGGAGGCCCAGGCCTTCCTCTAAAAAGCTTATTCCCAACCTTCCCCTGATTACCGGCCAGAGGGTTTTTGATGCGCTGTTCCCGCTTTCCAAGGGAGGAGTCGCTGCTATCCCAGGGCCATTCGGCAGCGGGAAATGTGTGACTGGAGATACGCTTATCTTGGCTGATGACAAGCTGATGGAGATTAAGGACCTGTACGATAGCTGCGCTTCAGATACCCAAAACTCCACGGAAGAATCCAACGGGCATGAGCGGTTAATACGTCTAAAAAAGCCGCTAAGGATATTTACGTTCAACAAAAACAGGATTGAGGCAGCCCTTGCCACCCACGTGTATAAGGGAAAAACAGGCCAGCTGGTTGAGGTGAGGACAAGGTCAGGGAGGAATGCCAGGCTGACGCCGGTCCACAGGCTTTTCAAGGTTGATGCCAGTTTGAACATCGTGGAAACCGAGGCTAAAAGCCTTAATATCGGCGATTACATTATATCTCCAAGAAAGTTGGACTTTGAGGCAGCTTACCAGGATTTCCATGTCCAGTTTGAATGCAGGGTTTGCGATGAGAAGGTGCTTGATGAGCTTCCGAAAATGGTTGACTGGCTCTGCGGAGACCTGGGCTTGACGAAAAAGGAACTTGCTTGTTCAGTTGGGGTCAGTGAATCTTCGCTTCTTAACTATTATCACAAAAGGAGTTTTCCTACCCTTGATTTCGTTGCCGCCTTGTTTAAGCCTGGCAAAATAAGATTGAGGATTGGGAAGATAAAAACCGAGAGGAACTCGGCTGTAGTCAGGGTCCCGGCCGTATTTTCAGAGGAATTTGCAGAGCTTTTGGGTTATTTGATGTCTGACGGGATGATAAAGGGAGGGGCATCTGTCCATTTCTTCAACAAAAAAAGCGAGCTTCGCGAAAGGGTGTCTTTCCTGATTGATAAGCTGTTTGGCCTTAAAACCAAGGAGTACTACGCGAGGACCGTAGAGGCCGTATCTGTGAGCAGCAAGGGCCTTGTCAGGGTTCTGGAGAGCCTGGGCTATCCTCTGAGGAAAAAGTCCAGGAATGTTAAGGTGCCTTCAATACTTTTGAAGTCCCCTGACTCTGTTATAAGGAGCTTTGCTGCGGCCTACATTAGCTGTGATGGCCACGTTGGAAAAAGGGGCATTGAAATAGCAACAGCCAGCAAGGATATGCATGCTGGACTCTCATACCTTCTCTTAAGGCTCGGCGTCCTGTTCAGGGCAGCTGAACGGGCGATAAATGGCCGTGCCTATTACAGGACATTCATATCTGCAAGGGAAGCTGTGAAAATCCACCCGTACTACAGCAGCGAATTTTACTACAATTCTACCGATATAGTGCCGATGAATTCAGCGCTGTTCAGGCAGCTGCTTGGGGGGATAAAGCCGTTTACGCTGGAAAAAGAAGGCATGTCAACAGCCGGTTACTATGTTAATCAGAATCTCACCGCAGGCATGTTCAGGCGGATACAGTTAAAACTGGAACTGAGGCAGCTCTCCGGTTTCGCAGCCGCCTTGGATTATGTATTCTGTGATAAGATAATAGGCATCAAGATAATTGACCAGGCTTCGGATGTTTATGACATCAGTGTCCCGAATACTCATAATTTTGTAGGCGGCAGTCATCCCATGATACTCCACAATACGGTCTCCCAGTCCCAGCTTGCCAAGTGGGCCGATGCAGAAGTCGTAGTCTATGTAGGCTGCGGCGAGCGGGGCAATGAGATGACTGAGGTCTTGGAGGAGTTCCCTAAGTTGGTTGACCCGCGGACTGAGAAGCCGCTTATGAACAGGACTGTGCTTATCGCGAACACTTCGAACATGCCTGTTGCCGCCAGGGAGGCTTCAATTTATACTGGGGTAACTATTGCTGAGTATTACAGGGACATGGGTTACAGCGTTGCCCTTATGGCTGACTCAACTTCAAGGTGGGCTGAGGCCATGAGGGAAATTTCCTCAAGGCTTCAGGAGATGCCTGGGGAGGAAGGCTACCCTTCATACCTTTCAACAAGGCTTGCGGAGTTTTACGAAAGGGCTGGCAGGGTTGTCGCGCTGTCTGGAAAGGAAGGCTCTGTTTCTGTCATAGGCGCTGTTTCGCCGCCAGGCGGGGACTTTTCAGAACCTGTAACTCAAAGCACCCTTAGGGTTGTTAAGGTCTTCTGGGCTTTGGATGCAAAGCTCTCCCAGCGCAGGCATTTCCCTTCAATAAACTGGCTTACTTCCTACTCGCTGTACGCAGACCTCCTTGAGCCCTGGTTTGCGAAGAACGTTGCTGCTGATTGGAGAAATTGTGTTGACAGGCTTATGGC
>JACQPB010000017.1 GCA_016202305.1 Candidatus Iainarchaeum sp. | reverse complement strand
GATGATATTTTAAAAGAAATTTTTCTAAATTTCCCGACTACAATAACCCCCGAAACACAGAGTCTAAAGTCAATGATTTCAGAATATGCTACTAAATTGCCTGATGGAAAATGGAAAATTAAACAGGATATTAGAACGGATTCGGAACACCAAATAAAGGAAAATCAATTGGCAAAATTAGGAAAACAGTTTGGTTTTGAGGTATGGGTGGCTGATGTAACAGATGAAAATAAATCATTAATATTAAACGATTTGAAAATTGATGTTCCCGAAGAACAATTGAGAAAAATCAAGAAAATTGATGCCCTTTGGATAAAGAATAACCAAATCAAATATTCTTTTGAAGTAGAAAACACAACTCAAATAACCGAAGCTATAAGCAGAGGGTCTAATATACCTTACAAAAATGAAAGGATTATCTTAATCCCTGATGATAAAGAAAAACTTCTACAAAGTAAATTTCAAAATGTAATGTTAAAAGAAAGAGTAGAACAAGATAATTGGCGTGTAATACTATACTCAAGGTTTGATGACTTTATCAGTAAAAGAGACAAGACACTTGATAAACTTGATAAACTTGCAGTAAAACCCCGAAAAGATGTTGGAAAGCAAACAAAATTGGATAATTACTAATTTGGGGGCAAGATTCGGAATTTAAGAGCAAAGCCACCGCCCCGCGAAAGCTTAAATCCGCCAATGCCGCTAATTATTCATGCCGCCATCGCGAAGAAGGGCCCCACAGCCCCATAGGCCAAAACTGTCACAGCTGCAACGAACCAACTTGGAGCTGGCCAGGCTGATTACGATTAACATGGGCGACCAAGCGGCAAAAATTCCCATGCCAAAAAAAGGGCATGAAGCCGGCCAGCACTTCACGAAAGAGCAAACGCTCCAACAACAAACCAACAGGGATTTGGCCCGGAGGATTCTGATTAACAGTACTAGGCAAGCAGGAAAACTTCCTGCAAGACTCCGAAAAGAAAGAACCACTGTAGAAATCAAGCCAGCGCCAAATATTGAGCTTATACCCAATTACGAAAAAGAACGCGCAGAATTTATTGTACGACAAGGGCTCACGGAAGCAATACTCACGAGAATGGAAAACGCATTCAGACAAGCGTACAAAAAAACCAGAAACATAGACACCATAACCCAGGAAATTACACGGCACGCAAACGTCACCTACGCCAAAGCCTACGCATTCGCAGGCTGGGCACTCGCCAACAAATGGCAAGAACTGACAAGCCAATGAAAAAAGGGCGTGTGAGTTGCCAGCAACGATTAAAAGATATATTTATATGTCTATTTGAGATATATTGATTCATGACAGGGGTTCAGCAGACACAACTAATGCATTCTCCAAGGCTGGCGACAGTTTTAATGGTTGAGGAAAGCCTGAAGCAGGCAAGGCAAATAATCAAAATAGCCGAACTCAAGCGCAGGCTACCGAAAAAAGTGATGCACAGCACGCTCCTGCAGATTCTTGATTACCTCCAGCAAAGCGGCAAAATCCTTATCACTACAAAAGGGGCCCTTTGGATTTACAGGCCGCCATCAGAACTCGAAGCTATGAAAAAAGGCGGGCTGGAGATATGAAAGACAACAGACCCGTAAGAATAATGCTGAAGGAACAGGCCAGGGAAGAATTCGAAGAATTGAATAGGATTGCGGGAGAGCAGCAGGCAAAGGGAATCACGAATTCCGAGGAAATACAGCTTTTGAAAGCAATAAAACAAAAGTCAGATTTAATAAGACAAAACCCGCTTTACGGAAACAACATACCAAAAAAAACAAATCCCCAAGACCATGGGCGTTTCCAACCTATTCAGGGTTGAACTGACAGGATACTGGAGAATGCTATACTCGCTCGAAGGAAACCGGATAGAAATAATCGCATTTGTTCTGTACCTAATCGACCACCCTGCCTATGACAAGCTGTTTGGCTACAAACGCAAATAAAAGTTTATTTTACGGCTTACGGCAAATTTTTGGCCCGAAAATTTCATTTTTTCAGCGCGGCAATGCACGAAACCTCTATCAGCGCGCCCATGGGCAGCGCGGCGACCTGCATGGCCTGCCTCGCGGGCCTCGGCTCCGCGGAAAAATGCCTCGCATATGCCTCGTTGACCGCCTTGAAGTCGTTTATGTCCTTGAGGTAGAGCTCGCATTTCACGACGTTGCGGAGCGTGCACCCCTCTGCCGCGAGTATGGCTGCGATGTTCGAGAATATCCTTTCTGCCTGCGCCAGCACGCCGCCTTCCACGAGCTTCCCTGTTGAAGCGTCAATCCCTATCTGCCCCGAAACGAAGACGAAGGCTCCGGCAGCGATGGCCTGGGAGTATGGCCCGATAGGCATGGGGGCGCGCCCTGATTCCACAGGCATTGCCTCTCTTGGCCGCATGGAAAATTAACAGGAAATGAAAGTTTAAAAACACAACTGTTCTATGCTATTGGATGGACAAAAAATTTGCGCTTTCTGCATTAGCGATTTTTTCAGTGCTTGCGATTCTCGTGCTGAGCGGCTGCGCGCAGGAAAAGCAACCGGACGCGCAAACCCAGCAGCAGGGCTCCAATGCCGGCGGAAATGATGCCAAAGCCACGCAGGGCGGCAACGATTCAGTCGCAAAGGGCGAAGGGACAACAGGCAGTGCAGGCAAAGAAACCGGCGCAACTGCAAAAGACGGCACAGTGATGCCCGGAGCCGGCAAAGAAACTGACGGTTCGGCGGCAAAGGGCGACGGAGCTGCGGCGGTTACAGGCAATGAAACAACCACGACGCCGCCGGCGGGAAATGAAGGCACAACGGCGCAGCCAAAAGAGTACACTGTAAAAATCACGGACACGGGCTATGTGCCGGACAAGCTCACGATAAAGAAGGGCGACAAGGTAACATGGGTCAACGAGAGTTCGGGCGACAACTGGCCGGCTACAGCCAAACACCCGACGCACGAGGTCTACCCCGGCTCGAGCATAGCGAAATGCAGCGGCGCGGAGAAATCAACCATATTTGATGCCTGCAGCGGGATAAGGCCGGGCCAGAGCTACAGTTTCACGTTCAACGAGAAGGGCGCATGGGCTTACCATGAGCACATAGCGGTCAAGATGTTCGGGCAGATAACAGTCGAATGAAATGGAAGCCCCCGAAACTGTGACTTTCCGGCATATCATGGCACGATTAGCTTTACATAATCTATTTTCCGGCTTGCCTGCAGCTCCTCGTAGATTCCCTTTATTTTGCCGGAGTCGCCGCTCAGCACAAGTATCTCAAGGCACTTGTGGTTCTTCAGGTGGCTGTGCAGCTGCATCTTCACTATTCCCCCGTGCCTGTGCCGCACGGCCGAAAACTCCGGGGTATGCCTGTCTGCATGTATTATGAGCATCACGGAGTCAATGTCGCCCTTCATCAAGGACTTGTCTTTCCTGTCGGAAACCATCATCCTAATGGCAGACCTCACGAGCTCGCTCCTGCCCTTAATGCCCAGTTGGGCCTGGAGCAGGTCGGCCTCTGACAGTGTCTCGTCATCCAATGAAACGCTCACAATCGGCATTCTGGAGCGCTCCCCTGCATGATTATTAACACATATTTAAAGCCCATGAGCAATATTATTAACAATTAGATTTAAAATTATTAACTTTCACTATCCCTGCATGTTCGACGCGTGGGCCTACTCCATAGCGAGCGTGATGGCAGTCAGCCTCGTTTCACTGATAGGGGCATTCACCCTGCCATTCAGCCAGGAAAAGGTGAGAAGCTTCCTGATTTACATGGTGAGCTTTTCCGCCGGGGCGCTCTTCGGGGATGCGTTCATCCACCTTCTCCCTGAAGCCGCCGAAGAGGCCGCAGGGTTCACGCCGGCGCTTGCGATTTACCTCATTTCCGGCATAATAATCTCATTCATCATCGAGAAATTCATAAGGTGGAGGCACTGCCACCTGCCCACGACAGAGGAGCATCCCCACCCGCTGGCCCTCATGAACCTTGTAGGGGACGGGGTGCACAACTTCATTGACGGCCTGATTATAGGAGGAAGCTACCTTCTCAGCGCCCCTGTTGGCTTTGCAACAACACTTGCCGTGATTTTCCACGAGATACCCCAGGAAATAGGGGATTATGGCGTGCTCATCCACGGCGGATTCACGAAGAAAAAGGCCCTACTCTTCAACTTCCTCACGGCCCTCACGTCAATCCTCGGCGCAATCGTCGCACTGGCAATAAGCGCTTTTGTCCCGAACATAACCACATTCCTCGTGCCTTTCGCGGCGGGAATCTTCATTTATGTCGCGGGAACCGACCTAATCCCGGAACTGCACAAGGAAGTTGAGCCTTCAAAATCGCTTGCGCAGCTCGCATGGTTTGTGCTCGGAATAATAGTGATGCTTGCATTGCTGCTGCTTGGAGGATAGGACAAGCGGCGTTAAAAAAATTATAGCACATATGAGTTCTACATGCCTTCATTCAACCAAAAAATCTGGAGGCTCATTGATAAAATCCCCGCAGGGAAAGTGAGCACCTACAAGGAGCTGGCCCGCGCAGCCGGGAGCCCGAACGCATTCAGGGCGGTCGGCAATGCATGCAGTGCGAACCCCAACGCGCCTAAAACACCATGCCACCGCGTGGTTTCAAGCGGCGGGAAAATCGGCGGCTACGCGCACGGAGTGGAGAGGAAAATCCGGCTGCTGGCCTCTGAAGGCATAAGGGTAGCCGATGGAAAAGTGACGGGTTTCGAGGAAAGGCTGTTCAGGTATAGGACATTATAGCGAATGTAAACGCCGAATGTTACTTGCTAAAGAACGCAAGGTACGCAATCGCAATGTAGAGCAGTATTATGAATAGGCCTATGAAAGTGCCCAGTGACTTGAAGTTCCTCTGCCTCGCCACCTGGATGAACCAGTAAAGCTCGCCCAGGAGCGCGAGCGCTGTCACGAGCAGCAGGAAATATCCGGCCAGATTCAGCAGCCCTGCGGGATTCGTGGAAATGAAATGGAATATCGAGAGCATGAAGGCAAAGTAGACAAGCCTCTGCACCGCTTTCCATTTGCCGCCGAGCTTCTGCACGGCCCAGTCAGTGGAAGTAAGTGTCACGAGCAGGAGAATGTAGAAAGCAGCAGCCCCGAATATCAGCGGGTTCTCAAAAGGGTTCAGGGAATAATACGCCATGAAAGGATTGCCTTCAAACAGGAAATTGGTGACGAAGAGCACATGCAGCGCAATGAAGAGGAATCCCACGACACCAAAAGCCCTGCGCACCGTCCAGTACCTTGCCAATGCGGGCCTGAACCTGAACAGCGAACTGGACAGGAGCGAAAGCCCGAAGAATGTCGCCCCCGCGAGCCCGAAGCTCCTGTATAAAGAGGGGCCTATTTGGCCTTCAGATGGCCCGAAGTACTGGAACGCGAACTCCGCCGCCCAGAAAAGGAAAGAAAAAACGCAGAAATTGAGCACGAACCGCCAATCCTTCATCGCGCCCCCGAAAAGCCGAGACATGAAAAATAACAATCTTCAACAATTTAAAAAGACTACCGCCCAAAATCGTTGCATGACCATTACACCATCCGGTTATTCTGTCCTGAGGGAAGGAAACACGGCCCCGGATTTTTCCCTCCCGGGAATTGACGGCAAAACCCATTCCCTCATGGAAACCAAGGGCGCGAAAGCCACGCTCGTCATTTTCATGTGCAACCACTGCCCGTTCGTGAAGCCCAAAATGCCTTACCTAAGGGCGATTCACGAAAAGTATGCAGGAAAAGGCCTCGCAATGTTCGCGATAAACAGCAACGACCAGAACGCATATCCAGAGGACGATTTTGCCCACATGAAGGAAACGGCGAAAGCGCAGGGGTTCAGCTTCCCGTATCTCCTTGACGAATCACAGGAAGTCGCGCGCGCTTACGGCGCCGCCTGTACTCCCGACCCTTTCCTGTTCGATGCCGGTTTCGGCCTCGTTTACCATGGCAGGATTGATGACGCCCACAAAGAGCCGCACGAGAAGGCCAAGACGAATGAGCTCGAGGAAGCCGTGAAACAGGTGCTCGCGGGAAAGGAAGTCACGGTGAAGGAAGAGCCATCTTACGGGTGCAATGTGAAGTGGAAGGCATGATTGAGGCGGCAGAAGCCGCTTCACCCACACGGACAAAACTCTTGGATATACCATATTTGGCACGGATGGCCAAAAACGAGAAGACAGGCAAATTTATAATCTCCACTTGAGTTGATTTTAACTATATGCTCGCAGTTCGGATTGCCCCGCGCGACACCAATGAAGCCCTGAGAAGCATAGCGAAAGCCTCACAGATAAAAGGTCTCGGGGTCGTCCATGTCAGGGTTGACAGGAGCAATACTCTAACAGAGCGGTTTCTTCAGCCAATAATAGATAGGTGCCACAAAAACAGCAAGAAAGTCCTGATTTCCTGCCTGCCTGACACATTTGCTGTTCCGGGAAGGGCGGCCGGAGGCTTCCACGGAGGCTCTGACGAATATTATGCCGTTCTGTCCAGGGCGCTGGTGCTTGGCGCAGACGGAATTGAAGTGGAATGCTTCCACCAGAAAGGCCTCATGAAACAACAGTTGCTCACCCATGAACAGCTGGAATCCCTGATGGAAATGGCCAGAAATAAGGGCGTAATCGGAAAACGCCCACAGGTGCTATTGTCAGCACATTATTCCGACAGCGTGCCAAGCGACAAGGATATTGGTGCAAAATTCTCCGAGCTGGCATTTTTCCGGCCTTCCGCGGTAAAGATAACAGTGCCGGATACGATGCACGAAGGCAAAACGAGAATGGCTAAATTGGCCGAAGCATCCGAAAAAGCCGGAACTCCGCTTCTTGCGTTCGGCATGCGGAACGACGGCTTGGAGTACCTTCTCGCGGCAGGAAAGAAAGCTCTCAAGGGATATACCAAATTAGCCGACCTCACTCTGGAAGGCATCAGGCCCGGCAGAAACAGGCTATTGAATAGGTCTGGCACGAAACCGCCATTCAGGGCGCAAAAACCCGGGCGCAATACGAAAGTTAGGTGAATCGTAAGAATGCCTAAAAAATTTATAGCACGACAGGAAATAGGGAAAAAAATATTAATGTCTCTGGAAAGACCTGAACTTCCTCAAGATGAAATATCAAGATTGAAGAAGGAACATGCAGAATTTGTCAGAGAAAAAGCCAGAATACTCATCGGGCTAAGAAGTTGGATTTCCAGAAAACAGAAAACACTCGAAGGAGGAGGAGTGACAGCCGAGGTAGCCAACGCAGTATATGCTCTTAATGATTTGCCATTTTTGTGCACACGGGACTCCGGCAATACCAGAATTTTTCTAGGCAGATTTTTAGGGCAGGAAATAGGAATTAATGAGGCACAAAAACACGAGGAAGTTTTCATTAACCCTGCAAACATAACAGTTCAGGTTGACCCATCAAGCCATGAATCGAATAGATTTCTCAGGAGTTTATTTTTGTGGCAAGTGAAAAATTTTCCAGATGCGGAAGTGTTGCCAATCTCGCATTTCGGGTTGCCAACCGCATTAGCCATTACCGCAGAACTTCTGCCTTCTAATAGAGTTTCTCCAAAAAAGGCAATCGAGATTATCCGAAGGTCTAACAGATTTTTGAATGGGCTGACCACGTTCGTTAAAGAATATAATAGCCAAAAGTAATCATTTCACGTATTCATTCCACGCCTTTATTTCCAGGCCACCTAGTTTTTTCCCGCTTATTGCACTGAGGAACACCTTCGCAATCTGCAGGTTCGTTATGAGCGGGACATTGTAGTCCACCGCGGCGCGGCGCACGTCATACTTCGGGTCGGTGGCCATCTGCATGAACTGGTCAGCGACTATTATCGCCAGGTCAACTTTTCCGCCCTGGAACAGCTCCATGACATTGGGACTCTTTTTCTCGTGAATCTTGAAGACCTTTTTCGCCGCCACACCTTTTTCCGACAGGAATTGCGCAGTGTGCTCGGTTGCGTATATATCCAGGCCCGAGCCTGAGATTTCCCTTGCCTCATCAAGCAGCTTCTGCCTGTTCGCGTCCCCTGTAAGCGACAGAAGGACGCCTTTCTCTGGAATGGCATAACCCGTGCTCAGCAGCGCCTTGAGGAAAGCGTCCTCGAAATCCGGGCCAATGCACCCCACTTCACCCGTAGACGCCATTTCAACGCCTGAAACAGGGTCAGCGCCGCGCAGGCGCGAGAAGGAAAACTGCGGAGCCTTGACGCCCACATGGCCTAGGCCCATAAAAGATTTGCCGCTCGGCTTTACCTTCTCGCCCAGAATTACCCTGGAGGCGGTTTCTATGAAGTCAACGCCCATGACCTTTGATACGAAAGGCATGGAGCGCGAGGCACGCAGGTTGCACTCTATTACCATTATTTCATTGCCTTTCGCAAGGAACTGCATGTTGAAAGGCCCTGAGATGCGGAGCGCCTTCGCGACCTGCCTGCCAGCAGAGTCGATGCGCCTCATGGTTTCGAGGTAAATTTTCTGCGGCGGCAGCACCATGGTAGCGTCTCCTGAGTGGACGCCGGCATTCTCGACGTGCTCCACGACCGCTGATTCGATTATTTCGCCATCCTGCGCCACGGCATCGAGTTCTATTTCCCTCGCATTGAGCACGAACTTGCTTACGACGACAGGGTATTCCTTGCTCAGGTGCGCAGCTTTCCCTATGTATTCTGCGAGCCCCTTGGAGTCGAAAGCAACCGACATCGCCTGGCCGCTGAGTACATATGACGGCCTGACCAGTACAGGGTAGCCGGCTTTTTCGGCGAATTTTTCCGCATTTTGCAAGGTGGAAAGCTCGCTCCATTCTGGCTGGGGAATGCCGAGCGAATCGCACAGGGAGGAGAACTTGTGCCTGTCCTCTGCGCGGTCAATGGATTCCGGGGAAGTGCCAAGGACAGTGTAACCGAGGTTCCAGAGCTTGAGGGCAAGGCTGTTTGGTGTCTGGCCGCCCATTGAAACTATGAGCCCCTTGGGTTTTTCGAGTTCATAAATGTCAGCAACGGTTTCAAAGCTCAACTCGTCGAAGTAGAGCTTGTCACATTCATCATAATCAGTGGAAACCGTTTCAGGGTTGTAATTCAGCATTATTGACTCGCGGCCCGTGCGCTTCGCTGCCTTAGCGGCACCGACGCAGCAGTAATCGAACTCGACGCTGCTCCCAATCCTGTATGCGCCTGAGCCGAGCACTATCACCGCATTGCCGGAAGCGAAATCCACATCGTGCTCCGAGGCATTGTAAGTGAGGTAAAGGTAATTGGTTTTGGCTGGATACTCGGCGGCAAGCGTGTCAATCTGCTTCACGAAAGGCCTTATCCCTGCGGATTTCCTTTTCTCGCGCACCTTGAGCTCCGAGTCGAGGCCCAGGAGCATGGATATCTGCTTGTCGGAAAAGCCCTGCATTTTTGCGTGCAGCAGCAAGTCCGCGGGGAGGGTTTCAATGGAATGGGAGGCTATTTCCTTTTTTGTGCCCACCACGTTCTTTATGCGCTGGAGGAACCACCTGTCAACCTTGGATGCATTGTAAATCTTGTCAAGGGAAACACGCCTCTCGATGGCCTGCACAATCGCGAATACGCGCTGGTCCGTTGGGTGCCTGACCTCGTGTGCCAGCTTTTCAAATATTACCTTGTTCCCCACGAGGCCGTACATCCCTATCTGGAGCATCCTGATGGCTTTCTGCATCGCCTCCTCGAAGGTTTTCCCTATGGCCATTACCTCGCCGACGCTCTTCATTTCGGACCCTATCCGCGTGCTCACGTTCCTGAACTTCTGCATGTCCCAGCGCGGCATTTTCACCACGACATAGTCAAGCGCCGGCTCGAAGCAGGCCTTGGTCACCCTCGTGATTGAGTTCTGTATGTCAAGCAGGCTGTAGCCAAGCCCGAGCTTTGCCGCCACAAACGCGAGCGGATAGCCCGTCGCCTTGGAGGCAAGGGCGGAACTCCTCGAGAGGCGCGCATTCACCTCTATCACGCGGCATTCGTCGTTGTGCGGACTGAGAGCGAATTGTATGTTGCATTCCCCGACAATGCCGAGATGCCTTATAACTTTGATTGAAAGCTCCCTGAGCTTGTGGTACTCGTGATTGTCGAGCGTCTGGGAAGGCGCGACCACTATGCTCTCCCCTGTATGAATGCCGAGCGGGTCGAAGTTCTCCATGTTGCATACGGTTATGCAGTTGTCGAACGCGTCGCGCACGACCTCATACTCCACCTCCTTCCAGCCGTAAAGGCACTCCTCGACGAGCAACTGCGGCACCGACTTGAAGGCCTTCCCCGCAAGTTCCAGGAGCTCAGGCTCGGCCTTCACTATGCCGCTGCCGCTCCCCCCGAGGGCGAAGCCCGCGCGGACCATGACAGGATAGCCTATCTTGCGCGCCGCCTCAACCGCCTCTCTTGCGCTTGCGGCAGCTATGGATTTCGGTACATCCACGCCGATTTTCCGCAATGCCCTGTTGAAGAGCGCCCTGTCCTCAGTGAGCTCAATGCTTTTCACCGGCGTTCCCAGAACAGCGATGCCGTGCTTCCTGAACACGCCCTTTTTCCCGAGCTTGAGGCCGCAGTTCAGCGCGGTCTGGCCCCCGAAGGAGAGAGCAATGGCATCGGGCTTCTCCTTTTCAATCACCCGCTCGACGAAGAATGGGGTGATTGGCAGGAAATAGACCTTGTCCGCGAACCCCTTCGAAGTCTGCACAGTGGCAATGTTGGGGTTTATGACAACGACCTCGATGCCCTCTTCCTTGAAGGCCTTGATGGCCTGCGAACCGGAGTAGTCGAATGGGCGGCAAGAATAGCTATAATCATAACCATATCCTGCTTTCGCCGGCCTGTCCGATCTGCAAGGCGCCAGAGCCCAGCAACAGAACTTTTTTCAGCTTATTCATCCAAGTGCTTCACCTCCGTGCAATGAGGTTATGCTTCGCCAACTCATTTAATCACCTTCAAGAAATCATCAAACAGGAATGCCGTATCCGTCGGCCCCGGATTCGCCTCCGGGTGGAACTGCACCGAGAAAAAGGGCTTGCTCTTGTGCCTTATGCCCTCGTTGGTGTCGTCATTCGCATTGCGCATCCATGGTTCCCAGCCCTGCGGGAGCGTGGCCTCGTTCACGGCAAATCCGTGGTTCTGCGAGGTTATGAAGCACCGCTTTTCGCCAACTATGTAGGCCGGCTGGTTCTGGCCGCGGTGGCCGTACTTGAGCTTGTAAGTGTCCGCACCTGCGGCGAGCGCAAGCAGCTGGTTTCCGAGGCAGATGCCGAAAATATTCCTTTCGTCGGCGATTGCCCTGCGCATGCCGTCTATTGTCGCGACGCACGCTTTCGGGTCTCCGGGGCCGTTGCTCACCAATACTCCATCGAAATCGAATTCGCAGCCCTTTGACATGTAGTCATAGTCCCATGGAACCCTTATCACGCGCATCCCGCGGGCCAGGAGCGACTGAATGATGTTGTTCTTGGCGCCGCAGTCGACAAGCAGCACCTTCTTTCCATGCTTGCCGTACACAATCGGCTTGTGGATGCTGACATCCGCAACGAGGTTGACCGCGTTAGGGTCGTGAAGCTCCGTGTCCTTCCCGTCAATGATTATCTTTCCGAGCATCGTGCCATTCTCGCGGAGTATTTTGGTCAGGGCACGGACGTCTATTCCCGCCATCGCGGGGATTTTTTCCTCATTGAGCCAGTCGGCAAGCGACTTTGCCGCGGCATGATGTGAAAATGCGCCGGAATAACAGTTCACTACGAGCGCCTGCACCTGTATCTTGTGGGACTCGAAATTCCTTATCAGGCCGTTTTCAAGGATTTTTCCCGGAACGCCGTAATTGCCTATGAGAGGGTAAGTGAGGCAGAGTACCTGGCCGGCATAGCTCGGGTCGGTGAGGCTCTCATTATAGCCCACCATGCCGGTGTTGAACACCACTTCGCCAGAAGTCGAGCGCGGGAAGCCGAAGGAGCGGCCATGGAAAGTCGTGCCGTCCTCGAGCACGAGCCTTGCATCAGGGCCGGGCGTCAAAAAGGCACCCCTGCAAGTGAAAACCGGTTTATGCTGGAAGGAAAAGGCAAACCGGTGAAAAAAAGCTTTTCGAAAAATCCTGGCCGGTTCATCTAAAAAAAATATTATGCGCACGAACGTTTATAAGGGTATTTGGTGCTGCGGCCGATTGCTGTGTTGCATAACTCATGGTTTTGTTGAGCCTGTCGGCTCACTATGCGCTATTCAGAGTAGTTGGTTGTAGAGTTGTGCTTTGAAGAGCATTTCATGCTGCATGTTTTCGTATTTTCTGGCTGTGACGTATGTGCCG